>JAUVEU010000055.1 GCA_030594645.1 Candidatus Aegiribacteria sp.
TCATGTTCAGACGCACTGTTTGTTTCCACCTTCTCAAGCATTACTGATAAACCGCAATATGTGCAACCGATTATCAATTTAACTTTACATGAATGGGGCACTCGGAAATATCCATGTTGGTATGTATAGTTCCACTTATAACCGTAAGCATAATTCCATTACATCCTGTAGGCTAGACTGCTCTATGGAAGGTATAATGAAATCTGATAACATTCGCTCCGTACTGCTGCTTGCTGGAGGAACTGATCCAAGCGGAGGCGCAGGGTTACCGGCAGATATGAAGACAGCCGCCGCGATGGGTATCCACGGATGCCCGGTTGTGACAGCCCTGACAGTCCAGAACAGTGGAAATGTTCTTTCCTGGGAAGCAATTCCTGCAGGCAAAGTAGCAGCTCAGATCAAAGCAATATGTACTGATGGACCGGTCAGCGCAGTTAAATCCGGGATGTTCGGAACTGCGGAGAATGCCATAATTCTGTCAGAAACTCTTAACGGTGACCTGCGGAATGTTCCTTACATACTCGATCCAGTTCTTACAGCAGGTGGCGGATACTCTCTTGGGGAGAGCAGGCTTATTGAAGTACTGAAAAACAGGCTTATACCGATGTCAACATTATGTACGCCAAATCTTGATGAAGCGGAAATCCTTACAGGCATTGCGATCAGAAACAAACAGGATATGGAAAACGCCGGGGAAACACTCCTCCGGATGGGGGCCGGAGCAGTACTGGTGAAAGGAGGACATATTAAGGGTAATCCTGCAGATGTCCTTATCACACCTCTGAAGAAGACCTGGTTTGGCGGAAGCAGAATTACGGAAGAAAACGTTCACGGAACCGGCTGCACTCTTGCAACTTCATGCGCAGCTTTACTGGCTTTGGGGTTTTCAATTGAAGAAGCCATTCATGAAGCAAGATTGTTCGTCAGACGAGTGATTTCCAGAAACATCAGGCGAAATAGCGGTTACATTCCTGGGCATTTCCCTGAGGCTGGTCCGTTACCTTTAAAACCGAATGGGAATTCCTTTTACCTTCCTCCAGCTTTCTGCGGAGAGTGCGGTTCTCCCCTTCAGCAGTTACCTGGAGGAGATGGACATCTACATTGCGAAATGTGCGGATACATTCATTACAGGAATCCATTGCCCGCAGTCGCTCTGATTGTCCATGATGAAAGTCGTATTCTCCTTGTAAGGAGAGCTGTACCGCCAGGGAAGGATCTGCTATCTCTTCCCGGTGGATTTCTTGAAACCGGCGAAACTCCTCTTGAATGCGGATCTCGGGAACTGATGGAAGAAACCAGTCTTGAACTGACGAACAGCCGCCTTTTCGGGCTGGAAACAGATATTACAGCTTACGGTGGAATTCTGCTTATCTCATTCGAAGTAATCGGTTGGAACGGTACGGCAAAACCGGGTGATGATGCTTCAGCAGTAAAATGGGTTCCAATAAGGGAAGTACCTCATCTTGCTTTCAAAGCACATAATAAATTGGTAAAGCAGTTACAGAATATGATTTGAACTGATTCTTGCGCAGTCATCCCGCAACAGTCAGCGAAAGATCGATAAGTCAGGTGAATTCATGCAAATTCAGACAGAGTCTTGTCCAGAGCTTCTTTATCGTGAGTACCGTATACAGTTATACCTTCTACTCGTTTGAGAAGTCCCTGGAGAACCTGCCCCGGACCAACCTCAATGAAAGTGTCAAAACCATTGTTCTGCAGCTTCTTTATTGAATCAGCCCATAGAACCGGTGAAGTAACCTGCTCCTTGAGAAGCTGTTTGGCCTCGTCACCGCTCTTTATAAGAGCAGCGGTTACATTTGCTACAACCGGGATTTCAGGTTCGTAGAATCCGGCATCATCCAGAGCACATTCAAGTCCTTTAGCAGCATCTTTCATTAATGGTGAGTGCCATGCTCCCGATACTTTCAAGGGGATTACTCGACGGGCTCCGGCTGCCTTGCACAGTTTTCCAGCTTTTTCCAGCGCATCGTTCGCACCGGAAATGACAACCTGCCCGGCGGCATTCACATTCGCAATTCCGACAGGTCCAATTGAAGATGCTTCCTCAACACATTTCCTGGCAACATCCAGTTCGATGCCGATAAGAGCAAGCATTCCTCCAGGGTGCCTGTTGGCACACTGCTGCATAAGTTCGCCTCTGATACGTGTGAGTTTAGCAGCGATTCCAGGGAGAAGTACTCCTGCTGTTACAAGAGCCGCATATTCTCCCAGGCTGTGACCAGCGGTTCCTTCAGGTTTGACTCCTGCAGCTACCAGTACATTCATGATGGAGATACTTATCATTGTAATAGCAGGTTGAACATTATCGGTTCGAGTCAGAATCTCAGAAGGACCATTAGATATGATATCACTTAATCCTAGAACACCGGTCATTTCATTTATTCTGTCCAGAAAATCAACAGCGTCCGGGTATTCTCTCAGATAAGAATCCATGCCGACGCTCTGTGAAGCCTGACCGGGAAATAGAAATGCAAGTCTGCCCATTCACTCCTCCTAGCGAAATTGATAGAGAACTTTCGGAATTTCTTTTATCATAATAATCAGAGTCAAAAGCAAGCCCCGAATATTCTATGGAAACAACATGACTTTTCTGGATATGAAGTAATGCTGAGATTCCAGAACCGCGAAGTAAAGTCCGGAAGGTCTTTGAGCGGAACTCAAAGCAATTTCCATTACTCCCGGAAAACTGCCACCGGTCCAGATTGTCTCTGTTCTTCTGCCTGCAAGATCGTACAAAGACAGAGTACTTCGATCAATTCCAGTCACCTTGAATCTGAGATTCACTGAACCTCCACCTGAGAATTGAACCTCCAGAAATGTACTTCCCCCTGGATAACTACCCTCAAAAGTCGGCTCAAGTTCCAGAAGAGATACAGATACAGGGGGCATGCCACTCATGTCAAGAACAAGCCCGATATCGCTCCGGTTGTTGTTGAACGATCTTGAAGATAAGGGTTCCAGGAGTCTTACGGTTTCAGATATCGGGGAAAATCCCCCGTATGTATGAATTAAATAGTCTTCAGCGAATCGATCGAGCAGGCAGATAGCCTGGCCGGCAGAAACCGGATAGTGCGAGTCATTGGAAACAAGAAGGAGAATTCTTCCAGTGTCACTTTTCTCAAGCACCAGGAAGTTCAGAGTGCTGTTCTGCGGTTGAGGCAGATACCCCCCTGCTTCAAGTATGCAATTTACAGCGATTTCATCAGAAAGAGCTACATAACTTTCGCTGACAAGAGCATCAAGGTAATTTGGTCCTCCACCCGGCTGATTACCGGTAAGAATCGCGATTGATTCATGAATTCTTCCAGCCAGATCAATATTCCCGTGATCTCTGCTGGGGCCCCAGTTCTGCAGCAGATTCGGATATCTCAGAGAACCATCGCTTTTAAGATTTCCGGATTTCAGAGCCAAATCCATTGCGTAGAAAACCAGCCCTCTGCAGCCTTTTATCAGGGGAACTGTAACCATGTACAGCATAGTATCCTTTGAAGCACAGTAGCTTGGCAGCCCAAAAGCATGCCTGCCGTAAGATTGAATATTCGCAAAGACACAATTATCAATATCTGTCGTTCTCACACCATTATCCATCGCAGTTTCAAAACACCCTGAGAAAACATCGAATCTCATCTCATCGTAGTAATCCCAGTACAGCTCGGATTCAATAACGCAGATACCGGAAGAGTCGAGCAGGACACCAGCTCGAATCGGTCTTCTTGTATTAAGTACTCTGGCTCCTGAATAGATCTCCTGACCCGAGGCATAACGCACTTCCTGCAGTTGAACAAATTCGGCATACTCAGCGCTCAGAATAGTATGACTTGATTTCAGGATTCCCTCATCGGTAATACAGAGCAGAACATCTCCATATCGCTTATCGGGATGGTAAGCTGACGCAGCGATAATATCAGTAAAGTCACCACGAATCTCCAGATCTGTCAGAGAATCGAACGATGCGATGCCTGTAAAACTCCGCGTACGAACGAATCTGTCTTCAAAAACCGCTGATATGAAATCTATACCTGCAGACCACTGCGGTTCACTTGAATCCTCACGGGTGATAAATATGGAAACCGGTTCGTAATTCGGTCCAAACAGGTTCTCATAGTATGCCCCGCTTTCAGGAATGAGTGTCCAGTTCTCTTCATCGTTTGATGGCCTGATGGCAATGTAGTGTCCGTTTCCTCTGAGCAGTATGAATCCACAGTCATTGTTATTCAGCCAGTTTTCAATTTCCGATTCGCCCCAGAATCTTCCCCATACAACCTCATCTGGAGTAAATTCGGGTATTTGAAGAGGTTCGCTGGTATCCAGCTGAAATTTTCCCCACTCCCCTCTGGAAAAAACATTGACTGAAACTTCACCTGTTTCATCGCCATAAACTCCCATAATTGCAGTGTTACTTCTACCGATCACACCGTCAAATACTCCTCCATTCCCACGATAACCTGTTTCGCCAACACAGAAGGCAAGTGGCTTCACGCCTTCAGACCCCTGAAATTCAGGCAATGGAGAGAGCACAAGATCAGTTCCATCAAAATAGACAGCCATTACTGCTCCCCCTGGTGAAGAAAGGCTGTCCCACAGCACAACAGCGCCGTTGATGTTGTGATTTCCTCCATCCCTTAAACCTGTATCGGATGCTCTGAAATCACTCGAAGCTATATCTGTTGGCTCAAAGGGAAGATCAGTTTCCCACACAAGATCCATTTCAAAATCCTCGAAATCATGGCTCCATATGAACTCGAAAACCCTGAAAGTGCATCCTTTACTGGTGCTGTTCACAGTGTAAAACTCGTCCTGATCGCAGAATACCTCATAATAGGGCGACTTCGATGGGAGTAGATTCGTTGCGCCACAAAACACTATGCTGTCAATGTTCATCGCAAAAGTTCTGGTTCTGCGATCGTTGTTCTTAACCGGATACATGTTGAGAGTAATCATGTCCAGAAATCTTGAAAACCTGTTCAGGACACTTGTTGTATCACTGTAAGGCACCCAGATGCCGGAAACGTTATCCCCGTGCTTTGAAATGAAAGATGTAAAAGGAAGAGCAATCCTTTCTCTGCACTCATTTGAATAATCATCCACCATACCAAGCCAGCGATATCCGTCATCGGGATTTTCAAGATATTTCACTGCAGGTTCATCAAATCCAAATATTCCAATTACGTCACCATCATATAACAGCGCAGTCTGACGGACATATTCGTAGAGATAATCAACAACAGCATCATTATGCTCTACCTTCCAGAAATTTGTCCAGAAGCCTCCGGTAATAACATTCATACCTGTTTCGCGAATGGCGTTTGCAGTCTCGGCTAAAAGGTCATTGCCAGCCCCGTAGGGTTCAGGAACATCCTGATACCAGAGTTCAGATCTGACTATTGCGGTATTGAAACCGCTCTGCTGTGCCTCCAGAAGGAGGGTAAGAACAGGATCTTCCAGCTGGGGAAGACCATATGCATCAAGGTATTCGCGGTACACGTGCCCGGTGCTCCGAATGTCCCATATCACCGGAAACATCGTAATTACTTCAAATGTACCCGGACGGGTATACGAAAAATTCACGCCATGCAATTGCCATTTGTTACCCGCAGACAGACTGCCTGCAAGAACAGGAACTAGCAGCAGAACTAAGCTAATCCTTATCTTGATTCTGTTTATTCTATTCCCCTGTTCTGGGTGTCTGTCCCAGAAGCACGAAAAGCCTGGCTTCAGCGATCAGAGTAGATGTAATTGCAGATTCAACAGTAACCTCAGCATCAGAAACTCCTGACTGAGCATCAAGCAGGTCCAGAAGGGAAAGACTGCCCAGGTCATAACTCATCATTGAAAGCCGAAGCTGTTCTTCTGCCTGATTCAGAAGTTCCAGGGACAACTCCCAGGCTTCAATAGAACTGATCAGATCGTTCTGCCGAGTCAATACAGCGGTTCTGAGCGAGTTGTCCATTAATTCAAAGGATGCCTGCTGCCTTAGAACAGAAGCCCTGGATGACTGAATTCTGCTTTCTCTGCTGAATCCGTCAAACAAAGTCCAGCTCAGTGTCAGAGAAACATTCCAGCTGTCTCTATCTGTGAAATCGTCGAATTCAAGCTCATCATTATTCCAGTTCCAGCTTCCGTTTGCGTTTAAAGATGGCCAGTATGAACGTTTGTATGCCTCATGTGAAAGCTCCGCTTCAATAAGTCTTTCTCTTGAAGCTGCAAGTGAAATGTTCCGGGACAGATCAACATCAATATTGATTGCTGATCTAACTGATATCGGTTGAAGAACGGCATCTGTATTTACTTTCGTATCCGAACCTACGAGTCCGACTGTCTGATGCAGAAGAGCATAAGTGTTCGCCACTGCCTGCTTCCTCTGAAGCAGTGTAAGGCTGTCACGACTCTGTTGAACCTCAGTTTGTATCAGTTCAAGATTCGTTGCGGCTCCAAGGTCATACAGCGACTGGATCCTTCGCATCTGCTCATTGGTTCGATCAAGGGCTTTCTCAGCTGTAGCATAAAGCCCGATTGATTCTATCACGCCATAGTAAGCCTCTATCACATCCATGGTCAGATCCAGTCTGGCCTGATCCAGATCATATCTGGACGCTTCTCTGGCATGCCTGCTTCCAGACAATCGAAGCCAGCTGCTGCCGCCGCTCGCCAGAATCTCCTGGGAGAGACCGGCTGATAATGACCATGAGGCGTTGTCTGTGTCGGTGTAGCCTCCGGTCATATCAGGTGTTGAACTCCATGAATGCCCTGCCGAAGAATTGAATGTGAGTGAGGGCCAAAGAAATGATTTAGAGGAGGATACTGCTGCATCCGCGGAAAGAAGATCCGCTGATGACCTGTCCATATCAGGAGAATTCTCAAAAGCCAGCTGAACCCATCCGGAAAGGTCCAGAACAATTGCGTCATCCTGTCCGAACAGCACTTTGACCATTAAGAGCAGAAATATTGAGACTTTTCTCATTTGCTCAACACTCCTTTCCTTTTAAGCTGCCGGTGCGAACATCACCGGAAGAGAAATTAGCATAACTCCAATTATATATACAGAAAAGCATAGTCGGATACCCCATGAGTACCTCCGTCCTAGAATGGCTGAAAGCCCTCTCCCCCAAAGAAGAAGCGCTACAATTGAAGGGACATCAATATTCCTTAGAAATGTGAACAGGAAAACGTGAATTCTTGATGGAGAAAGAGTATCTACCGGAATAAGCGCTGCAAGATTCAGCCTTACCGTTGGGGGTATTTTCAGTAGTATAACAATAACAACCAGCAGCACACCGGTAAGCATGTATGCAGCCTGGGACAGCATCGCGGATGTTATGAAATCCCCAATCCTACCAACCTTTCTGGACTCTACCGCGAACACTATTCCAAAAGCTGCCAGGGCACCGATGACAGCCATCATTCCTCTTTCTATAAGTCTTGCAAGCGGGAGACTTTCCATCATTCCCCGCATTTCATAAATCTCTCCAGCTATAACACTGTCTGCCTGTGCAGAAGATAATTCCTGTCCTATCAGCTCAGGTTTCCTCTCATCAGTCCATTCTTCCTGCACCTTATCCCAGTTGATGAACAGTGCTGGAACGTACCCGGATGCAGAAATCACTATTACAGAAGCAATCATTACAATCCCGGCAGTCCTGACATTCTTCAGAAGTAAATAAGCGCTGTCAGTCTGCCAGAATTGAGTGAATACGGAAAGAAGAGATTCAACAGTATGCTCAGGAGCTTTTATCTTTTCCTCCTTACATCAATTGCCTTTTTGTATATCTGTTCGTACGGTTCAGCCCGGCTGTTCCAGGAATTATCCTGGTTCATGCATTTTTTAACAAGCCAGGACCACTTGCGTTTGTTTCCGAACAGCGCCTTTGCCCGAAGAACTGCTTTCAACAGTTCATCCGGATCAGCATTATCAAAAACAAAACCGAAACCGTTGTCTTCCTCATCTATCACTGTATCGGCAAGTCCGCCGGTTTTTCTGACAAGAGGCACAGCTCCGTACCGCATGGCCATCATCTGCGCAAGCCCGCACGGTTCAAATCTGCTTGGCATGATGAAAAGGTCACAACCGGCGAATATCGAACGAGCCATTCCTTCATCATAGTCCAGAGTAACAGAGATTCTGCCGGGATTCGCTTTTGAGAGTTCTGTTAATCCCTTCATGTAGCTTTTTTCCCCGGTACCTAGAATGACTAAATTCAGCCCTTCCCGAACAAGTTTACCGACAATGGGAAAAAGAAGATCCAGCCCCTTCTGCCCGGTAAGCCTGGACACGATCCCAACAATCATTCCGTCGGGGTTCCGATTCAGCTTGTGGTGCCTGATAAGCTCATTCCTGCAAATTTTCCTCGGACCGATTGAGCCAGCGCTGTATTTTGCTGCAATGGAAGGATCAGTGGACGGATCCCAGACTTCGTAATCGATCCCATTCAGTATCCCTGTCAAACTGTTCGAGCGGTTGCGGAATATTCCATCCATGTTTTCACCGAATGCCGGTGTCTGAATTTCCTTTGCATAGGAAGTGCTTACAGTAGTTATTTGATCTGAAAAAACAATTCCTGATTTGAGAAAGCTGAAAGTTCCGAAATACTCCAGTCCATCTATCGTAAATAAAGACCAGGGCAGGAATGTAGTAGAGAATTCCTCGGGAGCAAAGTTCCCCTGATAATGCATGTTGTGAACTGTGAATACAACAGCGGGTTTGCGGAAATTCCGAACGTAAGCAGGCACCAGACCTGTCTGCCAGTCATGACAGTGAAGAATATCCGGAATATTTTCAAGGTTTTCCAGAAAGGAAACAACTGCTCTGCAGAAAAAACCGTATCTGGACACACTGTCCGAATAGGCTTGTCCGTCACTGGCACAGTAAATACCAGCCCTGTCGTAGTACTCATCCTTGCTTACCAGATATACCTGAACATTACTTCTGGGAAACACGGTTCTGGCAAGGCCGAATTCCTCTCCAGCTGAGGTGGAGAACTCCGTTTCAACCCACTCATAATTCTTCAGCTTCCTGATATCACGATAAAAGGGCATTATCAGACTTACCTCATGACCAGCACGTTCCAGTGCAACGGGGAGAGATCCTGTTACACCTGAAAGCCCTCCTGTGCTTGCGAATGGATACGCTTCCGCAGCGGCAAATAGAATCTTCATTCCTGTTGTCCTTTCCTGCCAAACCTTTTAAACAACATGAAAACGACAAATACGATACCCAGAAGACCCCATATCCACACTTCGAACTGTTTCATGAATCCCTCAACAGCTTCCAGATTGTTACCGAGTATTGAACCGGCAATCGAAAGAATGACATACCACGCAATTGCGCTAATCGCTACAGGCAGAGCTGCCACGGCAAATCGCATACCGCTCGTTCCCGCCATTAGAACGAGCAGGGATCTTACCCCGGGAATGAATCGGCTTCCCGCAAGAATAACCGGTCCGTGTTTCCTGATCAGTAATTTTGCTTTTTCCACACGTATGGGATTAACCTTCCTGGAAAGCCATCCATCTACGAATTTCCTGCCGGGTGAATGCCCGATGAAAAACAAAATACAACTTGCAATAAAACACCCGGCTACACCGAATAAGGCTGCAAGAGTGAAGGAAAGGCCACCTGTCATTGCCCAGCCTGCCAGGACAGTAAATAGAATATCTCCGGGAAACGGAGGAAATAGAGTCTCAACGAAGGCAATTATTCCAAGCAGTGGCCCGGCCCAGATTCCGGGTGGGTTATTCGCCAGATATTCAAGAATGTGCTCTATCACTGATTTCCCGGACTTCCAGATGCTGCTTCGGGAATGGATCGGGTGATAACTGCCATTACCATGCAGCCCAGTCCCTTACCTTTTCCAATATCTCCGAGAGTGTTTGTTGTTGTGCCTTTCACCCAGATCGTATCCGGACTGACACTCAGTATCCCTGCAATCCTGCTGATTAATTGATCTCGGATAGGAGCGATTCTGGGCAAATCGGAAATAACGGTAACATCGATCTGTTTTATAGTCCATCCATCTCTTGAAATGAGATCGGAAGCAGTTCTCAGAAGCTCTGCGCTGTCAGCGTTTTTCCATTTCTCATCTTCAGGTGGAAAATGAATACCGATATCTCCAAGCCTGGAGGCGGACAGGAGCGCATCGGTAATAGCATGCAATACGGCATCACCGTCGGAGTGCCCTGCAAGTCCCATGTTTCCATCAATTCTGCACCCCCCGATAAGGAGAGGTCTTCCTCCGGCAAAAGGATGGAAATCAAGCCCGATTCCGTTCCGTGATTCTGTCTTTTCAGACATAAGCGTTTCAATAATCGCGAAATCAGATGGATCGGTAAGCTTCATGTTCCGAAGATCACCGTTAACTGCAAGAATCTCGTGACCGGCCTGTTCCATCGCAGAACACTCGTCTGTAACGCTGACATTCGCGGAAGAGAGAATTTCTTCAAGTATATCCAGTCTGAATCCCTGAGGTGTCTGGCTCATTCTCAGATCATCTCTTGGAACAGTTCCGCTGACAAAGCTTTCAGAAGATATTCTCTTAACTGTATCTCTGACTGATACCACAGGCACCGCTGCTCCGGTTTCCTCTGTCCCCTTCATAACCCGATGAATAATCCCGGCGGATACGAGAGGACGTGCGGCATCATGAACCAGTACCCACCTGTGAGAATCAAGTGCTCTCAAACCTTCCAGAACAGAATCCTGCCGGCGTATGCCGCCGGGCACAATCCTTACTTTTTCTGAAGGTTTCCAGAATGGTTTCCACAGATCTTCATCCAGGGGCAGGACAACTACGATTTCACTGATCAGCGCTATACTGGAAAACATATCTATTGACCAGTCAATCAGAGGTTTACCCCGAAGTTTAAGAAACTGCTTGGGTATATCGGAGGCAAATCTTGAGCCTGTCCCTGCAGCAACAATTACGGTTCCCCAGGTTTTTCTTTGCATGCTCCCCGGATTTCTGTGTATTACTTAACTTTAATGTGCTCCTGGTTGCTATCGTTCTGCTGGAGTCTTGCGAAGACCATGGTTCCGCCGGAAGATCTGAAAGTAGTATGAGCCTGAACCTCAACCGTATCGCCTATCTTGTCTTCAGCGCCTTCAACTACGATCATCGTTCCATCATCCATGAACCCCACAGCCTGTTTGGGATTCCTCCCTTTACGGATCATTTTCAATGACAGCACCTCACCTGGAAGGGTAACAGGTCTTGATGCTGGACCAACCTCCTCAAGGTTGATGACATGATTACCCTCTTTAATCGCGATATCAATAATATCCTTATCGCTGCTGAGAAGAGACAATCCTTCTTTTCGAAGTAAGTCAAGCATACGGAACCGTTCTTTCTCAAGTTTACCGAAATCTCTATATTCAAGACCACCGGATTTCCCAGCTGTTTCTTCCAGGCGTTCGAGGGTTTCAGCCCCGCGTCTCCCCCTTCCCCGCTCAATGATATCATCAGAATCGGACATCTCCTCAAGATTCCTCCGAATTGAATCGGGCAGAATGAAAGGACCTCTTACAAGACCTGCAAGCACCAGATCAGCCACCCTTCCATCAATAACAGCGGACATATCAACAAGAACTGGAGTATTGAATGTCTCGCTCTTTTCTTCCGCGGAAAGAAGATCAAGTCGCTTTCCCTTTGTGAGCGCTACATGTCCGAAAACGTAAGCGAAAGCAAATGGTATCATTACAAGTGGTGTAACACCGGATTCCGTCACAATAAAATTACCCATACGCAAGGCTACGATGATAAGAATCCCTGAAACCAGCCCTACAACTGCTCCAACTGTTGAATAAATTATCTCATCAGCCGGAAGTTTGACGAAAGCCATCTGCAGTAAAACAGCAATCAGCCCAATTCCAAGCCCTGTAAGTCCGAACCATGGGGATGGTGAAAATCCATCAAATGCGAATGTCCCCAGCAGGCCGAGAACAAGAATGAAAAGTACACGTACTTCCCAGCCCGAAATTTTCATAACCAACTTCCTCCTTCTTCTGAATCTTCTGATAGAAGGCCCTCTATTGAATCAAATAAATTGAGGTAACCTTCAGCTCCATTACCGGCATTCTTCGTGTTATCAGAGGCTCCTGCCAGTGTTTTAAATCCCAGATTGAGAGTTTCCCTCAATCTCAAATCGAAATGTATTACCGGTCTGAGTTCGCCGCCAAGCCCTATTTCACTGCTGACAGTGATACCTTTTCTGACCGGTTTATCAAGTCTGCTGGAAGCAACGGCCAGACAGACACCCAGATCAGCTCCAGGGTCCGCAAGACTGGCTCCTCCGGCAACATTCACGTAGACATCCTGATTACCAAGATCCATCCCGCATCTTTTCTCGAGAACCGCAAGAAGCATTGGAAGTCTGCGGGAATCCATACCGTTTACGCTCCTCTGCGGATACCCGTATCTTGTAGTGCTTGTCAGAGCCTGAACTTCCACAAGGAACGGTCTCGTACCTTCTATGATCGCGGTAACAACAGTCCCAGTTCTTCTGGCATCATCCCTTCTAAGAAAGTAAGCGGAGGCTTCACTGACACTTATCAGCCCCGCAGATGTCATTTCAAAAATACCTAGTTCATTTGTTGAGCCGAATCTGTTTTTCGCGGCTCTGAGAAGACGGTACAAACGATCGCCCTCTCCCTCAAAGTAAATTACCGCATCCACCAGATGCTCAAGAACTTTTGGCCCGGCCAGAGAGCCTGCCTTGGTTATGTGCCCCACAATGAATGCGGTTACTCCCCGTGACTTGCATGTTCTGATAATCTCTGAAGTGCAGTGTCTGACCTGAGAAACAGACCCGGGGGCACTGGAAAGATCAGGCGAATACAGGGTCTGAATCGAATCGACAATAAGCACTGAACTTTCAGAATTAACAAGATTATCCAGTACGAGATCAAGATCAGTCGCCGGAAGAATAGTGACATTCTTATTCATAGACCCGGTTCTTCTTGCTCTTCCAGCAATCTGTTCCGGAGATTCTTCGCCTGTTGAGTACAGGACTTTCTCTCCCGCATCTGCCAGTTTTGCAGAGAGTTGAATCATAAGAGTACTCTTTCCTATACCCGGTTCTCCCCCGATGAGGTTAACCGAACTTTTTAGTACTCCACCTCCAAGAACCCTGTCAAGTTCTTCAATTCCGGATTGCAGTCTTTCTCCTGACACCTCCGGTATCTCTGTTAATTGTACGGGACTGATATTCTGCTGATTGACATATTTCCTTTCAGATTTGACAATCACTTCCTCAACCATTGTGTTCCATGAGTCACAATGCGGACATCTTCCAGACCATGCAGGAGAACTGCCGCCGCAGTCATTACAGACGAACCGGGTTTTCTTTCTGGCCAATCCTTCTCCCTACTTCTCGAATCCTTCTGAATCCACCGGAAAGAAACGAGTTATGTCAGCCCTGAATATCAGATTTACAATACCGAGAGGGCCGTTTCTCTGTTTTCCTATCTTCAATACTGTTTCCCTTCGAAGATAGTCAACCTCAGCTTCATACTCCTCATCCTGTTCGTTGTGTATATCAGGCTGATGCAGGAACATAACCAGATCGGCATCCTGCTCTATCGCGCCGCTTTCCCGAAGATCGCTGAGTCTTGGAGAACCAGAACGCTTTGTTGCCATCCTGCTGAGCTGAGAAAGGGCCATCACGGGAAGCTCCATCTCCTTGGACAGGGCTTTAAGATCACCGGATATCCGTGCTATCTCCTGCTGCCGGTTTTCTCCTTCACCCCGCATAAGCTGGAGATAATCCACGAACACCATGCAAAGATCTTCCCGCCTCTTTAGACTTCTTACTTTTGCCCGAATATCCATTGAGCCGATACTGGCAGAATCATCGATAAAAATTTTCATCCGCTGGAGTCTGTCAGCTGCTGCCTGAAGCTCATACCAGTGT
This sequence comes from Candidatus Aegiribacteria sp., assembly GCA_030594645.1. GTDB lineage: Bacteria > Fermentibacterota > Fermentibacteria > Fermentibacterales > JCC-6 > Aegiribacteria. Next base: position 13,924 of record JAUVEU010000055.1, read on the forward strand.
TCCTGCGCAAGTGTACCTTCAATGATCGGTTTAGTTCCTATGTGAGCGTCTGCGCAGAGCATTCTCTGTGTCAGCATGGTGTCGGACATTTCAAGGCTGAATATGGCGACCGCTCTATCTGTCTCTCTTGCGATATGAGTTGCCATATTGAGAGCCATACTGGTTTTCCCGATTCCAGGCCTGGCAGCAAGAATGATGAGTTCCCCGGGATGGAATCCTGTTGTCATTCTGTCAAGTTCATCAAAACCGGTGGACAGTCCTGTAACAAAACCTTTTGTATTCCGAAGTTCCTCAAGGTCTTCGATTCCCCTGGATACCAGCTGTGAGATTGGTTTGAATTCCCCCATTGTACACGATTCGGTAATCGCCATGATCTTGCTGGCTGCAATATCAAGCACTTCCTTCACTTCTGCGGTGCCTTCAAGCACTTCCTGAATATTCTCTCTGCTGACCTTGAGCAGCTGACGCAGCATTGCCTTATCCTTGATAATTCTGATATACTGAAGCACGTTAGAGAGAAGAGGAATATCGTCAGTAAGGGAAGCAAGATATTCAATACCTCCAGCTTCCTCCAGCATTTTTTTCCGCGAAAGTTCTTCACTTACCGTAACCATGTCAGTTACACTGTTCCTTGCGTCAAGATCGCGGCAGGCCTGGAAGATTCTTCGATGCTTTCTATCGAAAAAATCCTGCGTATTCAAAGCATCCAGAGCCTCAACGGCAAGCTCCTGATCGAGAAGCATGGCTCCAAGTACGCTTTTCTCAGCGTCAGGGCTGTGGGGGGGGCGCTGCCCCTGCTGATCTGTCATGCCTGATCCTTTTCAGTTCGAGGAAGTCCAAGTTCCAGCAAAAGCTGTTTTAACATCTTCATATCCTCCCACACCGGTCTCCTGAGTGCATCTGTTCGCAGTAGAGCAGCCGGATGATATGTGGGAATAACCGGTATCTCTCCATATCTGTGAATTGAACCCCGAAGCTTACCAATTCCATCTGTGCTTCCGATGATGGTTCTGCTTGCTGGAGCTCCCAGAGTTAGAATAACACCAGGGTTCATGATCTTTATCTGTTCCTCAAGTATCCACAGACAGGCAGCCACTTCATCCTTCGATGGTGTTCTGTTACCCGGCGGTCTGCATTTCACGATATTCGTGATGAATACGGAGGTTCTATCAAGGTCAATCGCCGCCAGAATCCTGTCAAGAAGTTTTCCTGCTCTTCCCACAAAAGGTTTTCCCAGCTTGTCTTCATTCGCACCAGGGCCCTCACCAATGATTACTATCCCTGCCGCAGGATTCCCGCCTCCGAATACAATTGAGTTCCGCTCAGCACTTAAGCGACATCCCGAACAATCGCCGACTCTTGTCTTAAGAGCCTCCAATTCGGAATCTATACTTACAGAGATGACATTTCCATCAGAAGTATTCCGCTCTCCACGAAGCTTACTGATCCACCCTGGCAGTACAAATATCTCATCAAGATCAAAACTTGCAACTGAATTCCAGAAAGGGTCAGACTTTCCGGCTTTTCCGGTCTTGCTTCTATCAGTGCAGCTCATTCTCCGCCGATCCCTTTTATCATATATCTGCCCATCGCGGCTACCACAAGCTCAGCAGCATATCGTTTTGAGCACCTATGAATCATTAAAGAGGAACTATCCTCGAAAATAATCATTCCTTCATTACCTGTTGCTTCCATACCAATTCCGCTGATATCTCCCCTGTTAAGGAACACAGCACATGCTCCTTTATGTCTCATCTTCTTCAGAGCCTTCTCTTCTCCGTCTTCCCCGAATTCCAGGGCAAAAGCAAGGACAGGACACATGCATTCAACAGTCTTATTCAGGGTCGAAAGAATGTCAGGTGTAGCTTTCAGCTGCAACTCACACTCCCCTGCCCGTTCCATCTTGCCATGCATGTACGATACTGGTTTAAAATCTGACACTGCAGCAGCCATAACCAGCAGATCAGCTTTCCCAACTTCATTACCGAGAACAGCAAGCATATCTGAAGCAGTTGTGATATTAACTGTACTTACACCTGGAGGATTCATATTACAGGTTGACCCTGTTACAAAAAGTACGTCAGATCCAGCATCTCTGAATGCTTCCGCCATACTTGATCCCATGAGTCCGCTGGATCTGTTTGAAATGAATCTGACATCATCCAGCGGTTCTCTTGTAGGACCGGATGTGACTATGATTCTTCTGTTCTTCCAGTATTCACGACCAAGGAAACTATCCGGTTCGAAAACCCTGGCTTCATCGGGAAAAGGCATATTCACAAGTCTGTTTCCTTCTCCCTGAAGTATGTTTTCCACCTGTTTGACTGAGTCCTCAAGCCTGTCATTTCGAACGAAATAATCGAAAGCACCGATCCAGCCTGTTTCCCATGCTGCTGCCTTCACACGTTCAAGAATAATTTCAGAATCATCAGTACTTCTGTTGATAAGCCTGTCGCTCAGCACTTCCGGAGATGCAGGAAGAATGAAAATCAGAACTGACTCCGGAAAGGCATCTTTTACCTGAAGAGCTCCCTGCACATCTATATCCAGAATTACACTCCGTCCCTCAGCGATCTGCCCTGAAACCCACTCCTCCGATGTTCCATACAGGTGCCCGTGAACTTCAGCCCATTCAAGAAAGAACCCTTTTTCAATTCTCTTCTCGAACTCCTCCCTGCTGACGAAGAAATAGTCCGATCCATCTTCCTCAGATCCCCTTAAAGATCTTGTTGTCGTTGAAACGGAAAACATCGCTGACCGGAAAGTATCAACCAGATGATGTGCAAGTGTTGTCTTTCCCGCGCCGGAAGGTCCGGCCAGCACTACAAGGATACCTCGGGACTTATTCAATATTCAAAACCTGTTCTTTCAACGAAGAGAGGATATTCTTCATCTCAATAATCGAAAGGGACAGATCCGCATCATCGACCTTGGATCCCATCGTGTTAATCTCCCTGTGCATTTCCTGAATCAGAAATCCCAGTCTGCGACCGGTAGAGGATTCATCGGAATTCAGGATCTCCCCTGCATGATCCAGATGGCATTGAAGCCTCTGAACTTCCTCACTGACATCTGACCTGTCAGCAAGAACAGCCAGTTCCTGCATCAGGCGATTTTCATCCAGTCTGACATCGTCAAGAAGAATGGAAACTCTCTCCTTGAGTTTGAGAAATCTCTCCCGAACATTTTCCTTCTGCTCCTGAAGTATGGGATCTGCAAGTGATCTGATTTCTCTGAAACCATCACTGAAAACAGGCGTAAGAGCATTTCCTTCCCGCAGGCGGCTTTCCTTCAAAGCTTTAAGCGCTTTCTCCAAACACTCACTGAAAGCACTGAAAAGCTCTCCGCTGTCAAGTCCGGATGAATCAGTCATCGATACTACTCCAGGAAGTCCAAAAAGCGCTCCTGCAGACACTTCATCCGTACAGTTGTAATCCGCTGACAAAATTTTTGCCGCTTCAATGTATTTCCTGACAGCATCAAGGTTGACAGAGGGTAAAACAGCGTCTTCTCCCTCGATATCAATCCTTACATTTATCTTTATTCTGCCTCTCTCGAACAACTTAGCGGTAGTCTTCCAGGCAACAGGTTCCTGATTCCAGAGTACGTCCGGCAATCGGATTGTCGGGCTCAGAGCTTTGTGATTCACGGACTTTGCTTCAATAGTAACTGAGAAATCATTACTTCGAACTGTAGCGGATCCAAAACCGGTCATCGATTCCATTAAGTGTCCTTCCAGACTAAACGCTGCCCATCACGACAAGAAGTATATTATACATTATCCTGAGTTTTCACCAATTCCGCAATGAAAGGAAGTTACATTGGACGGTGTTTTTCTCAGTGCGCAGATACCTCATTTAAGGAATCATATACTGGGCAGTCGCTGCAGTAAAATAGGTATTCCAATACCGAATGGATACGGCCTGGTATTCGGTGACAACATGCTTGTACTGATGGCAAGACCGGATTCTCCAGGGCTTTGGTGGACCGCGTACAGAGAAATGACAGAACCTGTTTCCCCCGTATGGAGCCATCACCTTGAAGGGGGTGAAGTAAAGGAAATTTCTCAACAGGGATCAGATCGAATGCTGTGTATCCTTTTCGCAAGCGGTCTTCTCTATGGATCAAAGGATGTAAAACTGATTTTTGAGGCAACGGGACGAAATGCAAATATTATTCTCATGCGGATGTCCGATAACAGAATTCTAGCCTGCCACAGAATAGTATCATCCAGTAAATGCAGATACAGAACAATAGCCCCTGGACAGGTTTACAAACCTCCTCCCGGCTCCGGACTTCAACCCGGATCGTGGCGCGATTCGAGTATTCTCAGAGATGAACTGTCAGCAGACGGAGTAACAGCTGAAACGATATACAAATCGCTGGAAGGCGTCGGCCCTGTAACAGCAAGAGCACTGATCAGACATGCCTCGGATACCGGACTTTCTGTTTTCGAATCAGTAAGAATACTGGAAAAGGCTCTTCTGAATGAGGATTTCAGTCCCTGGTCAGGTCCTGAGGGTCCACTTCCAATTCAGCTTGGAGAAGGAGAACCAATTGAGAATCCCCTGTCCGGAGAGCTGACAAGCAGGACAATC
>JAUVEU010000139.1 GCA_030594645.1 Candidatus Aegiribacteria sp.
AGGAAATTGACTTCCATGGATCAGTTGATTGAGCTTGAAAAGAACGACTGGCTCAATATCATCAAGAAAACCGGTGTGCCTGATTTCGTTGAAGGAAAGAATGATGAAGAAAAGATAGACAGGTATGCAGACCAGATGCAGAGCCTGCTCAACGCAAGCTTTCCAACACAGCGCATTGCTCAAATGATCAAGAGAGATGAACTGTCTATCGAAAAGAAAAGGATTTCAAAGAGTATTAACTCTTTCCTTTCAAAAAATGTGCGGTTTGATTTCGCAAGTTCGCGCGTTCATGACTTTGACAGGGAAATCAAGACAGTTGCCGGGAAAGACTATGATGAAGTAAGAAGTGAATTGATGAAGATTCAGCGCGTATTCCAGGTGAGCACAAGCCCTGAGGCCATGACCGTCCTGATGAGCAACAACCTGTGTTCTGCCTACACAATCGCCAGCATTCCGCGCAAGAGCTTCATTAAAACCTATTGCAACGCTTTAGGAGGCGAGGGCGAAGCATTTGCCATTCACCAGCGGGCTTCACACATCGGCACCAAAGCCGAGATGTCCGCCATGCACATTTGGGAATATTCACAAGACCTTGTACCGGGGTATGTTATGGGTGAATCTGAATACGACCAGGCTATAACCGCCCTCAAAAACCATTTACCAAACTACACAGAACTCTTCGGCAGCCCGGACATTTGCGAGTGCGAGCATTGCCGTTCGGTATATAGCGCCGCAGCGTACTATGTTGACCTGATGCGCTTCCTGTGGCGCGGAGATTCCAACAGCAATGGCCAAACACCGATAGATATGCTGACCACACGCCGACCCGACCTGCTCTACCTGCCGCTCACATGCGAGAATACCAACACAATCATCCCATATATCGACCTGGCCAACGAGGTAATGGAATATTACACCGCTAACGACTCTCTGACTGATTTCGAGGGACACAACACCGGTGAATCCAACGCCGAGGAACTGCGCGCCAATCCGCAGAATTTCAATATCGAAGCTTACCGCAAACTGAATGATGCGAAATATCCGTTCACTCTTCCATACCACCAGCCGCTGGATGTTATCAGAACCTACAGCAACCAGCTCAAGGTGAGCCGTTACGAAGCCCTGAAAACCATGAATCCACAACCGGATACTGCTACTGTTAAAGCTATGGAAGCCGAATCGCTGAATATTTCGCAGGAAGAATACATCATACTTACAGGTGAAACCTTTGATGGAACAACAGACTCGACTCCGTTGCACAAATACTTTGGCTACTCTAATGCTGCATCTTTTACCAACATGCAGGACGAGACTGATTCGGATGGAAACCCAAGAGGCATAAGAGTCTTGCTTGAACGTACAGGATTAACCTACAAGGACTTGATAGAATTAGTAAAAACTTTGTTCATCAATCCACATCAGTGTACGCTCGATTTTCTTGAAAGGATCTTTTCCCATGCTTCAATTGACGCCAACACCATTTATACAAGGCTTAAGCAAATCGAAGCCGGAACTCTCGATCCTGCTGACGACGCGGATATTACAGCGGCATTGAATGGCTTTAACAACGCAAACGTAACAGGCATTACTACAGGTGAATTTGCGCAGTGGGTAACCGACCATTTCGGCGAATTCCAGCAGGTAATCACGCTGTTCGAGCCCGATTCGAAATGCGATCTGAACACCACACATCTCAGAACTATCCAGAGTGTTTATGAAGGCGCAACTGCTTCGGGCATAACAAATGACACCTGGTCGAAAATACACCGATTCATCCGTTGATGGAGAAAACTTGGATGGACCATTCACGAGACAGACCTCATTCTTGCCGCTCTTGGGGAAGACGACATCACCACTGAAATAATCAGTAAGATCGAATCAGCTTCGATATTGAGGACATCCACCAGGCGTCCGCTCAATCAACTGGCAGTACTCTGGGGCAACATCGATACCTGCGGGCGCAAATCGCTCTACAGTAAACTCTTCCTCAATAAAGCCGTTCAGCAGATTGACGAAGCCTTTAAAGCCGATACCCGGGGCAACTATCTTCAGAACGACACGGAAATTCTGGCGGATCATCAATCAGCGATTCTTGCTGCTTTCAGAATGACCGAAGAAGATCTGGAAGCCATTCTTGAAGTGGCAAAGGTGATCGATGGCATTAATCCTCGTCCAATCGATATCAATACTGACATCCTCAACCTGCAGAACCTAAGCACCATTTACCGATATATAGTATTGGCAAAAGGGCTGAAAATACGGGTTACCGACCTGTGCAATCTCGTAGGCCTGTTTGGACCTTCTCCTTTTAGCATATGGGATATGGGGCAGGTAGAATTTACCAATATTTCACCGGAGAATACCTGCGAATTCTACAAACTGGCTGCTTCAATTAAGACAACAGGTTTTAAATCTTCAGTGCTGGAGTATATCCTGCAGGGCACTCTTCCCGCGGACTCCACTATTGGCCTAAATGAGGATAAAGCCCTTCAAACGGCGAAAGCCATCCGTAATGCCTTTGCAGCAATTGAACAGGACCATCCGGAAACGTCCGAATTGCCGTTGACCGCTGAAATCCTGACTTCGAAACTGTCGCTCACCTTTCAGCCTGAAACAGTCAGTCGTTTCATGGAAATAGTAAAAGGCACGGCATCTTTCGAAACCATCACCGACGCCAATCTGGATGTAACCATACCTGATGACCTTGCTGATAAGTACACCTATATAAAAGGCAGTGGAAGACTTATATGTACAGGTATTATCACAGATACCGAGCGGACGATGCTTAAAGGTCTGGCAAACGCCAATACCAATTTCCAGGCGGCTGTTGACGAATTGCACGTAGCGCCTGAAACCTTCATCAGTGACAACTTCAATGGTGTTTTCAGCGACCTTGCCGGAGCTATGGAAACGCTGCTTGACCACCCGGAACAGACCACTGCTGCAAGCCTTGAAGAGAAGCTCGTCTATGTTTATGAGAGCTTTCTCCCGGTGCTGAAAAGCAGATTGCTGAAGGACGCTATAACCCAGCACATTGCGGCGCTGATAGATCTAAGCGAGGAAGCAACCACCCTGCTGATCAGCAAAGATATCGATGCCCTTATCACCGATCTTTCTACCGAAGGATTTTCCGCCACTTATTTTAATGATACCAACTGGAATACTTCTGTCCTGGAAACGGTGGATACCGCGATCAGTTTTTCATGGGGCAACGATGCTCCTGATCCCATGGTGACTGCCAGTAATTTCAGTGTACGATGGAAATCCTACATCGCAGCGCCCGCCAGCGGGGAATACACGCTGGTGGTGGATGTGCAGGAGGCAGACGAAGTCTTCAAGCTTTATATCGATGATACTTTGATTCTTGAAAAAACTCTTGCTGATACTGCCACATCATTGGAGATAGTAACTGACTTCAACGCGGCACAGATGCATCTCCTGACGCTGGAATACGCAGAAGCTTCTCAGAATGCGGGGATAAGGCTGCGCTGGAAAACGGCTACTACGGCTCTCGAAGCCATTCCTGCATCTGTCACTTATCCTGCATCAATCATCGATGGTTTTGTGACTCAAGCTATTGTGTTACATCGGGCTGCCGGGTTTATTTCGGGATTTAAGATCAGCGAAACCGAACTTGACCATTTCATCACATTCAGTGCGGATTTCGGCAACATCAGTTTCGAAATGATTGAAGCGGGGCATTGGGAGCGCATCCGCGACTATATGACCCTTAGAAACTCCGTACCACAGACCCGGGCGCTGCTTACGGAGGTTTTTGCCCTTGCCAGCATGACAGATTCCGCACCCTCAATTGGAGAACTTATCGATATTCTACATTTGGCCTCCGCGTGGGATAAAGTAAACCTGGACTATCTGGTGACAACACATTTCAATCTTACCGTTGATGATTTCAAGAATGAAATAGCTCTTAACCAGCTTTGTGAAGTAATGCAAATCGTTTCAAAAACCGGTATCTCAGCTCGAACCATAACTGAATGGGGCTCTGCAGATACTGGCTTTGACACACTCCATAGTACAGCTCAAGTGATGAAGAATACAGTAAAGGCGAAATATGAAGAAGAAGACTGGCTTGACCTTGCTGGAAATTTGAGTGACAAAATCAGGGAGAATCAGAAGCAGGCACTTGTCAGTCATTTGCTGATGCAACCAGCCATTCAAGCCTGGGGGGCAGTGG
>JAUVEU010000032.1 GCA_030594645.1 Candidatus Aegiribacteria sp.
GGGTTTGAGTTAATAATAAGACGGTTTACATACGCATTTTCAGTAAAAGGCGCATAAATATCCCCATACTTCTCTCCTATAGTCAAAATCAGGGATTGGATAATCTCAGGCAAAGTTTCTTGATCTATGGCAAGTTTATCACATATGACTTCTATTGCGGACAGACCATCAAGTTCATAGAGGACAGGACCGTCTATCCTCGTAATCTCCAGAAAAGAACTGACAGGAGAACATCCATGCATCAGTGTGGTATGAGGCTGCAGTTTTTCTCCTGGAAATGCAATAGCTATTGCAGCATGCTTCATTGTTCTGCTGCCGCTGTAAATGAAGCTTGATGAGAACGTGAATTCACCAACCATACCGGCACCGATTATATGCAGGTTTTTCCCGCCAAGCCCTGCATAAAGGCCATCTACCAACTGGCTCCCGGTATAGAGTACAGGAGGTGGAGCAGATCGCGCATTATCGTAGAATATAAGTGCGGTATCGCCTTCTGCAGTTATTTTTTCAAGTCCGAGACCAAGATTCCTTCCGGCCTCGTACTCGCCTTCCTTCAAGTTGTCGATCACCACAACTTCCGGTACCGGGAACGGGGCTGTAAATACTGCCAGACCGCATTCATAACCGGTGTATCCAAGAGAGCTGTTCGTGATTATTCCAACCGCTGAACCACCGTAGATATCAACATCACCCAGTTCGGATCTTATTCCGGAAAGAACTTTGTCCGGGTCGTGCCGGCCGCCGCAGAATGCCAGGACCCAGGAAACTGAATCCTTTCCGGTAATCTGGTTCCTTGCCTCGCCGGCAGCTTCCCTGCCGGCATTTTCTGATTCGGTATTCTGACTCATGCCTATGTATGTCATTATAAATCCCTACGATGAATATTCTCTATATTCCGCTTCCAGTTTCCATAATCTGTACCTGTTATAACCAGTCAATTTATAAATCAAATCCCTCCGCATAACATTATTCCATATCGGCTCCTTCAGTCCCAGAAATGAATATACCCTTTTTAGAGTCCTTGCCAATACAGATTTATCCGTATTGTCTTGAAGGTTAATATAGTTACTATGCGTTATGACTTCCCTGTTGATCATATATAACATGGTCTTCATGCTGATATCTTCCGGCTGGAACCAGATCGGTTTCAATACATCCGTACTTCCGGAAAGCTGGCCGATCTCCCTTGCATAGGTGTAAACCGGCGAGCCCGGAAGCACTCTGATACCGCTTGTTATGAAGACCAGATCCCGTTTTGCGATATTCTCTTCGATAAAGCTGAAGGTCTCCCTGACAGTAGTCTCATTCTCTCCCGGTCCTCCAAAAAGGAAATACCATATAACGGGTATACCGGCTCTGCCGAGAAATCGGGCGGCCCGCTCAACATCCTTTAAGGCGAAATTCTTCCCCAGAGCCTTGAGCATTCGCTCAGAGCCGGATTCGGGTGTGCAGGACACCTCCATGAAATTGGCTTCCTTCATCAGCGCAACAAGCTCTTCGGTAACTGCACCGGGATTGATTCCCATTGTATTAAAGGATACTATGATTTTCCTTTTGATTATCTCCCTGCAGATTTCCATTGCGTGCTCGAGGGGAATGTTGAAAGTTGAATCAGTGAATTCAATTACCTGAGGTTTACAGTTCTCAATATTAGCCTCAATCTCATCGACAACTTTTTCAGGGTCTCTCAATCTGTATTGTTGCCCTTCTATCTTGTTGTAAACGCAATAACTGCATGTAAGCGCGCAGCCCCGCTTGGTCTGAACGGGGTATGGCGCATAATTGAGAGAGTATTTCTTCCAGTCAACCCAGCTGTATATCCGTGGCAGGGCCAGCCTGTCCAGATCTTCTATCCTTTCAACAGGATTCCCGATTACTCTACCGTCATTCCGGTAAATCAGACCGCCTATCGATGAAATGTCAGAATTTGACTGAAGATGGCGTGCGAACTGAATCATGGTTTCCTCGCCCTCACCGCATACAGCATAATCCACGCCAAGGAAATCCATGATCCTCTCCGGCATGATGCTGACAGCCGCGCCTCCAATTACAAGCGGCGCGGACGTCGCTCTTTTAACAGGATAGATAACATTTTCTTTCACATCATCCAGATAGAAATGGGAGTACTGTAGATCCAGATTATCGATATTCCGGATCGAGACGGCTACCATGTCCGGCATGAAGATGCTAATCTTTTCAGTAATTACGGAAGAGGGGTTTTCAGTAAAGAGTATATCCAGCAATTGAACATCAAAGCCTGCCCGTTCCAGGCTTGAAGCAACATAACATGCTCCGACAGGTGGAATAGGCCACGGATGCATATCTCTGTTGGATGAGATCATAAGTATCTTCACAGGTTCAACCTATCTTAATTCGGGATAGTAGCGACAGAGAATTTCGTGCTCTTCCTCTGTCAAATTTGTTAAAAGATCCTTTTTACTTTCTGCCAGATTATTAATGTACTCTATATCATACAATTTCTTCTGATTATGCAATTCATGGAAGGACCGCTCCTTAATCTTCTGGTGATCCTTAACAAAGAAATAGTCGTACAGACGGGGGTTGCTTATCTTGAACAGCTCAGCGCCATTTTCAAGATTGAGCCTCATAGGGACAGCAGGCGCGCCGTTCACTTTTTTATAACGCCTTATCTGTCCGATCTTTTCATAATTGAATTCCTTCTGGTAATAGTTACAATGACGTGGATTGACCATCATACAGAAATCGGTGCAGCCCAGAAGATCATTCCCCAGAATAAAGGCCTTTCTGAAAAGAGAAAGGAGGACTGTTCTGCTCTCGCCATTCGTCAGTGAATCATCCACTGCCAGACCGGATAGTTCGCATATCAGGGAATCCTTTTTCCTTATTCTGCCAATCTCATTATTAAACAGCTCGTAAATCGGAAGTCTATCATCAGAATCCTGAATTACGGTCAGTGTACCGCATACTTTCCCGTTTTTCTTGACGGTTATCAGAAAACTTATTGGAAGAAGATTGTGAAAGCTTATCTTCATTGAAGAAGGATCCGGTTTTTGAAAATCTGATGAAAGATAGGTATTATACAATAATCTGAACGCTTCTTTTATCTCATCGATGCTATCAGGTAGAGTGGAATCGGAAATAACATCAAATGTATCCTCATGGGTTTGCTTGATTTCTTCAATCCGGCAGTCATTCAGTGCTAATACTTTTTTCAAGAAAGTGTTTCTTTCTCTTTCAATTTGTTGTCGCCCGGTGCTGCATATCTGTTCCGTATTGCAGCCAACCATATTCGAAATCTCACAATGCGGGAAAATAGAACAGCTTCAGCAGATCCTTTGAGCTGCTCCGGTGACTGATTGCAGCCGGCACATATCTGACCCGGAATATACTGTTCCTTGTACTGCATCAAGGTATCAATCGAATCAGAAAGGATATTGCCCAGAGGGTTAGACGCAGACTGGTCATTGCAGCAGATCGAACTTCCATCGGCGGCAATGAAGAAGTTCGCGTTCCAGAGACATGGAAACCTGAAACTCCGCACCAGATCCGCTATCTCACCTGTGTTTTTGAAAAAACGCTTCAGGACAAGCATCATCCGGATCTTCACGCCATTGACATCGTGTCCGTTGTACCGCCTGAACAGGTCTTTGTACATATCGACTTTGACAACAGTGTTCCGGATCAAACCTGACCGGTTACTGGTCGCTGGAAATAGCACCAGTTCTATCTCGCCAAGCCCTTTACTGCGGGCAAGCCTCGTCAGGCAGTCAATCGTTTCCGGGAAATCATGCCTTATGATCTCGATCTCAGGTGGAGAGATGTGAAATAGAAGTTTTGACAGCTGTCCCTTTGCTTTGAACTCCATTGCCTTCTCAACACCAGGCAGTACCCTGGAAAGAAGTGGTTCTCCACTCTCGCTGTCACCCATCATGATCAAACCGTATGATTCAGCTTTAACTGTAGGCATGGAAATAATCAGAGATATACCGTTTTCAAGAAATGATTCCATTATCCCCGGTATATTCAATCTTAAACCGTTTGTCACTACGGAAACCTCAGGCGGCGGAATCGCGGATATGTTCCATTCCCTGAGCATCTTACCGAACATCCTCATCCTTTGATCGAACTCAGGGTGAAGCGTTGGCTCACCATCACCAGAATTGGCTATGTAACGGACATAAGTACCGGATTCAGCTGATTCCAATACACGCTGAATAAGGGTTTTCGTAACAATATGTGATTGAAACTCTCTCGGACCGCTGTATCCGGTTTCATTTATACCGCACAGCCTGCAGGAGTAGTTGCATATACCGTGCGCAAGGCTGTTGTTAATTGATATGGGGCGGCGTGTTCTCATACAGCGTTTCCGCTGATCAGCAAATGGCAGGAACGACTCAGGTGTTTCTTATACAACTTGAATTCAATTCATTAGAGTATTTAGGGAAACAAATCTTTATCTACAGAGCAATATAGACATTTACTCCTTTTCCAGGTAGAGAGCTCTGTATATAATGTATGCATGATGAACATTCTGCGCATAGCTCTTTGTTTCATTATACGTAATCAGTGAAAAGAATTCATCGATTTCCATATCGATTGCTCCCCAGTGAATCGCGTTATGAGGGCCTCCATTGTACGCAGCAGCTGTTATGATAGGATCACCGCCGAACTGTTGCAGGACACCGGCAATGTAGCAGATGCCGTATTCAATCGAAACCGCAGGATCGTAAAGCCTGTCAGGAGAGTAGTCATCCCAGCCCTGCTGATGCGCTACATATTCCGATGTGCTTGGTATCATCTGGATAAGTCCTCTGGCTCCCGCTACCGAATAGCAGGTCGGCTGGAACATGCTTTCATTCCTTATGATAGCCCATGCAAACAGTGAGTCCATTCCATACTTTTCTCCGGCAGGCACAACAAATTCAGGCCATGCCATCTGATAACGGAGCATCCATAGCTCTCGAGGACGATCATTATCATCTTCTGCGAGATCCCACATCAGATAACCCGAAATAGGCCTTCTCTCCCACACGTTGTTCTGAAGGTAGAAAGGCGCAAGATAATCAGGCCCCCCTGCAATTTCTTCCGCTTTTCTGAATTCTCCATCAGCAAAATGCCTCAGGCCGGCATCCAGCAGAAACAATCCGCGAAAAGCCTCCTCTGGTGGCCGGGCTGGTGGATGTCCATGTCTTGTCATCCAGTCAATAAGCGATTCTCCGGTATAAGCAGGTTTCCAGGCAGGTTTTCCAAGGAGTTCCCTTGCAAAGTTCGCTGGAAGGCTGGCCGGTGCGTCATCGATCAGTTGCTCAAGAATCACATTTCCGTCCGGATTACCTTCTGCGAGAAGAAGTTTTCCCAGCCAGTACTTCGCTGAAGAAAGATAGACGCTTCCATTCCACCTCGATATGAAATTGCCGAATTCCTCCATCGAATCCGATATCCTGGCGGTCTTCATCAGACAGAAGCACAGGTAAAAATGAGCATCATCAGCAGTAACGTTGAACGGGTATTTATCGAGTGTCATGCGGAACCACGGGATGGCCTGATGCCACTGTCTGTTCTCAGTTAACATATTCCCTATATACCACGGCAAATTTCCGATCCTGTGATGATCCGGAAATTCCGAAGCATACTGTTCAAGAACCTCCACTCCCCTCTGCCAGTTACCATTCCGTCCGAGATTGCGTCCGAGATAAATCATCGCATCCGGTGTATCATGACCACTCGGCCAATTTTCACGGTACTGCTCCAGCATTTCCACTGCTGTTTCGTAAAACCCGAGTCTGTCCCTGGTTCTTGCCGCAAGATACCACAGGTGAGGATCCGGATCAGGGGAGTTCAGAGCAATATCGTAAAGCTCATTCCACAGCCCGCCTGAATAGAATGGATCAGCAACTGCGGCAGCCAGGCTTCTGTCATTCAGTATGAATTCACGAAGCATGTCGTATGCATGGGCATGAACGGGAGCTGCAGGCCAGAGTTCAAAAGCTCTCTGAAATATCTCTCTATATTCGGAGATTCCTTCCCGAAACATCCAGGAACCCTTGTAATGACAAAGTAATGACAGCAGTTCGTCGTCTTCGGAACTCTCAGCAGACATAAAAACAGAATCGGCGTCTGACAATCTTCCTGTTTCCAGCAACGCGCGATAGAGGATTATGGTTCTGCTGCGAAGGGCAGTTTCCGGAAGATCCACGGGAATATTCGGAATGACAATCAGAGCAAGATCAGCCTCTCCGCCTGCGAGAAGAGAATCAGCAAGAACAAGGTACAGGTACTCAGGCATGACACAATCATTCATGGAAATGTAGGAAATCAATTCTCTTCCCACTTCACGTCCGCCAAGCTGAAGAGCTTTGTAAGGAGCAAGTGAATCCGTCTGTTCAAGAAGGAGCTGTGCACAGATCACACTGGAAGCGTCACTGACATCTGCAGCCTTCCAGATCAGATCGTGTCTCAGTGAATCCTCCGGAGTTCTCAGGAGTGCAGCCCTGATGAAACATTCGCGAGCTTCATCATTCAATCCAATATCTGCAAGAGAATCCCCGCATGTTTCAGCCAGGCAGCTTTTCTGCTCAAAAGATATGTCATCCGGCTGATTCCCGTTCGGCTGATGTGTGGTGCAGCCGATCAGTAGAATAAGCGGAAGAAGAATAACCTTCAAGAAGCTATCGGTACTTCGCAAGTTCCTGTTCCAGCTCCGGATGTCCTGGAGCGATCTTCTCAGCCTTTTCGAGGAGAGCAACAGCTTTTGAGTGGTTCTCTTCCGCTGCATAAGCTCTGCTCATGGCTATCATGACTCCAATTGAAGGTTCTGATTCTCTCTCAAAGAATTTTTGAAGAAATTCGATAGTTTCATTCGCTCGTCCGGTATGAATAAGAATTGTACCAAGGCCTGAAATGGCAGGCTCAAGGTTCGGATCACTTTTCAAAGCTTTTCTGTAATCTTCCTCCGCTTCGTCGAGCTTTCCCTGAGAGGCTTTAACATGAGCAATGTTTGCCAGAAGTCCAGGACTGTCAGGACTGATTTCGATGGCATCCTGCAGACTGGATAATGCCTGTTCGTATTCCGCGTTATTGAAATACATTATTGCAGAGCGATTCAATTCTTTCACCCTGTTATCCTTTGCTTCAAGGGAATGAAGAGAGAGCAGTCTACTCATTTCCTCAAGCTGTTCCTTCTGGTATTGAGAATTCTCCTTGACCGCCTTGTCAATAGAACTGACTTGTTCAGCGAGTGTGTCTCCACCCTTTTTATCCTGCTTGCTCATTACATCTTTTACGGCTTTCTCAATTGACTTTGCGGATTCAGAAAGCAGTTTGGTTACTTTTCCAAGTTCCTTGACAAAAACCTTTTTGTCGACCGGATCAGTTGAATTTCCAGCCAGCAATTCATTTGACTTATCAAGCTTCCCTGCAATACCGTTAAACCCTTCCTGAAGCACGGTCAGGAGGTTGCTTTCCAGCTTTTCAAGATGAGCATTGCCATCCTCAACGGATTCATTGAGCTTGTATATGAGTTTTCCGATTCCTGTCAGAAGCTCCTCCATCGAGAGTTCCTTTTTGTCAGATTCTGCTGCTTTAGCCATTGTTCACCTTCTTCATTTTCGGATTGATCCGGAGCCCGGATAGTAAATCAAGTCCACCGCTATTATCCATAACGCGTTTGTTACTTATTATTGACGCAAGAACCGGGTGTTTATCCGCCAGAAATCTTCGAAGAGCAGATATTTCCATCATCGTACCGGTCTGCCCTATAGCCCAAACCAGTCGTTTCAGCGGCATCTCCCCACCTGTTTTTCTGTATTCATTAATCCAGGTCGAAATAGCCTGATTCCGGAAGCCCATATCCCATTGAGCAAGAGCTGTTATGTCCTGAGCTTCAGGATACTCTCCGTCAAGATTTTCGATTTCCTTTAATGCTCCCTGTGCATCTCCTGAAACTGCCAGTACGGAAGCTCTCTCAATACCCGGCGCAGATGACTTGATCCTCGCATCCTGCAGCTCACTTCTTAGTATGGCGAGCATCTCATCAGTGCTTTCCTCTCTTGCGATTGATACTGCTTCGGACAGCATCCCCGCTGACAGCAGAATTCGTACGAGTCTGACTGTTTCCTGAGAAGACAGGGAATCCTCGGAGCCCGGGGGAGGGAGAGTCTTCATACATGCTTCAGCCAGCTTTAGCCTTAATGACGCGTTATCAGGAGGAAACAGTATGGTATCATCCGCGAGCTTGAATAGTCTTCTCACACCCTGGCCGGACTTCAGAACAGCTTCAGCAACAGTTTCAGCCTCTTCAGGACCGATATCATCATATCCATCCGGAAAAAGTCTCTCGAGAGCCTCAGCAATTATTCTATCAACCTTAACATATTTCCAGATGGAGGTTCTTCTCGCGTTTCCTGCAACCACCTCTCGAAGAAGCTTATCAGAAGCAATCGCATTCCATGGATCCTTACCCTCCAGAGCAATACCGCAGAGTATTTCCTCAACCTGATTCTTAAATCCGAGTGAAGCTGCAGATCTGATCAGCCCGGAAAGAGCTTCAGCATTATCCGCCGGATACCAGTTTCTGATGGCTATATCAAGCAGTTCCTCAGTCAATGGGATGTCAATATCCTTTTGGTTCCTGACGATTTCATTGAACGTGTCTGAATCACTGGCTGCAATTGAACAAATAATCTTTGAGATGGGCCCGAGCTGTGTAAATTCTGTTAGAAGACCTTCAGAAGAAAGTTCCGGTTTAAGAAGGACAGCCTCAGTGATAAGATCATCTATATCCGCGTCAATCCCGTTTCTGTTCGCAGTTCGGGCAGCATACAGATATGCTTCTCCCGATGATGTCATTATTGCCATGGATACAGCCATCTCTACCAGTTCAGCACTCGAATCAGCATCAAGGTCCAGCATCAGAGCAGAGTACTTTTGAAATCGCTGATAATCCCCCGTCTGGACTGACGCTCTGGTGAGTGAATCAATTATCATGAACTCACCGGGGTGGCGCTCATGCATTTTTTCCAGCAGATCTATCATACTCCTGTCTGATAGAACTGGGGAAAGAATCCTGGCCAGATCGTTAAATCTCTTCTCAGTCTCATAAGATTTTGCGATCAGTTCCCTTGTTCTGATATTAGAAGCTGGAGCTCTTTTCAAAAGATACTCAAGCAGTTCTCTGGCCATTTTACTGGTCTTGACAGCTGTTACGGGCTGTTCGAGAAATTCAAGAGACTCTCTGGTTTTGTCCTGAACCGCCGTTCGACAGGCATTGGCGACATTCCGCATCATTTCATCATCGATACTGCCATCTATATATGATGATCCGGCAAGAATGATCTTACCCTGAGCAAGAAGATATCTGAGCCTGAATTCGGCTTCTTCAGTCGGATTCCCCCAGTCAAGCTCTGTAACGAGAGAAAGCTTCCAGTCTTCCGTGCCTCCAAGACATTCCAGAATTGAAGCCACTATTGCAGTAGCCTTTCCTGAAGAGAGCTTTGGAAGAATACTCCCGAGATCCAGTTCGCATAAAAGATCAGCCGACAATCCGGAGATTTTTTTCGCAATACTGCTCTGATATTCAATGTCATCAAGAGCAAGGAGCAGATATTCGGTTGAGGCTTCTGCATTCTTTTCTCTTAGAGTGATAAGAGCAGCAACATATGCCTGCCAGGAATCAGTCGGTTTGAAATGTGCTTTCTCAAGCTCTGAAACAGATCCAACTTCAATACTTTCGTTTGTCAGGAGTTCCTGCCCCTCCATTGAAGGATTCCTGCCTTGAATGAGCATCGAGAACCAGTCGGATGCGGCGTCAGTAAGTCTATCTGATCTGAATCGGAACAGAGCTCTCACTTCTCTGAGTTCCGGATGTCTGATAATCTGATCCTCAAGTGCATCGAGAACCTCGGCTGATTCTGAGCAGAATTTTTTGTCAAGTCTTCGTGACAGGTGATCGAGAGTTGCCACTGCTTTTCCTTTATTACCCGTTTCAAAAAGAACTGCGGCAAGAAGAGATAGAACTGAAGGGCTGTTTTTATCATGCATAAGAAGTTTCTGGACCTGCTCAAACACCCATGATGCATCAGAGTTCAAAATCGGTAAAAGTGATATCACTGCGTTCTTCACATCACCATTGCTGACAAGGTAAGAAGCAAGCTTCATAGCTATGGTGCCGGTACTGTCTCCAGTCACTGATATCAGGTTTCTGCAAACCTCAATCAGTTTGTCGTTGTCAGCATTTCCAGCTTCGAAAGCTCTTGAAATTGCTTCCGCGGCTTCTGTCGTCTTTCCATTTTCCAGATCCATTCGCGCGGCAAGCAGGAGAGGCGCGGCCCCACTCTCCGGATGTGAAACCAGTTCCTCAATAGCTGTTTCGAGTTTTCCCCTGTCCAGAGTATCGCTGTATACATCCTCAAGGATTCTTGATGCGGCTTCAGTTTTCCCGGCTGCTGTAAACATTTCCGCAAGCAGTGCTGATGATCTGCCCGATCTGTCAGCCGGAATCATCCATTTTTCGATAACATCAGCAGCATCAACAGCATCATCCTGTGACAAATCGCTTCCAGTAAGCTGATTGGCATATTGCATCGCAACATCCATCTTACCTGAAATCGCTGATATTCCTATAAGTGCTATCAATTGACCGCTTTCGAGCTGTTTTACCTCATTCCCAATCCAGAATGCAAGCAGCGCAATATCTCTGTGCGGAAACTCCACTTCTCTGCTGATTTTCCAGAGGAAATTGATAGCTTCACTCTTCTGTTCATTACGGTACAGACATAGCGCCCATTCTATAAGGGATGACTGATCGACTTCAGGGTGAACGGTTCCATCAAATCTGGTTGAATTCGTGGTCCGATCTTCTATCAGCGCAAAAAGATTGGAAACACCTATCTCATCTGCCTTCTCAAGCACATTCAGAGCGCTCTTGAAATCATGCCTGTCAATAAAACTTTTCCATATTGTTCTCAAAAGGTCAGTTGACCTGGAAAACTCATTGAGCCGATCAAGGAACAGATTCTGAACTTCACCGGTTATCTGTCTGTGGCGATTTATGACTTCTCCACCAACATCAGCAGCAAGATTCGGATGACCAATATCAAGAAGAAGCTCAAGCAGCTCAAGGGCAACTCCGCTTTCTTCCAGAAGTCTGCTTCTCTCCTCTTTGACGGTGGAGGATACTCGATTTACGCTGCCTTCACTGGCAAATTTCCTGATTTTCTTAAGAATTTTTCTGGGACCTGATTCAAATAATACCATTTTCCCATCCTACTCAGGTATAATTAGAAGAACATCACCTAATGACAGGATACTGCTCTCAAGAGAGTTAAGATACATAATTTGTTCAATAGACACACTATATCGGATTGCAATATCCCATAAAGTATCTCCCTCGACAATCACATGTTCAATTCTTACCCCACTTGATACTATATCTATTTCATTCTCTTCGGGAAATGCGTTGTTTAAAAGAGGAGAATCCTCCGCTTCCGTGCTGCCGCAACGGCGAAGAAGGAGAACATCACCAGGATAAATTGTGTTGTCAGATGACATGCTATTCCATACCGCAACCTCTCTAGAGCTGACTCCGACACTTGCGGCTATCTCACTCATGGTATCCCCCATTCGAACAGTATACCTGATAAACTGGGGATTATCCATGTATCCTGCATTAACTGGCCGGCGCTGGCTCTCCGGAAGTAGAATAAAAACTCCCGGTCTGAGGGAACCAGCGGAATTCAAACCTCTGAGGACTTCCGGAGATACCCCGGTTGACCATGCGATTCCGTTCCATGTATCTCCATCCTTTACAAGGTATCTTTCAGGATCAATTGTCCAGGCAGCGGTGAAAACATCGTTAACCTGCTCTGCGGGTACAAGAATTTCCCAAGCCTGCCCATCATCAGGAGTCTTCTCTAACAGATATGATCTGTTCAAATCCATTAGAGAATCAATTTCTACTCCTGCTTCAGGACCGAGAAGTCTCAGATCAAAACCTGAGGGAACCCACACCACTGCCAGAACCCCTGATTCCAGTTCTACATTTATATATGCTTCTGCGGCAGAAGCAAATCTCGGGACAAAGACATCGGTTTCACCTGGAAGCTCAATTTCTCCGAAAGTCGTACCTCCCTGCCGCAGGCCTGACAGTACTCTCCCTGGACCACAGTTATATGCCGCAAGAGCCAGAGACCAGTCGTCAAACATCCCGTAAAGATGAAGCAGGTATTTCGCGGCTGCTCTTGTTGATGCAACCCATGAATACCTTTCATCAACTGAATCATCTATCCGCAGTCCCATCTCTCGTGCTGTTTCAGGCATTAACTGCCATGGGCCTGCAGCTCCTACTCGAGAGTAACACCCAACATTGAAATCGCTTTCAACCCATACAAGTGCAGCTATTTCCAAAGGAACACCCTGGGTTCTGAGGATTCTTTCGACAAGGTCCTTGATATTCCCCCTGCCGGGAAAACTCTCAGCTCTGTACTGAATATCACTGAATGATGCGAGAGAAGCAGGAATGTCAGTTGAAGGAGCTTCAGTGCGGATGATCTCCCCACCCTGGAGTACAGGTAGAATCATTGTATTCTGCGGTACGGGGGCAGCAGTATTTATTTCACGATTGGCATCCAGAGTCATGATACGCGTTCCTGAGCAGGATATTAACGAAAGGGTTGACCAGAGAAAGCCTTTCAATAAGTATCGTCTTAACAGTCTGGAGGTTGAATGATGATATCCGTTGGCGTTGTTGGCGCAACAGGTCTTGTCGGCGCGACAATGATCAGTGTGCTTCAGGAGCGCTCCTTTCCAGTTGACCGATTCCATGCATTCGCCTCAAGTGAATCCAGGGGAAAGACGGTCCAATTCAGAAATCAAAACTACCCGGTTGAGATAATAACACCGGAAACAATATGCAAGGGAATCATACTGTTTGGTGCCACCTCTGCGGAAGTGGCAAAAAGATGGGTCCCTCAGTGCATTGAGTCCGGTGCATCAATTATAGATAATTCTTCCGCCTTCAGAATGAATCCTGAAGTACTCCTGGCAGTACCCGAAGTGAACGGCCATCTCATAACTGGTACCGAGAACCTTATCGCCAACCCGAACTGCTCCACAATACAACTGGTTGTTGCTCTCAATCCCCTTGCCGCGATTAGAGATATCCTGTGGGTCTCCATCGCTACGTATCAGGCGGTTTCCGGCGCTGGATCACCCGAGCTTGATAAACTTTCAAGACAGCAGAACGGAATGGGAATCAAACCTGGAGATGCACACCTCCATGAAAATATCATCACCGGTATAGGTCCTCCCGACGCAAACGGTTACTGTGATGAGGAATTGAAACTAATGCATGAAACCTGCAAAATCATGAACCTGGATTTTCCCGTATTCGCGTCCACCGCAAGGGTACCTGTCAGAACAGGCCACACAGAAGCGGTAGTGGTGAAATTCAAAAGCCCCCTGCTCGCTGAGGAAGCAACATCAGTTCTCATGAATGCCCCCGGTATTACAGTTTCACAGAGCGGCTGCTCACCGATTGACGTGGAGAACACTGATAATGTAGTTGTGGACAGGATACGTAATTATCCTGATGATCCAACTATTCTTCAATTCTGGGTTCTGGCTGACAATCTTAGAAAAGGCGCAGCATTGAATGCAATTCAGATAGCGGAAGCATGGGGCCGGGCCTGACATTTAAACATTTTCAACATCACCCCACAGTAATTCGCACGATCTGGTGTTCATCCCTGCAAAGAAATGTTTAAATGTCAGGCCCGGCCCCTAATCCTGGCTAGATATCTACATCCATATCATCGAAATCAAACTCGTCATCAAGATCCTGACTGAGATCCTCCAGTTCAGCGTTGCATTCCTCACAGATCACGAGGTGCGGAGGATTCATATGTCCGCATGAAGGACACTTGTTATCCTCGGTTTCAGTTGTCAGATCCTCGGTATCAGCATCGAGCTCCTTGATTTCGTCCCCATCGATCTCTTCGATAAGCTCATCATCCTCTATGTCAATTATATCCTCTTCAGACTCAGGCTGAGATTTCGGTTTGGAAATAAATTCACCACCGGGAACACCAGCTGAAGTAGCATTATCAACATCGCTGAGGACACCGTTAAGCTCACTCAGCTCTTTGCGAAGCTTATCCAGTTTACCTGAAGTTTTATCGCGCTCAGATTCCGACTGAATCAGTTCATTCTTGAACTCATCATTCCCATGATCGAATTCACCAAGTTTTGCTCTTATCTGAAGTTCATCGACCTGGTCTGATTGTTCAGTGAAGGTGGACTCCTGCTCGCCGATTTGACCGGTAAGCTCCTTTGCTTTTACTTCCAGTGAGCCACGCTTATCGCTTATCTTTTCGAGAACCGACTGAAGCTGAGTACTGTAGTCATCGCGTATTTTCCCGTACACCCTGTCATTGGTGTCCGTCTTCATGTTTTCCAGATTTTGCAACCGACCGACAAGTTCCTCTCTGCGATCAAGTAGATCCAGAATCTTCTTTTCAAGAACTTCTGCCATGTTCCCCCCTATGATTTATGCCCAGACTAATTCTTAATCCAAATATACATATAAGATCAATTTTTATCTATGAATGACCGCTTGTCAAGGTGAAGATCAATCGTGCCGTTAAAACCAGTTGATCAACACCCGTTTTTATTGCTCTATCAGCTTCCGCAAAAGCTTCGGCAGCAACGGCTGGATCGACCCTGTAAGCGGTTCGAGAGTATTTCATCAGCTTATCCAGTACTGGATATCTTGCTCCTGTCACATTTGCGACTTCTTTCTTTCCGCCTCCGCTCTCAACGATTTCCATTGCCTGAACAACCTTCTGCCACTGGCTGAAAATATAGGATGTGAGTCCGCCTGGATCTTCACCATACCGCAGAAGCGACCATGCCGCCTCAAGGGCTTTTCCTCTACGATCACTGAAGATCATGTCTCCGAGATGGAAGATGTCAGGTTTATCCTTGCCTGCTAATACTTCCAGCAAACCACTTCTATCAATTGTTGAACCGTGTCCGTGGTACAATGCCAGTTTTACAATAGCATCGGACATTCTTCCAAGATTTCTTCCTGAATACTGGGCAAGAAGCTGAACCGTTTCCCGATTCAACTTGATATTTTCCACAGATGCAAGCCTGGTTGCCCATCCTGGTATTTCACTCTCAAAGGGTTCATAACAGATATATAGCGGCATTTTTTTCTCCAGTTTACGGAGGAGGGCTGACTCCCTGGGAGTTTTCAAGGATACAAGAAACAATGCGCAGTCATTCAGCCCCTCATCAATGGAACGCATCAACTCAGACTGAGCAGCCTTACCCATTTTATGGCATTCGGAGATAATAAGAAGCTTCCCTGGCGCGAAGAGTGAGTTCTCCAGAATATATCTGCGAAGGTCACCCTCCTTAAGATCACCTCCGTCAAGGCGGGATACATCATATTTGAGCTTGTTCCCGAACTTCTCAATCATCAGATTCTGAAGACGAACTGACTGGTAAATGTCAGGACCAGATACAGCAAGTATGCACCCTGTATCCGCTTCAATCGTTTTACGCTCCATTTCGTTATACTTACTGATCTTCATAAAACCATCTCCGGTAAGCTGACCTGCACAAACCTTGCAGAATGTAATAAACGAATGTATTTTTGCATCTAATTAAAATCAATCCAGTTTAGGGGAAATAACATGTTAACCTGGCTCAGAGATAATGCTAAAATATTCCTGATCGCAACCATTGTCATCTTCGTCGCTCTCATTTTTCTCAGGTGGGGAATGGGCGAGGGGGATAACAGACCGACTAACCCATACGAACGCGCTATTGCAACAGTTGACGGCGAAGATATTTTGCCGGACGAGTATCAGGCTGCGCTGCAAAACTGGAATCTTCGCTACAGACAGATGCTTGAACAAAGCGGAAATCCCGATCCTGAATCGATGCTTCTTCTCATGAGCGCAGTCATAACAGAAGAAGCCTACAAAGAACTGATAAACAGCAAACTTGAAGGTATCTATCTGAATAGCAGAAACTGGACTCATTTCACAATCGGGCAGGCTGAAGCGCTTCTGGCCGCTCAAGTCGGAATGCAGGATCTTGGCGGCATGAGCGCTGAAGAATATCTTGATATGATCAAATCAGAACAGCCCGGCCTGTACCAGCAATATCTCTATCAGACATACGCAGGTGGAGATTCCCGACGTTTCCCGATGGCTTCAGGAATGGTTAGTATGGCTTCCAGAGAAGAGGTCGATTTCCTCCTTCTTGACAGCCAGGGTCAGATAACCGCCAGGTATGTTATTATAGATACTATTCCACCCGTTCCGGATGAAAAGACACTTGAAGAATTCTACAACACTAATCCTTCAATGTTTTTCAGACCTGCCGGATCGCTGCTGAGGTATGTAACAATTCAGATAGCGCCACAGGAAGATGACCTGCGGTTCGCGGTTGCGAAACTCGATTCTCTTTCGTTTGCAACTGTGGGAAATCCCATCACAGCAACAAGATACCAATTCCTTGAATATTACGGTGATGGTGTTGTTCTTGAGGAGGGACAAAGAACTGTTCCATTCATGGGGATGTATTCAAACAACCCATCCATCAGCAGTTATCATGTTCTCCTTCTTGATTCCGTTATAACTTCATCTGAAATACTGGATGACACTCTTTACCTCAGAAGCTGGGAAGTACCTGTCCTGCCTCAGTTCTCCACAATAAGAAGTATGATGTGGACTGTAGAACAGCAGATGGAGGATATTCTTGCAAGCAGTATACCGAACATCAGCGATTCTCTTCCGGTAATCGATTTTGGTGAGATTCTGGTTGAGCAGGACTCACCCCTGACGGGCAGTATTACAGAGGAAATCATTACTTTTGCGACGGATACACTCTGGCCGGAACTTGGACCAATCTTCTATTCCCCGGGATACATGGGTGGCTATCCCGCTTTCACGCTTGTTCGCAGGCTGGAATTCTACCCTTCGGACACAATCGGATACGAAGAAGCCGTTAATTCCGGAACTCTTCAGGAAATGACAATGTACTCTATCAGAAGAGACATATCCAAATCTCTTGCTCTTGAGGCATTCGATGAAATCAACTCAACCGGAGTCAACCTTGGAGCATGGGCGAATTCTGAATCACTGCAAGTATTTACAACAGCTCCTTTCACAGCCTCACAGATTCGTGCCGATGCTGAATATGATCCGGATGCTGTACGTGGGATTTTATCTTCCGTGGAATTCGCGGAGGCAGCTATTCTCGCGCCTGAATTCCAGGTTATCGGACCGTTCAGCACCGGAACCAGCTGTGTGCTTGCGGAAATACTCTCTCGTCAGGTTCCACCTGAGAACCCTTCCATGATAATCATGACTTATGTAGCCGCTCAGCAAGGACATGAGGAACTCAGCAGGACCAATATTATTCGGTATCTGAGAGAAACAAGTGAAATTCGCGATCTAAGGGAGGAATGGCAGCACTACGCTGAGGCAGTCGAGGATTCTATCAGGACAGAGCGTGAGCGGATGGAAGACCAGTAGGAATCAGGCAGCGCAATGAATAATACTGTTATTACCTACCGCTTCAGGCTGGCGGATGATACTCTGGAATCATTTCATATCGAACTGGATGCACTGAATCTTCAGATGATAGGTAATACTCTGGAATACCTGCCTGAATGGGTAAATCTGGAATTCCATCAATGTTCCAACTGTCCTCTCAAAATCGATACACATCCGTATTGCCCTCTGGCTCTGAACCTTGTCAATATCGTTAACCGATTCTACCGTGTCATTTCATATGATGAAATCTATCTGGATGTGATAACCGAACAGAGACACATATCACAGAAGACAACCGCTCAGCGCGGTCTCAGCTCTCTTCTGGGTCTTGTTTTTGCCACCAGCGGCTGCCCGCATACTGTCTTCTTTAAACCGATGGCTCGATTTCACCTGTCTCTCTCAAACAGAGATGAAACCGCTTACCGGGTCACATCCATGTATCTGCTGGCACAGTACTTCATGAAAAAAGAGGGGAAGCAGGCTGATTTCAGCTTTCAGGGTCTGAAAAAGATATATGAGAATGTTCAACAGGTTAACTGTGCGATTGTCGAAAGGCTTCGAGCAGCAAGCGAAGCAGATTCAGTACCTAATGCCATTGTAATACTGGATACATATGCTCAAACTATTCCGTACATGATAGAAGATTCTCTTGACAGTATCAGATATCTGTTCTTTCCGTATCTGACTGACGACAGTTACAGTACGTAAAATCAGCCAACTATTTCTTTCTGCTGCTCCTGAGCAGAACAACAAGAAAGAATGGACCTCCAAGAAGCGACATGACAATGCCAATAGGCAGCTCAGCAGGACTCACTACAATCCTGGACAGCGAATCCGCAAGAACCATTAGAAGCATCCCGCCGAGCGCTGAAGCCGGCACAAGATACCGGTAATCAGCCCCGACGAATCTGCGCATGATATGCGGCACTATCAATCCGACAAATCCAACAGGTCCAACGGCTCCCACTGTAGAACCGGCCAGAACAGCCGCAGCTACAAGAAGAATATTGCGTTCTCTCCGAACCGAGACGCCTCTGGTTGAAGCCAGATCATCACCCTGGGATATCTGATTGAGCACATCGTTTCTGGAGAATACGATCAGTGTTCCGATAATCGCAGGGAAAATCAGAAAAAGGGGCTTTCCCCATCCTATCACCGCAAGATCTCCCATCATCCATCTTACGATCTCGAGTATTCTGGACGCATCACTGAAATATTCAAACAGGAGCAGTATTGCAGCACCAATAAGGTTCATGGTAACCCCTGCAAGAAGCAGAGTTGCGCCATATTCTCCTCTGCTGCCTCCTGATGCGAGAGCGTAAACCGCGATTACTGCCAGAAGCGCTCCGGCGGTACCTGCAGCGACAAGGCCGATAACCGGGACAGCAAGCCCGGATATGATGAAAGAACCGGCAACAAGTCCTGCCCCCGCTGATATGCCAAGAGTATAAGGAGTAGCAAGATCATTACGAAGAAGTGACTGCAGAACACATCCGGAAATAGACAAAGCGCTGCCGGTAAGAAGAGCAAGGACAAATCTTGGTAATCTCAACCGGAATACTACCCATCCCGGAGGATCGCCCATTGGTCCAACCATCAGGGAGAAGACACCGGCAATAACTATCGCCAGCACCAGCAAAACCCAGAATCCGGTTGGGGGTTTTCTCCCTGAACCGGTCATTTCTCCATCTCCGGCACGATTATCCATGATCTGGTTTCAGTGTCCTCCGATACGTGAAGATGAACTTCGAATACCTCAGAAAGAATCTCCGTTGTGAATACATCAGAAGGTCTGCCGAATGCTCTGGCATTCCCATTGGAAAGTACAAGCACGGAATCAAGATATCTTCCGGAGAGCGCAACTTCATGAGTGCTGATCAGCACAGAGATCCCTTTGTCTGACAGCTTTTTGAGAAGCAGCCACATGTTGAGCTGATGCCTGAAATCCAGAGAAGACCCCGGTTCATCAAGCAGGAGCAGCTCAGGCTCCTGAGCAAGCGCTGAAGCAAGAAGAACCAGCCGTTTTTCTCCCCCTGAGAGTTCCGAAAATATCCTGTCTCTGAGATGCCATGTGTCCGTTTCAAGCATGCATTCCCCGGCAACTTCAAGATCATGTGAAGAATCAAATGCCCATCTTCCTCTATAGGGATGTCTGCCAAGGAGAACTGTTTCCGCTACTGTCAGCCTGGAAAAAGGGTTGAAGTTCTGAGGAAGATAAGACACTGTTCTTGCCTGCTGATTATTCGAGAGGTCAGATGTTTTAATACCGGACACTTCAATAGTCCCGGAAACAGTAACTCCCAGATTGAGAACAGCGCGAAGGAGCGTCGATTTCCCCGAACCATTCGGGCCGATCAACCCGCATATGTCTCCCGGAGATATGGAGAGATTGATTCCGGATAGGACGGATCTGGTGCCGTATCCAGCGGAAACGTCATCTAACCTCAGAGAATACAAGAACATATCCTCTCAGCAATTTCGACCAGTCTTCCTCCGGGAATCATGATATATGGCTCAAAGAGACAGTGAACTCTTGATACCTCGAATCCTAAATCAACCCAGAAATCGTTCTCTGAAACAATAACAGCCGTTGTATCTGTTCGACCCGGATACAGACATATTATGTGATCGGGTGCCATTTCCAGCACTCCCTCAGCGGATATCATTGGCCATGCTCCTACGTCAGGGGCTGCTATTTCACAATTCATTGCGGAAAGCAGATCCGCGTAAAAAGTATTTCTACCGGCAATTGTCATACTGGAAGATCCCCGCTCATGATAAACAACGATCATGCAGGAAACAGGGAAGGTGTTTCCAATCAGGTACCGAAGGGAATCCAGCCGCATTTCAAGTTCATCCTTATACTCCTTCGCATCCGCTCCATACCTTGCATCAAGAGAATCAAGCGCTGCGAATACATCCTCAAGTGTGTCAAAACGGTAAGAGTAGCAGGGAATGCCAAGGACTTCCGCAAGTTCATGAAGTACAGGACTATTACCGTTGACATGGATTGAAGTAGGTGAAAGAGAGGATATCCGCTCCAGTGAAGGATCTACATATCCGCCGGCTGAAGGTAATTCCTGTACAATCGGCGGCCACTCCGAATACCTGTCAACTGCTACAATTCTGTCTCCCAGTCCGGTAACAAACATAATTTCAACAAGAGAAGGTCCAAGAACAATAAACCTTGTATCATCACTACCCTCTTCAGCGATTCTGCAGTGTAAAGACAGCAATAGAACCGCTGCAAGCATAACGTTTTTCATACTGCGTTTCCAGATGATATGGAAGTTATCAGCCCGTGTTTCCGCAATTTATCGAGAGCTCTGGATTCCAATTGTCTCACCCTTTCTCTGCTGATCCTGAAAATTCGTCCCAGATCCTGCAAAGTACAGGATTCACCGCCAAATAGCCCGAATCGTAGTGTAATAATAGTTTTCTCTCTATCGGACAGTGTGACCAGGGCAGCATCAATTCTTTCTCTGAGATCGTTCTCGATAACTTCCTCATCAGGCATCAGGATTCTGCTTTCAAGATAATCAGCTATAGTCGCGTCCTGTTCACCGGTAGTGTGATCCAGTGACAGCGGTCGAGCTGTGGAAAGATATATCTGTTCAATTTCATCACGGTCAACCCCGGTTAATTCCGCCAGTTCATCGATTGTAGGTACATGGCCGCTGCCCGAAGTAAAATCATCAATATATTCCCGGAAGGACGAATTCGCTTTTAGAATGGACACAGGAAGCCTGATAAGCCTTGATTGACGCAGTATAGCTTTAAGGATTGCCTGTCTTATCCACCACACCGCGAATGTCGAGAATTTGTACCCTCTATAGTATTCAAAACGCCTGACAGCATCCATAAGACCCCGGCAGCCCTCTTGAACAAGATCCATCTCCTCCATTGCGTCGCATGGATAGTATTTCCGTACTTTTGTAACGACTAATCTGAGATTTGCTTCTACAAATCTTTCAAGTATTTCATTATGCTTTTCAAATGCTCGACAGAAATGCTGGGCAAATGTGATATAGTTATGAATATCTACTCCGATATTCACCTCTATCAGATCAAGTTCATTACGTATTGCTGTTAAGCGTGGATAGATTATCCAGGCTTTATAGGTATCACTTTCAAAGGAATCTGACGCTTTACAGAACCTTAAAGCTCTTGATCGCGCAACTGTAACATCCTCCCCGAGCAGATCTGTAAGTTCCTTCATCCTGCTGACAAGCATTCTGCATGTTTCTATTCTACTGAACAGTTCCTTTCCTATGCACTCCACTCTGAACCATGACAGATGAAGCCTTCTTACTGCATCACGATTCTGGTATCGATTGTTCATCCTGTTGAGAATCAGTTTCATTCCTTTTCTCCGCGAATAAGGTAAACGATAATGTTTTATCCCCCAGAATGATCTGTCGACAATTCCTTCCTCAACCATCTCACCCGACAGCAATCTGTTGAACGGCTCAAAGAAATTCCTCCGGCCAAGTGGTATCGAAAGAATGGATTCCAGCATTACGAATCTTACATTCTCCTGACTTTCAGCAAGTTCCTTTTCTTCCTCGGATGACATTGATGGGACAACATCAATTTCCCGAAAGAAAAGAGTCCCTGAATTAAGGTCTATTCTATTTGTCTTTTTCTGCTGACAGATGGAAATTGTTCACCACCTACATTTTAATCAGCTTTTTGCCGATTTCTGATATCTGATTCTTCAGTTCATCAATCTCGCTGTCACCAGCGGATTTCAGCCTGGTTTTGAGCCGGACATGCTCCCGCTCCAGCCTATCGCGGTTGACAGCATTCTCGATGCTGTCTCTGGCTGATTGATCCTTCTGATCCGGGAATGATGAGATGATTTCACTGCAGACAGATGCATCCTCATTATCAAGTCCTGAAAGCTGAAATCCTGTAGCACCTTCCCTGGACTGTTTTCTGATTTCCAGGAATAATCTGATTCCTTTCTCCGTCCTGAAGTCCCCCTCTTCAAGAAATTCAAGCAATGAGCTGTTGAATCCCTCCGGATCAAGGAGAATCGATCCAAGTATGGATTTATCCCATCTGTTCAGTTCATTGTTCTTAATCATTCTGCTTGTATATCTCTGGCGTTTCCGATCTTCCTCTGCAACCTGCGACTCAAGTGTTTTTATGGAATATCCGGTCTCATCTGAAATTACTTTCAACAGTGTCTCCATGATTACCGGATCTGTTGTGCTCGAGGCAATCCCCACGAGTCTTCTGACAACTTTTACCTTTTTACCGGAGCCCTTTATTCCGGACCAGGAGCCAAGCAGTCCAAGAGCAAAACTAATTGGATCCTGAGCCCCCGCAGTTAATTCCTGAACTGCGCCGGCTCCATTTTCTCTGATGTAATCATCGGGGTCTTTGCCATCAGGAATCGATATGATCACTGGCAGATGCCCCTGTTCAAGAATTATTTCAGCCGCTCTCACTGCCGCACGCTGACCGGCTTTATCACCATCATAGCAGATGAGAATATCGGATGACATGGCACATATCTGTCTGGCCTGCGATGAAGTTATAGCGGTACCGCATGTTGCCACAACACAATCATAACCGGCCTCGACAAATCGCGAATGGTCAAAGTATCCTTCCACAAGGATGATCATATCAAGATCTCGCGCTGCTATGAGAGCTTCGCGGTAACCGTAAAGGAAATCACTCTTTCTGTATATCGGTGACTCAGGGCCATTTATGTACTTAGGCATATCAGGGGAGGATTTTGAGATATACCTTCCGCCAAAGCTTATTATCCTTCCTCTTCGATCGCTGATTGGAAAGAGTATCCTTTCTCTGAAACGGTCATATATCCCGTCACTGTTTTTGGATCTGAGAGCAATTCCCGATTCTATGAGCTGGCTTTCCGAGTAACCTTTCCCGCGGAGATGTGCGGAAAGCCGACTACCGCCAGGTGCCCAGCTGATACCAAGTTTATCGATTGTCTTCTCTGAAAGATCCCTGTTTTTAAGGTATTCTCTTGCTTGAGCTCCGGAACTTCCTCTGATCTGATCACGGAAAAATTTATGTGACTCCGCAAGTATCTCCGTAAATACATCCGTTCTGGAAGTATCCCTTCCCGATGTCTCCAGTTCAACACCAGCCTCGGTCGCAAGCTCCTCTACAGCTTCACGAAAAGTGAATCCGAGATAATTCATCAGGAATGAAAATGCGTCTCCGCCTGCTCCGCATCCAAAACAATGGTACATCTGCCTTTCCTGAGATACAAAAAATGAGGGCGTCTTTTCTCTGTGAAAAGGACAAAGTCCTTTCATATTTCTTCCTGAACGTTTCAGACCTACGTATCTTCCGACAACTGTGACAATATCAACAGTTGTTCTTACTCTTTCAATAGATTCATTCGAAAAATAACCTCTACCGTGGCCTGCATCGGGCATTATGATTCTTCCGGGGGTTTAAGAATAATAATAGTAACGCCAGTTCCGCCCTCCGACGGTCTTCCCTGTCTGAACGAAGCAACTCTCCGGTCAGTTTTCGCGCTGTCAACAACCACCCTCATTAGAATACCTTTTCCCTTGCCGTGAATTACGCGTATCTGCGGAATACCTGCAACGATGCTGTCGTCCAGAGCCGAATCAAGCTCCACAAGAGCTTCGTCAGCCGACATACCCCTCAGATTGAGTTCAATCCTGGTCTGAACAGGTACACTCCAATCAGAGGATACCGGTTTCTCCTCAGGTGGAACAGTAGCGCAAAGATCATTCAAAGGTTTCTTCAGCCTGAGATTACCCAGTATCACAACCGCATGATCTTTTCCAAGTTCCTCGACCATGCCCTTTCCGCTCCATCCTTTCACCGTCACCCATCCACCCTGTACTATATTCTTGTCCTGAGATTTCCTGCATTCATCCTTCAGCGAAATACCTGATGAGGATCCGGAAATCCCCCGTATTTCCGATCTGATACTTCGCCTTTCCTGTGCAGTTTCAGTCTTTGCCAGCCTGGACAGCAGGGCATCAGCCTGCGAATTGATTGAACGCTCCCACTCTCTTGATTGCTCTTCAATCTTCTTCCTGGTTCGCTCGAGATCCATCTTTGAGGATTCCAGCTCCATATTCAGGCGTTCCCTGTCAAGTTTGTTTTTTTTCTGCTCGCGATCCAGTTCTTCCGACTTCTGCTGAATCTCACTCCTTATCGATGCAATTTCTTCAAGCATCCTGTCAAGTTTGAATGAATCCCCGGAAAGTTCCTCCGCTCTTTCAAGAACATCGGCTGGAAAGTTCATTTTTCTGGCAATCTCCAGCGTGAAAGAAGACCCTGGAATTCCATAGGTAAAAGTGTAATCGGGCTCAAGAGTATCTTCGTGAAAATTCATGCATCCGTTGTAAAATCCCGGTTTCCCCTGGGCCATACTTTTCAACTGTCCCTGATGTGTTGTAACAACGAGCCTGTTGTCGGCTTCAGCCAGATGATCAAGCAGAGAAGCAGCCAGAGCAGAACCGGTCAGCGGGTCAGTTCCCGCTGCAGGTTCATCTATAAGTACAAACCCGCCTGACCCATGATCATTCAGCATATCCAGTTGTTCCCGCAATCGTGCTGAATACGTACTCTGATGGTTCGCAATTGACTGCTGGTCTCCGATAGAAACATGAATCCTGTTGAAACACGGTATTGTAGAACCTGTGGATACGCATGCTCCGATACCCGATTGCGCACAGATAACTGCAAGACCTATTGCCTTGAGCAAAACGCTTTTCCCACCCGCGTTGGGGCCGCTGATTATCAGAGCCTTCCAGTCTTCCGGGAGCCTCACATCATTAGCAATCACTTCCTCAGCAGGGATGAGAGGATGCCTCAGGTGGAGTAATGAAAGCGCTCCCTTGGATGGAAACACGGTTTTCAGATCTTTGTGATATGAAGCCCGCGCAAAAATAGCATCAAGAGAGGATACTGTCTCTATTCCTGCTCTCAGTTCATCTGAATGCTCTCTGACAGCAAGTGATATCTCTCTGAGTATTTTTCTCCTCTCAAAGTCCAGATCAAGCAGTGCTTCTCTTAGAGAATTTCCATCATCAACAAGCTGAGATGGCTCAATATACACTGTCTCACCCGAATCAGAACGATCATGAACGATACCTTTAACCTCGCGTTTTCTTGATGAGATCACCGGAAGAACATATCGTCCATCCCTCAGTGTGGGAGGAAAATCACGAATGACATTATCCCGCGAGAGAGAAGCTGAAATTTTGTTTATTCGATTCGACAAATTTCGCTCAAGTCTGTCAGCTTTTTTAGTCAGACGGGTCAATTCAGGGGAAGCATCGGGGGAAAGGTCCCCTTCCGGAGTGGTCATTCCAAGCAGTTTTCCGGATAATTTCGAAAGACGGGGAATACGGTCACAATAACTCTGAAGAGGGAGTAGTCTTTCGCTCTGAACCGCTGCTTTCTCAAAAGATCGGACGAACTGATCCATTTCTCCGAGGACGTTTCCCGTATTCCTCAGTTTTCGAGGACTGAAGATGATAATCCCTGAATCGATTGAATCGGTAATTCCTTTCAATTCATCAAGGTTTCCGGATGGAGGGTGTATGCCCTGTTCAAGAATGAAAGCTGCGGATTCGGTCTCAGCCTGAAGTCTTGAGGATGTCTCAGAATCCCACCCCGGCTGCAGCGCTTCTGCTTTTTCCTGCCCCATTCTGCTTACTGCTCGATTGGCGATCTCCTTGAGGACAAGATGATATTCAAGACGGAAGAGAGAATTATTCATTTTGATGGATTGAAGTGTTTTGAATTACTCAGCTCCTCGAGAGTTTTTTTCTCCTTCCGGGATAGCTGCTCAGGAACATATACGTCTGCAATTACTATCAGATCTCCTCTGCCGAATCCTTTCAGTCTCTTGATACCCTTCTTCCTGATAATCAGTTTTTCACCTGGCTGAACACCGGCTGGAATGCTGATCTTTCTTGCTTCGTCTTCTATGGCAGGAATCGTTATTTCCGTTCCAAGCGCAGCGTCCGGAAACGAAATCCGTGTTCTGTAAACAAGATTATCGCCTTCTCTGATGAATTCAGCATAGTCAATCTTCCTTATTCTCAGGATAAGATCTCCCGGAGGGCCATCGTTCTCGGGAAAATGCCCCTGCCCTCGAAGCCGGATGAAATGCCCTGTCGATATCCCTGCAGGAAGATCTACAACTATTTGTCTTTCTCTGGATTCAAGCCCGGATCCCCCGCAGGTTGAACAAATCTTCTTCGGGATTCTTCCACGCCCGTTACAGGATGGACAAATAACCACCGACTGCATAGCTCCAAGAAGAGTTCTTCTTACGGTTCTTATTCTTCCCTGCCCTCCGCAGTTGCTGCAGGTTTCCAGACCCTCAGATGGATCAGCACCTGTTCCATCGCATATTCTGCAATGCTCCTTGCGCCAGATACTGATTTCCCGATCTGTTCCGGTCACAACATCTTTCAAATCAAGATCGACATCGAAAGTGATATCTGCTCCTGGAGAAGGTCCTCTGGATCTGCTGAAACCAAAAATATCCTGAAATGCCCTCAAAGCATCATCCATACCGAATCCACTGAAAAAATCCGACATATTCGGCGCACCGTCCCAGGATCCAGTCCTGTCGAAAATCTGTCGCTTCCCTGGATCGCTGAGAATCTCATAAGCCTTGGTTATCTCTTTGAATTTATCTTCCGCTTTCAGATCTCCCGGATTTCTATCAGGGTGATACTTCAGGGCAAGTTTTCTGTAAGCGCTTTTTATGGTATCCTGATCAGCGTTCCCTGAAACACCCAGAATTTCGTAGGGACTGCTACTCATATTTCTCACATCCGTAATGTTTTCTATTTTTCAAATTCAAAATGTTCCTGTTCAGATCTGAGCGCTGATCTTATCAGGATTCAGATGATACATGGATTCATGGATCATTGTCCAAACGGGAAAATACTCAAGAACATTCATCCCGGGAGAATTCCTGAAAAGGTTCTATCAACCCTGTATATCAGACAACCCGTCCTCGGGTTTGTTATCAAGTGATACGAAATCATCAGGAGCGTCTTTATCCTCAAGAGATTCAACCATTTTAAGCATGTTCTTGATTACATTCAAAGTTGAGTCCAGCTTTTTCATGGACTGCTCAATCCCGGATATATCCGTACCGTCGCGTTCACTTCGCAGCTTTTCCAGGGATTCTTCGAGTTCATTGTATAATGATACATCTATACTGTCAACTTTGGTCCTGATGATCCGGTTTGACTCGTATATGAGCTGATCGGCGAAGTTCCTTTCTTCAATAAGTTTCATCCGATCGCGATCAGCTTCCTGATTGTGTTTTGCTTCACGCATAAGCTTCCGAATATCCTCATCAGAAAGCCCGCCGCTGGGATTCACCTTAATCTCCTGATGCTTGCCTGTTACAGCGTCTTTCGCGTTAACGAACAGTATCCCGTTTGCGTCAATGGAAAAGGATACTTCTATTCTGGGAACCCCCCTGGGCGCCGGATTGATACCAACAAGCTCGAATCTTGACAGGCTTCTGTTATCTTCGGCAAGATCTCTCTCACCCTGAAGAACATGTATCCCGACAATCTGCTGGTTGTCAACAGCAGTCGTGAACATCTTGCTTCTCTTTATCGGCAATGGGCTGTTCTTGGTTATGATAGGAGCCATCACTCCTCCAAGAGTTTCCACGCCGAGAGTCAGAGAGGTTACATCAAGAAGGACAAGATCCTTCCTTTGACCTGATACGACTGAACCGGCTATGGCTGCGCCCATCGCAACAACTTCATCAGGATTTACACTGTGAACCGGTTCCTGCTCAAATGATTCCCGT
>JAUVEU010000108.1 GCA_030594645.1 Candidatus Aegiribacteria sp.
GAACACGGCGGGATCATCCAATTTCTCGACTCTTCCGATGATGGTCGATTCTGTATCGCCATGTTCCTTAAGAGCGTTTACAAGTGCTTCGGCCTGATCCGGTTTCACAGTTGCGAGTAATCCCCCCGATGTCTGTGCTTCAGCGAAAAGTATGAAATATCTCTTATCCAGATTTTCGGGCATCTTCAGGTGTGGTTCAACGTATTCCTTGCATTTGCACACTCCAATTGGATTGAATCTGTCAAGGAGATCCGGAAGGCCGGGGAAAAGAGGAACATCTGCCGAACGGAAAACCAGTTTTACTCCGGCATTTCTCGCGATTGGAAGAGCGTGACCCAGGAGCCCGAATCCTGTTACGTCTGTCAGACAGCTTATATCGAATCGCTGCATTATCTCAGACGCGTACATGTTAAGGCGTTCCATCCAGTAAACGAAAAGCGAAAACTGTTCTGTGGTTAGTCCTTCCTTGAGCATTGCATCGCAGTAGACACCTGTTCCAATTGGTTTTGTAAGAATAATTACATCGCCAGGTCTGGCGTTGTCATTGGTCAGAGCGGATTCGGGATCGGTCAGACCGGTAACACTCATGCCGTATACCATTTCTTCCTGCTCGAGCGTATGTCCGCCCAGAAGCACAACTCCGGCTTCATGCAGTTTTTCAGCGCCGCCAATGAGAAGTTCCTCGATAGCTTCAGGTGGGATTTTCCCAGCCGGATAACCAAGATGGTTCATGGCCGTTATGGCTTTAGCTCCCATGGCCCAGATATCGGACATGCTGTTCGCGGCGACAATTCGACCGAAGCTTCGAGGGTCGTCTACTATCGGGTAGAAGAAATCAACAGTCTGCACCAGAGCGACACTGTCTGAAATTTTATAGACTCCTGCGTCGTCCATTGTCTGCATACCAACTATAAGATTGGGTGAATCAGGCAACGGCAGCTTTTCAAGTATCCCGGCCAGCCTGGTCGGGTTCAGCTTGCCTGCTCAACCGGCGCAGGGGCCGTAGTCCATGAGTCGTATCTGCTTCCCTGAAGGGAGAGATCGCTCAGGTACTCCGCCGCCCTGCAGTTTGCTCATAAGAAACTCGCAGTAGGTTTGCTGATGCCTGCTGTGATGGAAAGGTATGCACTCCTTGCAGTTTCCTCTTCTTCTGCAGTCAGAAGGGCATGGGCAATTTTTTCCATCGTAGAGTTTGGATTCTTTCAAATCAGTCCATATCTGAAAATGAATAAAATAACATACCAGCACTATAAGGATATATACAAAAAAACCTGTGAAAAGAAATAACTAATCCAGATCGTTTTCTGAAGCTTTGAATCCCCGTTTCTTTTTCAACAGACTCCGTTCCCGTTTCTCCTGAAGCCTTTTTTTCCTTGAAGCTAGAGTCGGTTTTGTTGATTTGCGTTCTACTGGTTTCTGAGCTGCCTTTTTAAGCAGCTTGATCAGTCTTTGAACAGCATCATTACGATTCATGGTCTGTGATCTGTATCGTCTGGCATGAATGATGAGTATACCACTGGCGGTTACTCCGCTGCCGCTGATTTCCCTGAGTCGATTCTTAACAGTTTCGGAAAGAGAAGGAGAACCGTCAATATCAAATCTGAGCATTACAGCGGAGGATGTCTTATTGACTTTCTGGCCTCCGGGTCCGCCTGAGCGGGTGAACTCGAACTCAAGCTCGGTTTCACTTATGCTGATATTTTCCGTTACTTTAATCATTCGACATTCTTTGCTGTTGACCGGTTTCAATTTCTCCTGCATTATGTATATAATCCTTCAAGACGTTTGTACAAAGAAAGGAGTGCTTATGAATCCTGTTTTCTTTCCAATTATCGGTTTATTCATTCTTGCGGGTGTAATTATCTGGATGGTTTTTTTGTTTGAGAAGAAGCGAACTTCAGCGTGGGAATCGATATCACATCGACTTGGAGCAAAATTCACTCCTAAAGATACAGAAAAACATACCCGCTTCCCGTTTCGACTTTTCAACAGTGGAAGCAGCCGGAAAATGAAGAATTATCTGGAGTGGGAATCGGAAGGAGTTAAGGTTCATCTGGCTGATTATCAGTACACAACATATCACAACACCGGCAAAGGACGTTCATCAAAGGTTCATAAACAGACGATCTGCATTCTTGAAAAAGAGGGGCTCAACCTTCCAATGACCTTCATTCGCGGGCAGGTGGCGCTGCTTGACTGGGTTGGAGAAAAATTCGGGGCTCAGGATATCGAATTTGCAGAAGATTCCGAATTCTCGAAAGCATTCGTAATCAAGGGGGACGAAGTCCGAACGCCTCAGGTATTCGGACATGAGCTGAGGCAGCACTTTCTACAGCAAAGGAAAGCTTTCAAGACTTTCGAGATGAGCGGAAATGTTCTGATGATCAATTTCGGGAAACGGAAAAAACCTGAGGAGTACGCTGACCTGGTTGCCATCGCGATGCCCGTTTTCTATATGCTCAGCAGTCGAACAGCTTGGTAGATATCTTATTATCTGATCATTTGACTCGGTAGTTGATCCATCCACCGAGCAGAATAAGTGCTGCTCCTGCAAAAACAGCAATACTCGGTATAGAGTTAAAGAAAGCAATTTGCCATAGCATTGAAAAGATCACGCTGAGGTATCCGTATATTGCAACCTTGCCACCTGGAGCGTATCTGTATGCTGTAGTCATGAAAAGCTGACCCATAGCACCGAAGATACCAATGCATATAAGGAGAATGAGAGATCGGGAATCGGGTATTACTCCATTTCGGATAACAGCAGGCAGAAAGACCAGCGACATCAGCAGTGAGAACCAGAATACTATTATCAGGGGTTTGTCTGTTTTCCGCAGAGCCCTCACTGCTGTATAGGCGCTTCCCGCGAATACTGCTGAGAGAAGGGCAAGACCTGCTGGAAGAGTAATCGGAATGACACCGGGTCGAAGTATTACCACGACCCCTCCAAGTCCAAGAAGAAGCGCGACGATCTGAGCCTTTCTCAATCTCTCCTTCAGGAACCACCAGGCGAAAATCAGGACGAAGAAAGGGCTCAGCCTGTTAATAGTTACAGCCTCGGCAAGAGGCATACTTTCAACGGCCGTAAAGTATGTAAGCATTCCGGCAATTCCGAAAATCGACCTTGCTCCCAGCAGGCGGGCACTTCCCGGTTTCAACGGGATTCTCCTGAATAGCAGTATGAAAAGAGTAATGACTGCTGAAATCGAGGCTCTTGCGAATAGTTTCTGCGAAACGGAAACACCCGCTTCAGTGGGAATTGCCTTTACACATACCGGAACCAGTGAGAGGAACAGAGTGGCGACTATCATGTAGAATGCCGCTCTCATGCCCGAAGTCAGGTTCATCAGGGTATTCTGATCAATTCGTATTTCATTGAACCCATTCCTAATGAATTTGCGATTGTGAGCTGAAGTTCGCCATCGATATCAGGGCGGAAAGCCCTGAATTTATCGTCTCCCGCGTCAGCTTTCCCCGCGACCGGTGAATTCGCTGCTGACGGGGCAGAAGTGACAAGATCCAGCGAAGCTTTATCCAGCGCGACAGGATCAGTGGAAGCCAGAATGCCTATGTCATCGACAAGGGGAGGATGTGTGTCATGCATGCAGTCGCAATCCGGAACCACTGCTGTGACGAAATTCACGTACAGAACAGGATTCGCGGTTTTCGCGACAATTGACGCGTATTCAACCATTCTTCTCATGAAGACATTCATTTCCTGATTCCAGCTGACTCTGATGGCGCCTTCCGGACACCGTCCGAGACACTCACCGCAGCCGGTGCAGGATTCGGTATTGATAACTGCGAATGCATTGATTGAAATAGCATTTGAAGGGCAATTAACCGAACATATTCCACATGCGGTGCAAATGTCGCTTATGATATTCGGTTTTACTGAAGAATGTTGATACAGCTTTCCGGCTCTGGATGCGCATCCCATTCCCAGATTTTTTATCGCTCCTCCGAATCCGGTAAGGAGATGACCTTTAAAATGGCTGATTACTATCATGGCATCAGCGCTGCAGATTATCGAGGCAAGACGGGCTGTAGACGAATCGAATTCAGCAGGCATTTCAATAAGAGTTTCATTCTCACCATGAAGACCATCGGCAACAATGAATGGAGGCGTGTCCGGAATACCGAATCCGTGTTCTGCAGCAAGACGTATATAATCCGGGGCTGACATTCGGAGGCCGGGATAAAGTACGGTAGTATCAGTGAGGAAAATCCTTTCAGCAGTGAAGTTCAAGGCATTTATAATTTTGTTTACATTTTTGGCGCTCACATATGATGTATTTCCCGCTTCTCCGGGGTGAATTTTCACAGCGACAAAATCCGTTGTTTTCAGTTTTGCTGCTGTTTCCAGATTCTCAAGCAACTTTGTGAAAGCTCCGGGAAGATCTGTCTTTGCAGCTGACAGGAAAAAAACCTGAGGCATAGTAACCTCCTTTAACCGGGGTCAATCTATTCATCATCCTTGCTTGCGGAATATACGCTGTTTATAGATTAGGGTATGAATTACCTGAAATGGGTCGAAATCGAGGAGTCAGCTCCTGACTGGAATCTGCGTCAGTTAAGGGCTTGTTCGAAAAACGGGCAGAATATCCCGGTCTGTGCTGTCGTTAAAGCCAACGCATACGGACATGGCGTTCGGGAGATTACAAGTTTGCTTCCCTCCGCTGCGTGGTTTGCCGTGAATTCCCTTGATGAAGGGCTTGAACTCAGACATAACGGAATTGAGCGCCCCGTCCTTCTGCTTGGTTATGTGCTGCTCGATAGACTTTCTGAAGCAATCGAAGCTGATCTCCGTCTGACAGTCTACAATATCGAGACGCTGAAGAAGCTGAAGGAAACAGTAAGCAGGGAAAAACC
Source organism: Candidatus Aegiribacteria sp. (assembly GCA_030594645.1). Classification (GTDB taxonomy): domain Bacteria; phylum Fermentibacterota; class Fermentibacteria; order Fermentibacterales; family JCC-6; genus Aegiribacteria. The sequence goes on from JAUVEU010000108.1 coordinate 4,873, forward strand.
TGTCAGAATTCATATTAAGATTGAAACCGGCACAAACAGACAGGGAATACTGCCGGAGAACCTTCCGGAATTTCTCAGTTGTGCGGCTCTGATTCCCGGAATAAAGATAGAAGGTTTGTCAACGCATTTTGCCAATATTGAAGATACTCTGAATCATGAGTACGCAGCAGCGCAGCTTCACCGATTCGAAGATGCTCTCAGGCTAATCGGAGATGAAGGGGTTCATACTGAAGTGATTCATACTGCGTGTACAGCAGCTGCGATACTGTTCCCGGAGACTCACTTCAACATGTTGAGGACTGGAATCGGTTTATACGGTCTATGGCCTTCAAGAGAAACATTTCTTTCTGCACAGACAGTAGGGAGACCTGTTCCTGATCTTAAACCTGTTCTCTCATGGAAGACGAGAATCGCTCAGATAAAGACAATTCCATCGGGTAGTTTTGTTGGATATGGATGTACATTCAGGACTAATAGAAATACAAGGCTTGGAGTGCTGCCGGTAGGTTACGCGGATGGATACGATAGAGGGTGTGGAAACTCCGCGCATGTACTGATCAGGGGGAAACGTGCTCCCCTGCTTGGAAGAGTGTGCATGAATCTTATAATGATTGATCTTACTGATATTCCCGAGTCCCGCCTGGAGGATGAGGTTGTACTGCTAGGGAAAGATGGAGATGAGATCATCTCCGCTGAGATGATGGCTGAATGGGCAGGTACAATAAATTACGAAATTGTTACCCGGATCAGCCCATTCCTGCCCAGAGTGATCAGGAGAGGAAAAGATAGTGTACATTGATGTGATAGGTGTTGATGGGTCAAAACAGTATGGATGCAATCTCTGTTCAATGCTTCTTGGCGAGTCGGTTCTGCTGGATGCAGGATCAGCGTCCATGCTTTCTGGAACACAACAGGATAACGTTGAAATGGTTCTTCTTACCCATGCTCACCTTGATCATGTACTTGAACTGGGTTTCATGATTGATGCTACCGTTTCTCGCAGAGATGAACCTCTGAGGGTTATGGGAAGTAAAGCCTGTCTTGATGTGGTTAAAAAACACTATATGAATGATCTGCTGTGGCCGGATTTCAGCAGAATCAAAACCTCCCGTGGCCCCGCTCTTGTCTATGAGGCAATGAAGGACAGGGAATGGTTTGAGCTTCCAGGAGGAATCAAAGCCTGGTCGGAACCTGTTTGCCATAGCGCCGGCGCCAGGGGATTTCTGTTCCGATCCAGTACGGGTTCCATCCTGCATACAGGTGATACGGGGCCAACAGAGACTCTCTGGAAAAGAGGAGCAGAGCTCGATGATCTTTCAATGGTCATTGCGGAAGTATCGTTTCCGGACAATCAGACCGATATAGCTATTTCCAGTAATCACCTTACACCGGCTCTTCTGGAGAACGAACTGAAGAAACTGAACAAGCCTGATGTTCCAGTGTATACGTTTCATCTTAAACCATGGCTGAGACATGAAATCGAACGGGATCTTGCAAGGAGATTCCGCGACAGAGTGGTAGTACTTCGCCGGGGCGACAGACTGGAATTCTGACAGATTAAAGCATATGGAATACTACAACGCTCAAGAGTGTTGTAGTATCAGTGAAATATTGATAATACTGATCGTTTTCGGTCAGACCTCTTCTTGATCTGTTCCTGTAGTAATATCCAAGTTGTGTTTTTACAGGATCGAAACTCATTTCCAATCCCATGGAAAACCCCATTCTTGAGTTATAGAAATATGGGCCATCGGTAAACGAGACTCCCAGAAAGGTATTCAGGAAGGATGCAGTAGGGTTTTCTATTATCAGCCGACCGATGTATTCCGCGTCTTCCCCTGGTGAAATGATTTCACACTCGAATCCGATCTTCGAGTTTTTCAGATGTTCAGCAAGTATCATAACCCCAATCGCTGTTCTGGTTGGATAGTGATCAGTGGGGGATAAAATCGTAAATCCGGCACTACCTAAACTGAATTCAGCTCTGATACCGCCATGCCAGCAGAACTGATTTTCACTCCAGGACAGGTCATACTGGGTGATCACTGTAGAATCAGGTGTGTATTCATAATCGAT
>JAUVEU010000158.1 GCA_030594645.1 Candidatus Aegiribacteria sp.
CAGTCAATCGGTATTTCCGGTTCGTTCATTATTATGGATTCCCTGGCAAGTGGGCAGTGGCATGCATAATACCTCTTCATTAGATCGTCCGTCTCCTTCAGCCACTCTTTCGGAGAGTAAGGGATCTTGGTTACGTAAAGGTAAGCTCCATCGCGGACTGCGGAGAGGATTTCCTGATTAGCTTTAACCAGTTCAATAACTTCCGGTGTTATCTCCTGTTCGAACCATACTTTTCCCTCGTCAAGATGCTGCTGAAGAATCATGACCCTCTCAAGATGGACTCTTTTTAGAAATTCATCGATAGAACCTGATTCCTCAAACCATTGCAGGTGTTTCCCGAAGTTCTCATGGGGTATTCCGTGGTGATTATCAGCCAGTACATCATGGCAGGTATTCGAATCAATATCCATCAGTCTTTTTACAAGCATGCATGTATTGGCGGGATATGTTCCCGGAGGCGAACCAAGCGGGGGAAGATCAAGACCGTCAAATACATTGTTTCTGCAGTCTGTACCTTTGTTTGATTCAAGTTTATCCGATATCGATTCAAACACTTCCCTTCCGCTGACAGTAGAAATGACATAGATGTACACCTGATTCTGGCCGGTAATGTAGAAGTACCTGGCAAGATTCCTGAATCGATCCATGGTATTCTTTTCGTCCTTTATCAATGTAGAAAAGTAGTCTTTAACCGAGTTTATCTGAACCGAATCTATGTCTCCTCCTGCAAGTGAGAGGTATTCCTCGAAATCAGCCACATTCTCAAGAGCGTCATTTATGCCGTTACTATCGACATTCCTTGATCGGAGGAATTCAGTGTACTCAGCAGTTTTCATCTGTAACCACCTTTGTGCAGATAAGTTTATATCGATAACTTAAGTATGCGATGTGTAAAAACAGAGATAAGAAGCATAAGCGCAAATGTGATTTTGTAAAGAACTGTTGTTAATTGACAATCCTGCACCCTCAGCTCTAATACTCTGATGGTACGAATAGAGGCGGTCCAATAAAAAACTTATCCAATCCTTGACATAAATCTCCGTATCTCTATATTACGAACCGTGATTCAGTGTCTTTGAGAATTGGATAGGTTCCACTCGACTCATTTCTGAGAATTGTGTTCCCCCTATTATCAGGACATTCTGATATCCATATGTGACCATTCTGGTTGCAGCAGCCGGTTGTGATACCGGGCAGTATGCTTCGGATTATCCGGAGCACCGGGCTTGAATGTCCGGGTATTGAGGGTTGGAACCCTCAGAAATGGAGTTATTCTTGAATAACAAACTGTTTGTTGGCGGTCTTTCGTGGGGAACCACGGACAAAGAACTTATGGAAGCCTTCTCACCGTACGGTACCGTTACGGAAGCAAAGGTCATCAAGGAACGTGATTCCGGAAGGTCTCGCGGTTTCGGTTTCGTTACTTTTGATAGCGAAGCAGAAGCAACCGCAGCAGCGGAAGCTCTGAACGATACAGAACTTGATGGACGCAGCCTTAGAGTAGATTTCGCTCACGATAAGCGCTAACGCCAGCTATCTATGTATAGAGGAGGGCAGCTCATTGAGCTGCCCTTTTTCTGTATTGCCCCGGACAGGGACGAACCTGTAGGAGTGTTAAGTAGATGTATATCAGCGTGATATACTGAAAGCTCCATCGCTGTCGAGATCGTAGAATCTGCTGGTACACCAGATCTCATCGCGCTGTGGTAACGCAACCATGTCGAAGATATCCACGTACTCCAGGCCCTCATCGTACAGCACATCACCGGTGTTCTCCAGGCTCACTGTATTGAAAACAGTCATTGTTTCAGAGAATGGGTACAAGTAAGCGAATACTGTATCCTGTTTCTCCAGGAGTGCTGCTGATTCAGGGTAGGGAAGATTGGCCGAATACAGCGTAGCCAGAGTGATGGGAT
>JAUVEU010000062.1 GCA_030594645.1 Candidatus Aegiribacteria sp.
AGAATGATAATAATCAGATAGGAATATCCTGTTTGAAACGGGCGGGGCGGTTAATTCCGCCCCGCTTTTCTACTTTATGAATCCGAATTTAACTCGATAACTTCAATCCCTGGAATTGCTGATGTATCGTACTGTACCTTCATTTGATTAATGAGAAGCAGTTCTTCGGAAATCTCCTCTGATGTTTCCGAATCGGTGATTATCCTCCACAGCTCGTTTTCCCTGTAGACCTCTTCCCGAATACGGACAAACCGGTGGTTCTTCTCCCGAATTGTCCGGCAGAAGAGGAGTTCCCTTTCTACTCTTATCTCACCTTGAAGGTATGTGTCATCCAGCCAGGTTCTCAATTGAAATACATTCTCAGTATCGTTTCTGAACATGAAATCGAGGTAATTGTAGAACACCGTAGCTCCTGATCCGAATGGTACTGTCCTTCTGTAGTCCGGAAAGGGATCCAAATCGTGTCTGTGCCGCTCGGTGACAGTAAGCGGCGTATGAAGGATCATCCAGTGAAGCAGGTTGGAAAGCTGGCAGAGGCCGCCTCCTGAGACGGACACAAGCTTGCCGAATGAGAGCTGAAGTCCAGGCGGAAAGCCTCTGCTTTCGGCAGGGTGCCCCACAAGTTTCCAGAATGAAAAAGTCTCACCGGGGCGGATCAGTACACCGTTCATGGATTTGCAGGCCTTCCGCAGGCTGTCTATCTTGTTTCTCTGGAGGGTCTGATCGGTTCCTTCCAGCTTTCTCATCAGAAGCGATTGATGGTTTATTACTGTTCCGGGCAGAGTTTTTTCACCGGATTTCAAAGCGTAGTGTTCTCTTCCAAAATACCACTTCAGCCTCCGTCTAAGCCGCCGCAGGAATACCGAGCATCTATAAATACCCGGATGCCTGGAGGAGAGCGGTTTTTTCATGAGGCTTAGAAGAGACCCGTGATATTACCGTCAGCATCAATGTCCATTCGAGTGGCGGCGGGTTCGTCAGGTAATCCTGGCATGCGCATGATATCCCCTGTTATGGGGACAAGGTAACCCGCTCCGGCTGATATCTCTATTTCCCGAACTGTCACAATGAAATCCTTCGGTCTGCCAAGCAGTTTCGGGTTGTCCGAAAGCGACTTCTGTGTTTTTGCGATGCATACGGGAAGCTTGTCGTAACCCTTTTTCTTAATAGTTCGCAGATCTTTTCTGGCGAGCCTTGTATAATCTATATGTTCAGCCCCGTATATTTCCTTAGCTACTATTTCAATTTTCTCCTTAACGCCAAGATTCCAGTCGTAAAGAGGTTTGAAGGTTTCGCTGCAGTCCCTCACATTCTCAATCACGAGAGAAGCTACTTCCTCCATTCCTTGACCGCCGTTTAGAAATCCGTCTCCCAGCGCAACTGGTTCACCAATTTCTGTACAGCGGTCCAGAATCACCTGCAGTTCTTCATCGGTATCACCCTGGAATCTGTTTATACAAACCACAGAGGGAAGACCGAACTTGTCAATATTCTCAAGGTGCTTCTCCAGGTTTGGAAGCCCGGCAGCAACTGCACCAGGATTCGGTGCTTTAAGATCCTTCTTCTTTACGCCCCCGTGCATTTTCAGGGCACGGCACGTTACTACCAGCACAACAAGGCTCGGGCAGAGGTTACCGTACGGACACGTTATATCGAAGAATTTCTCCGCCCCCAGATCAAAGCCGAATCCAGCCTCTGTTATAGCCCAGTCAGAAAAGGCAACGGACATCTGCGTTGCGAGTATTGAATTACAGCCATGCGCGATGTTGGCGAATGGTCCGCAATGCACGAACGCTGGATTGCCTTCCAGTGTCTGAACAAGATTCGGTTTGATGGCATCTTTCAGGAGCATTGCTATTGCTCCCGAAATATTCATTTCCTTCGCTGTAATCTCCTGCATGTCATACGTAAGACCTATAAAGATTCTGTCTACCTTTCTTTTAAGATCTTCAAGGTCATTCGAAAGAGAAAGGATGGCCATGATCTCGCTGGCAGCGGTTATATCAAACCCTGATTCCCTCGGAACACCCTGGGTTCTGCCCCCAAGCCCGATAATCACATCCCTCAGGGATCTGTCGTTCATATCGATTACCCGTTTGAAGCTGATGGTTCTTGGATCCAGCCGGGACGGATTCCCCTTGTGAAGGTAGTTATCTATCGTTGCGGCAAGGAGATTGTTGGCTGAAGTAATCGCATGGAGATCCCCTGTGAAATGAAGATTGATATCTTCCATCGGTATGATTTGCGAATGACCGCCTCCCGCAGCACCGCCCTTTATTCCGAATATCGGACCGAGAGATGGTTCTCGTATGGCACAGCTGACCGATTCGCCCAGCCTGGCCAGTCCCTGCGTAAGCCCTATTGTTATTGTGGTCTTGCCCTCTCCCGCAGGGGTGGGCGTTATGGCGGATACAAGAACCAGTTTCCCGAATCCTTTTCGCTTCTTCTCCAGAGTATCAAGATGAACTTTCGCTTTATCCTGACCGTAGAGATCAAGATCTTCCTCTGAAAGCCCCAGCTGCTCCGCAATTTCAACAATAGGACGGGGGGTGACTTTTCGCGCTATCTCTATATCAGTCGGGAATGAATTCACTTTTCTCCTCCGTATTCAGAATCCGTTAGAGCTGGTTTTCTCCTGAGGTTCTATTTCCATTCTTTCTACTGCTGGTTCCACAACTTCCTCCAGAGTACCTCCCGGCGGCAGGCCAAAGCCTTTCAGGGGATAGACTCTGTAGACCATATGCTCGCTCTTCTTTCCGGATACAATACAGAACGATTCTCCGGAACTCTTCGCTCTGGCAGCGGCTTCACTTCTTGCGGTATTAAGATTTTCGTGCATCAATTTAACCTTTCCATCCGAACAGAGCAGTATTACAGACAGAAAGGTTTTTAGCAACTCCATACGCAAACAGAGAAGGGGAAGGCTTTTGTGCCTTCCCCTTCGGTGGGAGGGAGGTTGTGGTGTGTGGGCGGTACTATCTTCCGGGAGTGTGTCCCATTCCGTGTTCGGACGCCATTTCTCCCAGCTTATCAAGCTGTTCAGCAGTAAGAACATTATGCAGATCAACGATGGCTTCATACATCACGTCTCTGACTGCGTCTCTGGCTTCATCAGCAGCCCCCAGAGTTATCTCCAGGTCTCGTACGGTCAGCGTCGGAGAGGTGAATACCTCTATGAATGTGCTGCGCATCTCCGATGTTTCTGCAGCATCCATGATTGATTCTATCTCTTCTCTCGTATCTGCCATTATGCCCTCTACCCGATCGGTTTGATCTGTTGTAAGATCCAGTCCTCTGAACATCATCCTGAATCTTTCAAAATTCTCAAATCCGGATCCACCGGCATGACCGCCTGGGCCGCCGGGACCTCTGGAACCATGCATCATGGCTTCACCGTGATGCCCGGCACCCGAAGGCGAGTGTTCTCCAAATCCTTGAGCAAGTGCCGTTCCGGCAAGCAGGCTTGCTGTTATCACTATTACTCCGGCTATTTTCATCTTCTGTTTCATTACAGATCCTTTCCTATTCCTTCAGCGCGATTATTCCCCATGCGCCGGAATCGTAATCGTCTTCTTCCTGATCGAGCATTGTATCGGCATCAATAATATCAGCCGCTATGAACCAGTGCTCTGAAGACGCTTCTGCGTACCACTCGTAACTGTAGATACCATCTGAAGCAACTCTGTCTCCCCATAGTCCCTCATCATTCATTAAATGTCGCGGCCATGAAGGGCAGGGGCCATGAGCGAACAGATAGAATTCGGGGTCGTACTGAGGATTGGTATGAAGAACTTCAACCTCGAGTCGAATCAGCTCGCCTGACTCAATCACTGGAAGACCGGTTTCAACATCGTAGAAAGTATCAGGGGAATCGCATTCCCAGGCGAGATCATCCCCTTTGTAGATTTTCATTGACTGGATGAATACTTCCTGTGGAATATCCGAGTTAAGGGAATATTCCGCCGGTGTGATGTGAGTGAGAACCCAGCCTCCATGGAGGCTGACGTCATCAAACCTCTCAACGACAGCTCTTCTTGTTCTGATATCACTGATAGGTTTAATGCCGGGATTGAATTCCCCGTCATGAACGACATCGATATAGAAATCCGCGTAAAGATTCCGAACCACTGTTACAGTACATATTCCTGTTGACGGATCATTCTCCATAACTACATCAAATGATACTTCTTCATTTGAGAGGTGCCTGTACCAGAATTCAGGAAGGTTACCGCACTTTCCATTTTCATCCTCTCCCTGGCTGTCAAGAGGTCTCATCTCGACATTACCGTTACTGGTGAGAAGATTGTGAATGTGCTCCGAATCAGTCAATTCGGTAGCATCCTGTACGCATCCACCGACAAGAACAACGATCGCTACTGTAATTCCTAGAAGCTTTGTCATTTCAGCTCCTCCTTTCTTCACAGTTATTCTGGCTGGAAATTGCGAACGGACTATGAGCGGAGTGTAACAGAATGTAACAGTATTTGGGTGGGTGATACGCACCAGAGGCTGGGTTTTTTGGGGACACACAGCAGAGCCTGTATGTCCCCGGACACCCACCATAGAGTCATGCTTTTTGGGGACACGCACCAAAGAGTGCATGTCCCCGTTGCTCTATTTGAAGCTTATTTCAGCTCCCAGGCCGAAGTACCATATGCTCTTATTGTAAGTACAATCCTCAAATGCACCGGTGCCTTTTCCCTCATCGTAGATATTGTGTCCGCCGGCAAGAGTAAGGGCCATGTTTTCTGTTACCGCATAGCGGAGTCCTCCGCCTATGCAGTGACAGTCGAGGTTGTATTCAAGATCACTGTAAGTATCTTCGCTGCCGCCAAGATCTGATCGAAGATAAGCCAGCCCGCCAAGAAGTCTTGGAGTAAACTGATAATCGATTCCAATCCCGATATCCAGACCATTCTCGTAATCATCATCAAGCCCGTCATTCTCTCCCTCGTCGGCATCCTCAACCATGTAGTAATTGAAGGTGGTGCTAAGCAGGAATTCGGGAGTGAAACGGTACGAAATGCCACCGGAGATTATTGCAGGAAGATCTCTTCTCTGCTTGTAGCCGTCGGTGAACGAGGAATCCGGAAGCCCGAATGCGGCCCAGCTGTTCTCGTTAACACTTGTCTCAAATTCGAGACTCGTGCGGGTTTCATATTTGAGAGCAACATTAATGTTTTCAGCAGGTACTGCATTGACACTGATTATCCCGCTGAAACCGCTTGCTGTTTTCTCAACATCAAGGGTACGGCTTACCTGAGACTGGTGTACCGTAGTGTCAATCCAGGTTACTGTGAAATCGCCGTATCCATCGTAAGTTTTCTTAGCAGATGTATACCTTCCGGCAAGCGAAAGAGATATAACATCATTTATTTCACAGGAGGCTCCTGCTGTCCCCGCAATGTATCGGGAAGATGCTGTGATATATCCGTTGTCCATCATCGCGAAACATACTGTTCCGGGGTGCATCATCTGCTGAAGGCCGCTCTCTATCAGCGGCATGGCATAGATACCATCCTTGTAATCCAGAGCCCCTCCCCCTGCGGGAACTGTGAAAGCTCCGAATACCGCCCAGTCTCCTGTTCTGAAAACAGCATAGAAATCAGGGTAGAACAGCGTTGGTTCTGTTGACTGGTATGTTTCCACGGATGTTGTGTCCCAGAAGGGAACAGCATCTATAGTGTAGTCCTTCAGAAAGAACTCGTTACCGAAGCTGATGTGGAACCCTTCTTCCAGAAAGACCAGGCCGGCGGGATTGTAGCTTACAAGATCCGCGCCTTCTATTGCCACGTTTCTTGCGAAGTTCCTGAAGTAGTTCACGCTCCTGTTCGTAAGGTAATCGATGTTTCCACCGAATACCGATCCTGTGAAAACCGCAACGAGCAGTACAATAACTAGGATCTTCATGAAACCCTCCCTTTCTCAGATCCCCCAATTCAGGCCACAGACGCATCTGTGTAACCCACAGATTATTGAAGTAAGTATTCTATGATAGCCTCTCAGCGTCCACCCATGAGGTTACGTTGCGAAAAACTGGAAGATATCATGTCGCATTTATTAGTGGGTGGCACGATTCCAGACCTCATCTCAGAAGATTTGAACCGATCCTGAAGAACTCGACGGAGTTGTTCGCAACACTCCTTTTCACCAGAATCGTTCTGCCCCGGTCTTGTGGGAAGGCTGCCCTGTGGTAGACCATTACGAGATGCTCATCAGTCAACCCGCATACATGGAGTTTTCCAGTGTAATGAGAAATGATATAACGGGCTCTGGCCGCAAGTCCTGAGCAACGATTCTGAGCCTCTTTGATTATCATGTATGCCTCAAGAGGTGGAACTGAGTATATGCTGTTTCCCACGACTGGCCTGACCTGGAATATGTAGTAGGGTGACACTCCCGCTGAAACAAGCGCATTGAAGAGATTCTCCATAGTATCCGCACTATCATTCACTCCTCTGAGAATGGGTGTCTGGTTGCACATAACTGCTCCGCTGCATCTGAGCAGCCTGATTGCCTCCAGAGCTTCTTCACACAGTTCCCTTGAATGCACAAAGTGGGTCATGACATAGATCTGCGCCCCCCTGAGTTCTCTCAATCCCTTAAGCAGTAAATGATCTGCAATAACTCTACCGGGATCCCAGGACAGCATCCTCGTGCCGATCCTGACAGCCTCGATCCGGGGTAGCTCTGCTATCCTTCGAATGATTTCCATCAGCCGTTCACTTGGAAGAGTGAGAGGATCGCCACCTGTGAGCAACACGTTCCGCACTTCGGGATGATCCCGGATGTACTCTATGCAACTGTTGACATCAGGTGGATGTCCATCGAAACATTCCTGAAGGAACAGCCTTTTCCGGAAGCAGTATCGACAGTATCCGGCACACCGGCGACCTACAAGAAGCAGAACTGTGTCAGGATACTTGTGCTGCATACCGGGAAGAACATAGAAGTTTTTCTCTCTGCTTGGATCAAGATCCCCACCTGACTCCAGCTCTCCTGCGTCAGGAACTACGACTCTTCTCAGGGGATCATGAGGATCTTCCCAGTCAATAAGTGAGAGATAGTGAGATGTTGCGCGAAAGGGAAAAAATCCCGTTATGCGCTGAATTGTCTCTATATCCTTGGGATTAAGACCAGGAATGGCTTCGATATCCGTGACTGATTCTGACATGTATCCATCCACCCATTCCAGCAGCGGTAACCACAACTCGTTTCATCATAATCATTTGAAGAACATGACGCGGGAGGGATTTGCACCTCCATTATTCTATGTGTAAAGATCATAGGGGATTGTCAAGTACAGATACGAACCCGGAGTACTCCAACCTTATCAGAAAGTTCTTCCCGGTAATCTCGGTGCCCGGCCCTTTATGAGTTAGAATGAATTCTTTATAGAACCCCATGTTGTGTTATCAAGTGCTGAAAATGCTCCGAATTGAGCGTTTGAGAAAAGCTCACCGTTAGTTGTGGACTCCCTGAACTCTATCCGGGTGATATCATAATCGCTGTAAACTCCCCAGAATACTCCTTCAAGCGAACCAATCGACAAGGAAGTACCAAGAGAACCGCCGATTCCGAACACTTCGATATCAACAAAGCCGCTCACCACTGGCATCACAATCTCAATTCCGAACACATTCACCGGAATGCTGAACGAATATACAGCATTGTCCTCGAATTCATTTGGACCCACGGCAACACTGGTCACTCCCATAAGAGGCGGAACAAGTACAACATTTTCGTTTCCCTCAAGGTTATCAATAGCTATGCCCTCCACAATATCATCCGGGGAAAAACAGTCATTATCTGTAAAACTGTCGAAAGGCCACATGTTGGAATCAGAACTGTTGGGGGGAACATTGGTATTGGAGTAGTCCTCTGTGGTAAGACCGGGATAGAGAGTTTCGAACAGAGCCTGATCCGTATAAAAATACACGTTCGCCGAAGCCATGCAGGCTCCAAACAGAAGAACGAACATTACAACAGCAAGGTTCTTCATTTGATTCCTCCTTCATTGAGCGTTCAGCATTAAGAATCACGCCCGGGTGAACCGGGATTACTCCCGGAAAGGAGCATCCGGATAAGGATCAGAAAGATCTTGCTCCGGGTTATCCTCATGTTCCTTTAATTAGTAGTTATTGTGTAGCTGTCAAGGACATGAAAACAGGAAATCGAATTCATTTGATTATTCAGAAGCACACGGGACATGATCAATCATGTCCCGTGTAACATTCATCTGACAGGCAGGGCTAGAACTGTGCTTTCAGACTTCCCCAGGTGGATTGCTCGAGTGCTGATTCTGTGAACTCTACCTCGGCTATCCATCGGATCGTCCCATATACTTTATAGCTCCAGAAAAACGTATTTGTGTCGGGGTGATAGGTCAAACCATATGATCCTGAAAAATTGCTCAACCCTGGACTACCTGATCCTTTGAAGGTCAGGGTGGAACCGTCGAATTCGTAGAGGAACCAATTCTGGAAATCGTAAAATGTAACGAATATTCCGAGATTTCCGTTGTATGGAAACACTGCAAGCCCGCTCATCTGACCCGGAGCCTCGGATGTTGAGTAAGAGGTGTTGCCGCCAGTCTCGTCTATTCTGTAGACGCGATGTGTAGAACCGCTGCTGTATGTTTCCCAGATGTAGTTTCCGTCATTCTGGAAATCCATGCCCCTGCCACCGTTTCCTGCAGGATTTGTAAATGCGACATTCCATGAACCGGAATAGTAATACATACTGGAGCTTATAAAGCCGTTTACGTACCATCCATAAGTTGCAGGCCAGTTATGACAACAGCCAAAAGTGTAGGAAATTGGAGTAGAATTTGTCCACACAGGATTTCCGGTACCCATTACTACCGCTCGAATCAACTCGGCGTTGCTATCCAGAACCACAAGCTGGTCAGATCCATCCTGTGTATCCAGACCGAGCATCTGGCCGGCAGATGGCACCTGGAAGGTATTCAGAACAGTCAGCGTTATCGCGTCGCTACCCTGGGGAAGTGTTCCCTGGGGAATCGAAGAATCTCGTCCGTCATCATCCACCCATCCCAGGGCTATGACTGCAAGAGAGAACAGAAAAATCAGATATCTCATTTCGTCTCCTTTCTTTCAGACATGTTAAGTATATTAAATTAGAATTCAGTGAACTACTTTGAATTACAAGGATAGGAAAAATCTATGATTGAAAAGGCAGCTGAAACGGAATCTGTCATCAAGGTTAACAGTCTCACGAGAAGGTTCGGGAATCTTACAGCTGTTGACGGTATCGATTTTCAGGTTAACAGAGGGGAAATCTTCGGTTTCCTGGGCCCCAACGGAGCCGGCAAGACAACTACTGTCCGAATGCTGACCGGTGTTATTGAACCAACCAGTGGCTCCGCCACTATTCAGGGCCACGATATAAGGGGGGAATCCATTCTCTCCAGAGAGCATATTGCGGTAGTCCCTGAGCAGGCTAACGTATACCTTGACCTTTCCGTCTGGAGAAATCTGATGCTCATGGCTGAGCTTTACGGAGTTCCCAGAAACAGGCGGATCAGTGAAGGAGAAAGGCTTCTGGATGCCCTTGGTCTTATGAATAAGAAAGACAGTAAGGCTCGAGAACTGTCAAAGGGTCTCAAACAGAGACTTATGCTGTGCGCGGCTCTTGTTACAGATCCCGAAGTACTCTTTCTGGATGAGCCCACGAGCGGCCTTGATGTACAGAGTGCCAGGCTGATAAGGAAGATAGTAAGGGAACTGAATAATGACGGTCTCACTGTTTTTCTCACCACACACAACATGATTGAGGCCGGGGATATCTGTTCACGGGTGGCAATAATCAACAACGGTCGAATTGTCGCGATTGACACCCCCGGGAATCTCAGATCGATGGTTAGAAAACGTCATTACGTTGAAGCGGTATTCAGGGATCAGACTCCCCCTCTGAAGAAGATGGAATCCCTTCCCGGCGTTACCAGGGTGGAGTCCGACCAGGATGTCTTCAAGCTGTATACCGAAACTCCTGGAAGCGTTGCTACATTGCTTGTAGTGCTGACCATGGACATTGGCCTTGAACTTGAGCAGCTGAACACCCGGAAACCCAGTCTGGAAGATGTCTTCCTTTACTACACCGGGGACGGAGGCTCGGAATGAGCACGTATTCAGACAGGAACAGATGGAGCAGACAGTTGCACGGTTCTCTGGTGATTCTGAAGAAGAACGTTCTTCTTTACTACCTGAAACCTCCCGTTCTGATATTCGGAGTACTTTTTCCGGTATTCTTCTTCCTCGCTTTCAAAATGGGAAGAAATGTCCCTCCCGGAGCTGTTGTACCCGGAATGGTCGCTATGGCACTCTGGTTTACCGCCAGTGCCATAGGTCCTCTGGTAACCCCCTGGGAACGACGGGCGAAAACCTATGAAAGGCTGATATCCAGCCCCATATCTCTCCGCTCCATACTTGCAGGTGATGTTCTGAGCGGTTTCGCGTTCGGCTGTGCCATCTCGGTGATACCTGTGATTCTGGGCCTGTTTCTTACAAATGCTGAAATCGCGAATCTGCCTCTTCTCATCGGCGGTATTCTGGCGGGAGCGTTGAGCTTTTCCTCTCTGGGTGTACTTCTCTCAGCACCACCTGCAGCCAGTCCTTCCAATATCATGCTGCTTTCAAACCTGGTTCGACTTCCGCTGCTGTTTGTAAGCGGAATATTCGTTCCAATAGCACAGATGCCGACATGGGCAGGATGGATAGCACCATTATCTCCTCTGTCCTATGCAAGCGCCCTTATAAGAGCATCGTACGGAAGTGTTTCTTACTTCCCGGTTTGGCTGTGTTTTCTTATGCTGTTTGTCTTCACAGCTGTTTTCTTCGCTGCTTCCTGCCGGTTCCACAGGATGTACAGGGCGAAAGGACTTTAGAGGAGGAAAAATGAAAATCAGGATTACTCTGCTAATGCTTATGGTTACACTTTTATTGACAGGTGTCTCATTTGGCAATCCCGCGCCCTGGCCCGGGACTGATAACCAGTTCACCATTATGCAGACAGTGGAATTCACATTCCACATCGAAAGATCGATACAACCGGATACCATGGGTACATGGATAATTTACGGGGGACCAGCGCTGGTCAATATCCTGAGCCCCGCTGAGACCAAGGGTACAGGGCTCGGCATTGAGCTGGGAGCAGAGCTGCGCAAGTACTTCATGCGGCCCATGTCGGGCCTCTTCGCCGGAGCATACATGGGCGCAGGCGCTCTCTGGAAATCGGGTGAGGAACAGGTGGAGGCTATCTCAGCCGGCGTTAAGCTGGGATGGCGGATACCGCTTTTCAACAAGGGGTTACAACTGGACATTGAGCCATACATATGTGTGGGAGCGAAGCTCCTGGGTACCGATGAAAATGATAACAGCAGTCTTTTCGATGCCGCTTTTTACCTGGGAACCAAGTTCGATTTCTACTGACCCGGCAGGACTGTCCTCCTTTTTCTCTGGTCTGATAACTGAAAAGGAATAAGTAATGAATGTATTCTGCGAGTTCCGGGAGCGCCATTCGGAAGCTGTCGCTGTTTCTTCTTTTCTCCTAGCGATTATCATCACCTGGCTGATGGGCTGCGGCGACAATCCCTCCGGGCCTGTACAGCCTGATTTCACTATCGCTTCCATCGTCTTCACTGGCGACTCAACAGGCAGTGAGGAACTGCGTGTTACAGCCACGTGTCAATTAGAGGCAATGCGTGGTCAGAACAGGGGCCAGCCCTACTGCGAAGTAACCGTAACCTGGAATTCTCCAGCGGATCAGACTGTACTGAGCTACTCCCTGAACAGGTCAACTGAACCTGGAATCTCTTCCGGCGGCTCCAGCGCCCGGATTATTGGAACCACAACCGACACGCTCCTTGCGGATTCCGATTCCCTGCAGTGGGCAACTACATATTACTACGCGGTCAGCGCTCTCAGCTCCGATTCCACTGTACTCTGGAGTGATGAGGGAAGCATAACAACTCCTTTGTCACAGCTACCTACGCCGTCGGAGATATCCGCAGCCGATTTACCGATGGGACGCTGTATCCTCACCTGGACTCCTTGCCCTGACGATGATTTCTCCCATTATACACTTGTAAGACGTGAATACAGCGGGTCACTCCACGGAGACACTCTCGGTATCCTGCATGGGGTGCAGGACACCATGTTCCTGGACTCGGTACTCCCGGCATATATGCCAAGATATTACCAGGTAACCACTACGGATACTCAGGATCTCAGTACCAAAAGCAACATGCTGACCTACACATCCGACTATGGGCTGCCGTGGTACATGAACATATACTGGGACGGACCCTATTCCTTCGATAAATACTGGATAATAGATGAAACACTCACCCCATCCTGGGACGGAGAGCATTTCTACTTCGTGGAGTACATTGAAAGCCAGTATCCATATTATTACCTCTATTCCTACATAAGAAGAATCAACACCATTAATGCGGCCAGCACGAACGGCTGCGGATCCGAGGAAATCCATGATTTCGCCCATGCACCGGGGGAGAACGCGCTGCTGGTCTCTCGGTCAAGCGAAAGCAGAGACTATGTCCTTGAGCTTCGTGACGATTATTCACTGGAGCTTTTGAACAGCCTTACGGTAGATTTCGAATGCGACGGGATACTGGTCCTTCCTTACAGCGGAATCGCGCTTATACATCCCCTCAGCAGTTCCACTTCAATAGCGCTGGACCTCGGAACGATGGAGTTTGTGGATACGCTCAGCTACGCTTTTTCCTCCGGACAGGTGATCGAAAATTTCGGAGCTTACATCTGGGGAGTGAGTAGCGGTCTGAGGAGGGTGGATCTGATCACGCATGAAGTTGTAGCCAACGGCAGCGGTTATCCCGGGCATCAGCAAATGGTTGTATCCTCAAAAGGGGAATTATGTTACATCTCAGGAAATACCTTCCATCGATGCGACCCCTTCAGCCTTGCAACGCTGTACACCGCTGCTCTTCCATCCCACGAGGCAGCAGCGCTGGTGGAGGCGCAGGACACCGTTTTCGCGTATCTGTATACCAGTCTTGAACCCGTGGTGGTTTACAACACGGAGAATCTGACCAGCCCGGGCTATGTGCTCTACAAAGAGGGATCGGATGAAATAGAGATATTCGACATGATTGCGTTAAAGGAGCAGAAGGAGATATGGTGTACCTGTCGAAACTACTACTCTGCCAGGGATGGTGCTTTCAGTATCGCCAGGTGATGTTTGTCACATGCTTGTACAAAATGCCGGGATGACGTACATTCATCCGTGCTTATGAATCAGGATCTTATGAGTAAAACCAAATCATTCAACGTACTATAGGAGGATCAGTGTGAAATTCACAAAAGTCTTAGTACTTTTAGCTGCAATGACTCTGTTTGTTCTTGCCGGATGTGGCAGCAGCGGAGAATCAAACGATGCTCGGGAAGATACCTCAGGCACAGATACCGAACAACAGAACGAAGATGTTGCAATCTCACAGCCTTCTGGAACCTCTTCATCTTCTGACCCTTCTTCATCGTCTGAAGAAGCATCAGAATATGACCCCGATCCTACCGACATTAATTATGCCAATTTTGACGAAGGTATCCCTGCGAGTTTTCCTGATGTGATCCCTGTTTACAATTCTGCAAACACTACTGTTCTTGGAGGTATAGAACAGGATGCCGGCGGAACCATGGTGTATGATCTCGTTCTTGGCAGCAACGATCAGGTTTCCGACGTGACAAATATCATTGTTGGCAGTATCGAGAACATAGATATGAATATAGCCGTTGAAGGTTCTTCAATGATTATGGGTTACATGGGCGACTGGGATTATACAATAACGATTGATAACGGTGAAGCGGATGGATACACCACGATTATCACATACTCTCTAACTGAAAAGCAGTAATCTTCAGAACAGTGTGATTTGCGCCGATATATCAGGGGGCACGCAGTAGAAACTGCATGTCCCCTGATTCTGTTTATGGCGAAAAGCCTCATGTCGTTTTTAACGGTGGGTGGCACTCTGGGTTGCCTAGTTGCCGCAAGTAGCGTCCGACTCCTTCATTGCAAACTCGGAACTTGCCATAACGTACATCATAATGTACATTATCATTGTTATGGTACAATATGGTATACTCAAATGGATGCGAGAGATCCAATGGACACACAGGATACGAAGAGAGTTTTGAGCAGCATGCCTATACCTGTGAAGCGTGCGTTGCGCAAGCTTGGGCGGGATATCAAGGATGCCCGGAAACGCAGACGGATAACTATGTCTTTGCTGTCCGAGCGAGCATCTATCAGCCGAACTACGCTTACGAGGATTGAGAAAGGCAGTTCCGGGGTTTCCCTGGGATACTACGCCTCAGTCCTCTTCGTTCTTGGTTTGATTCACAGGCTTGCTGACCTTGCAGATGTGCGTCACGATGAGTTGGGTTTGATTCTTGAGGAAGAACACCTTCCTCAGCGGATTCGTCACCCTCGATCCATGAAGGATGATAATGTCTGAGATGAGTCAGCCAGTCATTGTATACATAAACCTTGATGGTTCCATGAAACTGGTTGGTCGTCTCTGGTCTCATTCCAGAAGGGGACGAGAGAGCGCAACTTTTGAATACGACCGAGCCTGGCTGGGGTATCCTCACAGGTTCGCATTAGAACCTGCATTAACGCTTGGACCGGGGCAATTCCATACAGGCGCTGATAGAAAGCTATTTGGTTCTATAGGGGATTCGGCACCGGATAGCTGGGGAAGGCTGTTGATACGGAGAAATGCACGGCAGAAAGCAAGAGAATCCGGCTCCGGGAAATATTCTCTTTCGGAGATTGACTACCTGCTTGCCGTCGACGATTTATCGCGGATGGGTGCCTTGCGCTTTGCCCTTCATGAGCAAGAGCCATTCCTGAAAGAGAATTCTAAGGGTCGTATTCCTCCTTTGCTTGCTCTACCAAGTCTGCTGGCTGCGGCAGATCATGTAGTAAACAATGATGAAAGCGCCGAAGAGCTCAGTCTGCTCCTTGCACCAGGATCTTCTCTGGGGGGAGCGAGACCGAAGGCTTCCATTCTGGATCGAAAACAGAACCTGTCAATAGCTAAATTTCCAAGCAGAAACGACGAGTTGGATGTGATTACGTGGGAAATCGTTGCTCTCAACCTTGCCGAGTCTGCCGGTATTGCTGTTCCCATACGTCGGGTAGAAATTATTAAGGGGAAACCTGTTCTTATCCTCCGAAGGTTTGACAGATCGAAGGGTGTTCGAATTCCCTTCTTATCTGCACTGAGCATGATCGGTGCTGTTGATCATGAGCAATACAGCTATCTTGAAATTGCTGATGCAATTAGAAGATACGGTGCTGCTCCTGAGGCTGACCTTCAAAATCTCTGGAAACGCATCGTTTTCAATATTCTTATATCGAATGTCGACGACCACATGCGCAACCATGCTTTTCTATATACCGGTCCGAGAGGGTGGAGTCTGTCTCCAGCATATGATTTAAACCCTACTCCTACTGATGTAAAGCCCCGTATTCTTTCCACCTGCATTGACCTTTATGACTCCACTGCATCTCTGGATACAGCTTTTTCCGTCGTTGACTACTTTGGAATTCCCCTGGTCCAGGCTCGGTCAATGGTCGCAGATATAGGGATGGCAGTAAGTAAATGGCGCTCCGTCGCTGCCACTCTGGGATTACCCAAAACAGAAATTGATCGCATGGAAACTGCGTTTGAGCATATTGACTTAAAAAAGGCAACTGCACTTATCTAGGAGCATGTCCGACAATGAAGCATCGGCATAAAACCCACACAGCTGGCTATAATACCCGCGTATTATCGTCAAATACATCCAGTATTCTCCTCAAATCCGCGAGCATTTTATCTCAGCTGCGAGGATCTTCTGCTCAA
>JAUVEU010000018.1 GCA_030594645.1 Candidatus Aegiribacteria sp.
TATTTTCATTAACACCGTCAACGAAATGGTTTTACTTAAAAGGGGAATAGGCCCCTTTTTCTTATTCCTTATTCAGATGCCAGCAGGCTGTCTATTACTTCTGTTAGTGTTAAGCCGAGGTCAGAGCTGGATCCCACTTGAGCGAAAGCAATATTCCCTTCCTGATCGATAACATAGAGCGTCGGGATTCCAGATACTTTGTATTCTTCTGCGACAGCATCACCTTCGAGAAGAAGGCCGTATGTGAAGGCGTTCTCCTGCATGAAAGCAGCAGCATCACCGGATTCCCACACATTAACTCCAAAGATCATTACAGGCTGATCCGCATATTTCTCATGAAGGGATTGAATATCCGGCATCACAACCTTGCATGGGCCGCACCAGGTTGCCCAGAAATCAATAACGACAACATTCCCTCTTAACGATTCGAGTGAAACCATATTGCCATCGCTGTCAGAGAGATTCCATTCAGGGGCAGGTGTTCCGGTCGTCAGGAAAGCGCTGTAATTTTCTACTTCAAGTTCTGCAGGCGGAACAAGGGTGAACATGGAATCCGGAAGATCCGGAGCGGTTTCGAGGTTATAGACTTCCAGTATGACTGAAGCCGGGTTTCCATCCTGACCTGTTGTCATCCTTTCAACACGTCTGGGAAGATGATCGGTAACGCCAAGAGACCATCTTGCCTGCTGTCCTCTGGCATATGTAACCAGATAAGTATTACAGTCTTCAGAACCAATAGAATCTACGCCTTCGAATACGATGGATTGTGACGCAATCTCATCGGCGAATGGATCGCTGAGGAAGTACTCGTTCATTATGGCGTAACTTGCATGCCGGAGCAGATCTCTTCCGCCCTCTTCCAGAGAACTCTTACGGAAGACACCGTCCAGCTCGTCATAGAAATACACTGAATCAGTTCCCGATGCGAGCGTAAGAGACAGTTCTATATCATCTTCAATATCAGGCGTAGTGTCCTGGCCGATTTCAGCAAACAGGAGCAATTTTTCTTCTCCGTAAGATTTTCCTGAAATATTGCCAACCAGCATGGGGGCTTCAGCGTATGCACCTGTACCAAACACTTTGAAAGTGTAAGAGCAGGCTTCAAGAGCTTCTGAAGCGCTGTCAGCAAGGATGAAATCCTCCTGATTTGCCGATGGCTGCGAGACTGCTGCATCGACATCCTGAGCCCCTGCAGGCAGCTCAGTTTCAGCCTCCCCGCATGAGCTGACGGTCAGCATCAAAGACATTATCGAAACGGACAGTGCAATTATTTTCCAGAGTGACATTCTATCTCCTTCACATTTCAATCTCATAGGGATCCCAGAAAGGTTTGTAATCATCAATAAAGTTTTTCGGTACAAATTCTCCGGTTTTAGGAATCTGATAATAATCACCGTGATATTCACCGTTCTTAATCATGTTAAGCGCTTCCATGAGTCGATCAACGTCCTCAGTGTTACTGTAACATCCGAAACTCATTCTGACCATGCCCGGCATTCTGGATTTATCCCCCTTTTTGAACTGATCCTGCCAGCTCATGATTTCACTCTTGTCGAGTTTGAGAATCTTTACCACATAGGGATGAGCACAGAAACAACCGTTTCTAACACCTACTCCGGCTTCGTAACCGGCAATCGCAGCTAGAAGCGCATGATCAGTACCCTCAAGATTGAACGGTATCACGCCTACTTTTTCATGTGCCTTTGCAGGATCGGTTTCCCCGTACACATGTATACCGGGCATATCGCCAAGCTTCTGCAGCGCGTATGCAGTCAATATTCTTTCATGCTCTGCGATTGTATCCAATCCCTTGTCCATCAGAGTTTTTGCTGCAACAGCCATCGCAATCGCTCCCATCACATTAGGACTGCCTGCTTCATCCCTGTCCGGCATTCCAGCCCAGTATACTTCGTCGGGAGTGACCATATCAACAGTCCCTCCCCCGCTGTAGTCAGGACCACTGCTGAGAAACTCCTGTTTGGGACCGATAAGCGCCCCCGTTCCGTAAGGGGCGTACATCTTGTGACCTGCAATTACAAGGAAATCCAAGTGTTCCGGATCATCATCGGATTTCATATCTATCCGCCTGTGCGGAGCAAGCTGGGCGGCATCAACCATTATTCTCGCTCCAGCTTCATGCGCTTTCATTGCAAGACGGTATATTGGTTGTATGTAACCCGTTACGTTTGAAGCACCAGTTACTGTCACAAGGGCTGTTTTCCCAGCGTTCTCTCTTAGAAGCATATCGAAATGTTCTTCGTCGAAGCGTCCATCATCAGTTACTCTGACATGCAGTGTCCTGAAGTGATCGCGCCATGGCAGGTCGTTTGAGTGATGTTCCATGCATGTGGATATCACTACCGAATCCTCCGGTATATTTATCCTGTGTGAAAGCTTGTTGATGGCTTCTGTGGCATTCTTCACAAAAATGACTGTATTCAGTTCAGTATTCACTCCAACAAATTCAGCGATTATCTCATGGGCGCGATCGTATGCGTCAGTACAAAGCCTTGATTTGAATCCGGTTCCACGATGAACACTGGAGTACAATGGAGCGAGTTCCGTGATGGCGTCCACAACCTTCACAAGCGGAGGTGTACTGGCTGCATTATCAAGATTCACGTAACGAACCATGCTTCCGTCCAGAAGCGGAACTTTCACGTCAAGACCGTATATACAATCACGCATTTATCTTCACCCCGCTATTCAGATTATTGAAATGAAATCCATTGATTCGAGAATTATAAAGGCTGAATTCTATCAGGGGAACCAGCCGCACTCGCTATTCTGTAATATCAATACTGCAGATGATACCCTCCTGGTTATTACTGACCCAGAGGTTCCCTTCAGTATCAATTGTGATTCCGGTTGCTGATGATACTATATCTCCACTAATGCTGGAAACCATTCGTCCCGATGAATTATAGCAGCGAACAGGTATCTCCGAATCGTCTGTTGCCACCCATATCAGGCCTTCCGAATCCCTGGCTATATCTCTTGTTCTGCTGTTATTCCCGAATCTGGTAGAATCGTTCCGTCCATGCACGCCCGGCAGTGAGTATCTGTAGGTTCTGTTCTGTTCTCGTGAAGAGAGGTAGAGACAATCCATATGAGCTGTGAGTCCCGTCACCGACGAGACAGGGTTCCCTCAACCGCCACACATTCTTGTCGATCCCTTATTAAGACCATCCAGAGTGTACTGATAAACGTACCCGTTCGTGCCGTAATCCCAGAATCCCACAAGCAGAACATTGTATTCCTCACTGAAAGCAAGACCTGTAGCTCGGAGATTCGCCGAATGGCTGACTGAAAAGGAATCAACAATATCACCTGTTGATGTATCAATACTGAAAACCATATTGGAGGAAGCGTCAACTGCCCAAAGTAAACCGGCTCCCCAGGCCAGACCGCTGATCTCATCACCTGGAGACACAATTGTGCTGGTCGTCTGGATTTCAGGAACATTTTCATCTGATTCACCTGAATTGCCGGTGCAGGCGTTGAAAAGCAGCGTCGGAATGATAATAAGAGAAAAATGCATCTTCATCAAAACCTCCAATTTCGGATAATATATGTTTCCATACTTCTCGAACAACAATACACAACTGGAAATCTTGATAAGACGGAACCTTCAAGTATATTAGTGTTTCTGTTAAAGTAACTCCTCCATACGAACTATTTTCAGGGAGAATCAGCATAGAACTGAAATTTCTCACATAATCCGGTTTTCCGGTTGAGATTGTTGTTGAAGACTCAACTGCTGCATCAGCCATCAGATCAGGAGATAGAGAAAATGAATTCTGGAAGGAATGATAGAAAATGTCAAAAGAGCTCAGGAATAGAACTGAAGTCCCGCTGAATGATCGATGGGCTGTAGAAGCCATTTACGCATCAGATGAAGCATGGGAAAAGGATTTCAGCATAACAGATGCATTTGCTGACAGCTTCAGGCAGTGGACGGGAAGACTGAGCGAATCCCCTGGAATTCTCAAATCGGCAGTTGAGGAGATGCTCTCGCAGAACAGGCTGATTGCCAAGCTTTCAACGTACACCGAAATGAAGAGGGATGAGGATCTGGGCAACTCTCACTACAGCGGTCTTTCGGCGAAGATCTCAAGCAGAGCGGTTTCAGTTAGAACCGCTCATTCATTCTTCACTCCTGAACTTCTTTCAATATCTCAGAATACCATAGAATCCTGGCTTGTAACTCCTGAGCTGGCACCATACAGGATCTGGCTGGAGAACATCCTGAGGTATCGTCCTCACACTCTTTCGGATAAGGAAGAGAAACTCATCGCAATGTCAGGTGAAATAACAAGCGGCTTCAGCACTGTATTCGGTAAAATGAACAATGTCGATATGCCGGCAAGACTTCCTGAAATTGTTGATGAAAAGGGACATGCTGTTAAACTGACAAACGGTAATTTTGCTGCATTCCTTCAGAATAAAGACAGAAGAGTAAGAAAGGATGCTTTTGAGGGGTTTTACGGAGAAATCTCCGGTAACATAGCAACTCAGGCTGCTCTGCTTGAAGGTCAGGTACGTACGAATATCTTTTACGCCAGAGTACAGAAGCACAGTTCAGCACTGGTTTCCTCTCTTTTCAATGACAAGGTCAGTACAAGAGTATACGATTCCCTGATCGACTCTGTTCACAACAATCTGCCGACACTTTACCGGTATCTTGACCTGCGCAAGAAAGCGCTTGGATTCGATTCGATGCATCTGTACGATGTGCAGGTTCCGATAGTGCCTGAATCCAAAGGAGAATACACCTGGGATGAAGCCGTACATCTCACTCTTGAAGCTGTGGCTCCACTTGGCAGTTATTATGTGAACACACTGAAAAAGGGTTTCGAGGACAGATGGGCTGACAAATACGAGAACACAGGCAAGAGATCAGGCGCGTATTCGGGTGGCTGTTTTGATTCCTATCCATATATCCTGCACAATTTTAATGGAACGCTCCGCAGTGTATTCACGCTTGCACATGAAGCAGGGCATTCCATGCACAGTCTCCTTTCAAAGAACACTCAGCCTTACCATATGTCTTCATACAAAATACTTCTGGCCGAAGTTGCTTCCACCACAAACGAGATGCTCCTCGTAGATCTCCTGTTGAAAAGAACGGAAGACAGAGATGAAAAAGCATATCTTCTTGATCATCTCCTCAGCAAATTCAAATCAACTCTGGTAAGACAGACCATGTTCGCTGAATTTGAGAAATACATACATGAACATGTTGAAGCAGGAGGATCCCTCACGCCGGACTTTCTGAACGAGGCGTACCTCAAGATAGTAAAACTCTATCACGGAAACAGCTTCGCCTTCGATGATATCGATTCTGCTATAGCATACGAATGGTCCAGGATTCCCCATTTCTACTACAATTTCTACGTATACAAATACGCAACCGGTCTGGCTTCCGCTGTAGATATCTCATCGAGGATTATAGCAGGTGAAAAAGGAGCAGTTGAGAACTTCATTGACTTCCTTAGGGGCGGCTCGTCCAAACCACCTCTTGATCTCCTCAAAGGCACCGGTGTTGATCTCTCCACACCTTTGCCGGTGAATTCCGCTCTGCAGAAGATGGACAGCACACTGACTGAACTCGAGGATTTGATTGCGGTAGAATAGATACAGGAATCTCCTGCGGGGAAATTACTGAAGAAACATCTCCAGAGCAGCTTCGAGTTCCGCGGGGTTGACCCATGTATCGAAGCATGGTCCGTGACGCCATTCATTGAGAACCCCTATTGTTGTAACCGGGTGAACATCAAGGATTCCAAGAGAAAGATCCACAGGACAGGCGACAGCAACAATAAGTGAAGGCTTTATCCGCTCTACTATCCTTCTTGCGGAAGTACCTCCAGAAGCAATGGCGAAATGGGTATTGAATCTGCTTCTGATTTCAAGCAGATCTCCAATTGGACACCTGCCGCATCTCTCACAGGATTCAGGATTGAATGTCAGCCTGTGAGAACACTCATGATTCTGCAGGCAGTGAGGAACCAGAATAAGGGTTTCTTCTCCCTGGAATTTCCTTGAGCAGTCGGAAACGGCTTTTCGGTTGTTCATCGTGATTACCATCTTCTCAGGCGTATGAGTACCCATTGAAAGAACAGGCTGCATCATCTTCAATGTCCAGAATGAAACCCTCAGTATGAAAGGATGCCTGATTATTCCTCTTCCATATAGCAGACCGGTGACCTGAACAGCGAGAAGAATTGTCAGAGCTGAGAAAAGTGACCACAGGAAGCCCGTTCCGGCGACAAGCAGAACCAGAAACACAATCGCAGACGGAGCGATCGAGAAAAGAAGCAAACCACTCTGAAACAGAGTATTTATCTTACTTTCATCGATCAAGTTTATCACCTGTTCTCATTGAAGTTCCCCTGAGATAATCCGCCGTGTCCATGATTCGCTTCGAAGCCGGCTGCAAAGTCAGTATTCTAAGGCTCCCCTCGCCACAGCCGATAAAAAGAGTATTTTCCTCTATCGTAATTTCTCCTGGTGCCGATTCCATCGAAACCGGTATAACTTTGATCAGCTTGATCATATTTCCGAGATGCTCAGTTCTGGCCCCCGGAAACGGCTGAAAAGCCCTTACCTGCCGTTCGAGTTGTTCAGCAGACATGCTCCAGTCCAGCCATGTTTCAGCTGATGATATTTTTTCTGCGTAAACGGTCTTGCCTTTTTGAGGTTCGGGAATAATAGAACCTGCAGCATATCTTTCAATAACAGCCTGCATATTCGCGGC
This sequence comes from Candidatus Aegiribacteria sp., assembly GCA_030594645.1. GTDB lineage: Bacteria > Fermentibacterota > Fermentibacteria > Fermentibacterales > JCC-6 > Aegiribacteria. The sequence goes on from JAUVEU010000018.1 coordinate 6,761, forward strand.
AGCAATATTTGAAAGCCTTTCCTCCAGCAGTCCCGTCGTGTCATCCGGCATGATTCTCTCTCTGAAACTCTCGAGAAGCGGCCCTGTATCCCATCCGCTGTCTGTCAACATGAATGAGACTCCGGTTTCATCTTCTCCATCAATTATCGCCCTTGCTACAGGAGCAGCTCCTCTGTAGGCCGGCAGGAGTGAAGGGTGGATGTTGACCACTCCAAGTGGTGCTGATTCAAGAAGCTTGCGTGGAAGCCAGGCTCCATACGCGGCAGAAACCATCACGTCAGGTTCCAGTGCATGTAGATAACTGATTACATCATTGGTCAGCTTATCAGGCTGCAGCAGTTCAAGTTTGTGCGCTACAGCATAATCCGCTACAGGAGGATTCCTTGGTTTTCTTCCTCTTCCGGCTCCTCTTGGTGGTCTGGTTACAACAAGAACCAATTCATGAACTGATTCCATAAGCGATTTGAGCGGGGGCAGCGCAAACGATGAAGTACCAAGAAATATGACTCTCATCAGAGAATCCTTTTTCCGCTCCCGTATTCATCTTTTATCTCAGAAAGCCGCTTTCTGATGAGCCGTTTTTTGATGGGGCTGAGTATGTCAATAAAGAGTATGCCCTCGAGATGGTCGTATTCGTGCTGGACAGCACGTGCGGCGTAATCATCAAGTTCAAGTGAAAATGATTTGCCATCCTGATCAAGAGCGGTGAGGTTTACATGAGAGGGCCGTTTCACCAGTTCAAATATCCCTGGGATGCTCAGGCAGCCTTCCTCGTCCTTCAACAAAGTACCGGACATCTTGATTGTTGGATTGATAAAGACACTATGTCCGCTCAGGGCAAGCTCTTCCGGGTTGAGTATGAACAATCTGACGTTCTCTCCGGATTGAGGTGCCGCTAAACCAAGACCGTTTTCCGTATAAAGGATTCTTCTCATATCATTTATCAGAATCTCTATAAAATCCTGCTCGGTGGAGCAGTCAAGTTCCCTGGATTGTTTTCGGAGAATCTCAGAGCCGAAATACTCCAATGATCTGAATTGCATGATTCAAAAGCGCTTTCTTCGTGCGGGCATATCAATCCAATTGATGTTATCAGTGACATGCGGAATACGCATGTCACTGTAATTCATATGGAACCAGGCTTACTTCGTAACTGCGCAGGATCCACCTTCAGTTCCTTCGACCTGAAGAGAGTTCCTGTCAACATCAATCTTGACACCATCTGCAATTTTCACCGTGATGATATCTCCCTTGATATTTGTGATAGTCCCGTGAATCCCGCCTGCGGTAACGACTCTGTTATTGAGTTCAAAAGCTTCACGCATCTGGCGAAGCATTTTTGACTGTTTCTGCTGTGGACGAATCATGAGGAAGTAGAATATCCCGATTATCGCTATCATGGGCAGGAAACTCATAATACCGCCGCCGCCAAGGCATGTTGCCGGCGCAGAAGCTTCTTCTGATGTTGTTGTCGTCTCGGTGGTTGTGCCTTCCTGGATTCCCTGTCCTGCCGGTGCCGGATCCAGTCTTGATTCGCTCTGCGCAAAAGTAAGACCAGATAAAATTACAAGAACTATCAACATTTTTTTCATTTTATCCCCCTGTCAGGAACGTGGTTTCGGAATACCGGATCTCATACCCATCCAGCTTCCCGCTGCACCGGAGGATGCACCAAGGAGAAGAACCAGTAAGATCCATCTTCCGGGCAAAAAGTCATGTGGTATGCTGGATGATAAGATACTGGAAATAATTCCTGTGAGAAAAAGACTTCCAGCTGAACCGGTAATACCCGTCAGCAGTCCCTCCCCCAGAAAAGGCATTCTTACAAACCATCCCGGTGCCCCTACTATACTCATTATTTCAACCGTAAGCGCTCTTTTTGCTACCGCCAGCCTTACCGTATTGGCTACTATCAGAGACAGGCTTATCGCAAGGACCAGCCCTGCAAGTACTACCAGTTTCCCCATCATATCCACAGCTCTGGTCAGGCCGGGAAGGTATTCCTGACCGTAAACTACGTCCTCCACCCCATCCATCCCTGAAACAGTACGGGCAAGTCCACTCACTTTTTCAGATGTTCTGCAATCAGGATGTAATGAAATTTGAATTGATGGGGGCAGGTGAAATTGAGGTCCGAGAAGTATCAGGAGATCCGCCTGTTCAGGAAGATCCGCTCTGAATACAGCCTCAGCCTCAAGAGAAGACACGTAATATACCGATCTCACACCTTCCATCACAGATATCAGATCCGCCAGATTCACCGCTCCTATTTCGGTGACATCTTCCCTCAGAAAAATTTCTATTCCGACACTTTCCTGTTCGTCACTTAAAACGGTTCCAACATTCCAGGAAACCATGAGGAAAATATCAAAAACCATGAATGAGAGGCTGACCATCAGGAGTGTTACAAGAAATGAACCAAGTTTTTCCCTGATATTGAGCAGACCTTCATGAAATGAGGTTTTCAGAAGATGTATCATAACTGGTTGTACCCATCCCAGGAGACGGGATCCGCAAGATGTCCTCTGTCCAGATAGAGATACTTCGCAGTACCGGCCGGAATCTGCCTGGGATCATGTGTCGCCAGAATAATCGCTGTTCCGGTTCTGTTAATCTCCAGCAGCAGTTCAATTACATGCTTTGAAACTTCGGGATCCAGATTGCCTGTTGGTTCGTCAGCAAGAAGAATTGCCGGATGCGCAACCATGGCTCTTGCAATAGCAACCCTCTGCTGCTCTCCACCGGACAGCTCGTGTGGATAAGATAAACGTCTATGGTTAAGCTCCATCTCCGCAAGAAGTGAGAAGACACGCTTTCTGACAGCCCTGGGAGAAGCTCCCGCAACCTGAAGGGGCAATGCTACGTTGTCGAACACAGTTCTATCCGAAAGAAGCCGGAAATCCTGAAATACAATACCCAGTTTCCGTCTTAGAAAAGAAAGATCCCCTTTTCGAATTCTGTCAGATCTGTAACCGCTGACTTCAACCACACCCGAAGTAGGGAAATCACCCATCCAGATAAGCCGGAACAGTGTGGTTTTCCCTGCACCGCTTGGTCCGGATAGAACCAGGAATTCGCCGGATTCTACAGTCAGGTCAATGTTTTCAAGGGCTGGCCAGTCATTATAGTATCTGCTTACATTCTGAAAGGTTATCAGCATTAGTACTCCGGTCCGGCTGTTTTAAAGAAGAGAGGCCTTTCCTTCCTGGAAACCTGTTTACCTGATGGAATATCAAGAATTTCAATTGAAAGAACAGAACCATCCGGTTTTGTGATTTCAAGTATGTCTCCCCTGCTTATCTCATGTGACGATTTCACTGCACTGCCGCCAATTGCTACACAGCCGGCCTTGCAGGCTTTACCTGCGACTGTTCGTGTTTTGAAGATACCTGTGAGCTTGAGATAAACATCAGTTCGCACTGTCATCATCCGTATTCAGATAGTAGATAACCGGAATTTCTTTTCTGAGAGAATCAATAATAGTCGTGTATGTATCATGATAGATGACCTGCTGTACGATTCCTGTCAGCTCAGCATCGGTATATGTGCTCCAGTCAATTTCTCCGCTATCGTCATAGATCTTCAGTAATACCACAGCTCCCGCTTCAGACAGGAATATCGGTTCAGATACCGATCCATCCTCAAGTAGAAGAGCAGCTTCCGCCAGTGCGGGAAGCCAGAGTTTCAGAGGTACTGTTCCAAGATCTCCACCAGCTTCAGAGCTGGTTCTGTCAAGGCTGTACAACCTTGCTGCCTGCTCGAATGATACCCCGCCTGGAGAAAGAATACTGTCAAGAAGTGCATCTGCGGCAAGATTTGCAGTATCAATGTCCATCTGATCGACATAAACTGTTAAAAGTATATGGCTTGCTTCTATCGTGCCGTCTTCATGAATATTGTCAATGCGGATGATATGAACACCGAAAGGCGTAATAACAGGAAGACTGATCTCACCGAGTTCAAGGGAAAACGCGGCATCTTCGAAAGCCGGAGTCATCTCCCCCGGACCGAATACACCCAGTGCTCCACCATTAACGGCAGAACCGTCGTCTGACCATAGCGCCGCAAGTTCTTCAAAAGATGCGCCATTGATTATCTGATCTCTGAGCTGCATGATCTCTTCAACTGCCTGATCAAGATCAGTTCCTGAAGGAAGCACGGGCAAATATATCCAGCCGACATGTTTCGGCATTACGATGTTCTCTACCAGTTCAGCATTGGAAATCATAAATGTTTCAGGATTTACCGGCATATCCCGAAGCGCCATCTGAACCCTGGAGCCTAACAATGTCTGAGCGGCCATGCGGTTACCAAGGATTACTGCAAGATAATCCCTGTACTCCCTCATATCCGATTCAGTCGGAAACTGATCGGACATATTCGCTATTTCTTCATCCACAAGAATCTGAATCTCAGCATCTGTCGGATAATAGCCGGCGTCAATCGCAGCATGAACAAGCAGATGCTCATCGACTAACTGCTCAAGAGCATCAAGGTATTCGGGGGTTTGGGAGTCAGCAAGAAGATTATCCGTCAACGGAATACCTGACTCAGACATAAATTCCTCAACCTCGGAATGCAGTATTGGTTCGTCACCTACAACGGCAACCACCTTTTCCACCGGAATCATACCGGTAATAAGGAACGCAAGTACAAGTGCCGTCATTCTCCCTCTCTTCCAACTGAATCCCCCTGAACGGATATTCCCCTTCGTTCACCGGTGATCAGTGATCAGTGTCGAATCGATATATACTTCCCGGTTCTCCATCGCTTCAATCAGGAGACTGTCACGAGCCGTACTGAGTCTTTGATTGTATAGATAATCAGCAAGGCTCCAGATGACTCTCAATGTGTCCGTAAGCGGTCTCTCTTCACCAACAAGAAAGATATGCCATCCATACTGAGACTCAAAGATATCACTGAGGCCATTGATTATCATCTGCTCACGAGGCAGACCGTATGCTGTAAGTTCTCCGGCTGTAAGAAATCCAAGATCTCCGCCAATACCTGCTTTCTGCCCGATAGAAAGCCTCTCCGCAGTTATCTGAAAATTCTCTCCCCTGGAAAGCCTGGTGTAGATTGAGTCAGCAAGGTGCCTGTCAGCAACCAGTATCTGGTAGTATTGCCTTTCAACCATTAACAGAAGGCTGTCAGTCCTCATGTATTCAAACACTTCGGTACTGTCAGGAAACGGAATCCGCGAATAGACGGAAGAGAGGAGTTCATCTTTCAGATAAAGCTGCCTTGCTCTGCTCTGGATCAACCTGCTCAGCCTGATATTCTCAAGACCGTTCTCCACGGCAAGTTCTGCCAGCAGTTCATCTTCCACCCATTCCTTTACTGAAGAATTATCAATCCCGATCAGATCAATATCTTCCAGCAGGAGAACAGAGCTATCCACTCTTGCGACCACTTCTCTATCATCCAGAGAGGATAGTGCTGATGGTTCAATGATGGAAAATGAAGCGGTTCTTCTTCCGGTTACAAGCACCAGCGCGACCGTAGCTCCAATCACAATAGGGATCAGTGCCCATATAAGCCAGATAAGATGTTTTCTGCTATTCGAGATGCTGAAGCAGCCTTTCAGGATACGTTACCACTGTATACTGAGTTTCAAGACTCTCAACCTGTTCCAGAACAACTTCTTCCTGCATGCTCTGCGTAAGCTCCATTGCGACAACCTCCGTAATCTCACTGACGGAGGGCTCCGGTGAAAGAGGCTGTATTTCCACAGCTTTTATGATGTGATACCCTACTGCGGTTTCAACGATATCGCTGATGCCACCCTCGGAAAGTCTGAAAGCTGCTTCGTCAAAGGACATATATCCGGATTGGGCTCTTGTTATCCAGCCGAGATCTCCCCCCTCAACACCGCTTGGTCCAATGGAATACTCCTTCGCGAGTGTTGCAAAATCGGAACCTGCTCTTAGTCTGGCAAGCAGGGAATTCGCGAGATCGATATTCTGTACAATTATGTGCCTGGCATGGATGCTTTTCCTGTAAGTATCAAGCCATTCATCAACATAGTTCTCTATTTCCAGTTGTGATGGCTGCAGACCGGATACCAGATCACTCATATATACTTCAAGAAGTATCTGCCTTCTGGCCTGTTCGATTGCATAGGCAACTTCCGGAATTGATTCTATACCGTTGTTTTCAGCCGCCAGAACCATTATTTCTTCTCTTACCCAGGATTGCAGAACATCATCAGCTGTAGCTGCAGATGTTATTCCAAGGTACTGTGCATTCTGCTCGCCGCCGATCATCAGAACGATATCGTCCCACGACAGAGATGTGTTGTTAACGGTTGCGAGAATATCAGCTGAAGATGCTGCTGTAAGCAAAAGAAGTACTGTTACGATCAGAAGAAAACGCATATTCTACTCCATTTCATTGTCTTTCAATAATCAATAAGATTCTTCATAAATTCATCCATTAAAGGATAAACTAAAACAGCTCTATCCGCATTTTCATTATAGCACTGCCATTCTATATTCCTCAACAGTACCTCAGTTCCAGAAGTGTCAGTCCAATTTGCTGTCCAGTTTGCTTATCGAACCGCGTACTTTGATGAACAAGCGAATATAAGAGATATGATTCATTATTCAACTGCTGCTGGAAATTTCCTCTTTCTGAGACAGTCTTAGAAAATGAGCAGTCTTTTTTATCTGCTCCTCGTGAGATAGCCCCTTAAGGTCAATGGATACAATGATACGTCCTGTCTTCTCCACTTTCATTGATAATCGGATACCGTCAGGAGCGGATCTTGAAACCTCTGTTCCCTGTGAAAAAACAATAAGAGCTTTAAAACCGCTGATGACAACTTCTTCCACTCCTGCTCCCCTGGAAAGGTAATTCAGACGCGCCCTTTCAGCACAGTTAAGTACGGGCTGCTCCGGTTTTCCGAATCTGTCTGTGAGATATTCGATCCACTCATCTATCTTATCTTCAGAATCCACTCTCCAGACACTACGGTATATTTTCACCCTCTCTGATACATCTGGTATGTATTCAGGTGGTATGAAGGAATCATCAGGTATTTCCACTCTTACAGTAACCTCTGAATCGAGATTCAAACCTTTCAGCCGTTTTACCTCCTGTTCTATCAAACGTTCGAAGAGCGCGTATCCAATCGAAATCATCTGACCATGCTGAGATGCTCCAAGAAGCTCACCGGCTCCTCGGATTTCAAGATCCCGCATTGCGATATTCCAGCCAGATCCCAGTTCTGTATAACGCCGGATGGCATCCAGGCGATTTCTGGCTTCGGGTTTCAATTTTCGATTCTCCGGCACAATCAGGTAACAGTATGCCTGATGATGACTCCTTCCAACTCTTCCACGCAGCTGGTACAGCTCAGCCAGGCCGAACATCTGCGCATTATCAATGAAAATCGTATTCACCCTGGGAAGATCAAGCCCTGATTCAATAATCGATGTGCAGAGGAGAATGTCATATCTGCCTTCCATGAAAGAATGCATAACATTCTCAAGTTCCCGAGGGTTCATCTGTCCATGCCCGACAATAATCTTAACTTCCGGAAGAATGGATTCCAGTTTTTCCCTGATCCTCTCGATCGATTGAATCCTGTTATGGACAAAGAACACCTGCCCGTCTCTCTCAAGTTCACGAAGCACAGCTTTTGCTACTATTCTTGCATTGAATCCTATCAGCTCCGTGTGAATCGGATACCTGTCTCTTGGAGGTGTGGCAATAATGGATATTTTCCTAAAACCGGACAGAGCCATATGGAGCGTTCTCGGTATTGGTGTCGCAGTCATGGAGAGAGTATCGACTCCCGCCTTCAACTCTCTGAAATACTCCTTCTGCTTGACTCCAAAGCGATGCTCTTCATCAGTTACAAGTAATCCAAGTTTGTGAAAACGGATATCCTTCTGAAGAATCCGATGCGTTCCTATGATAATATCGATGTCCCCCACAGCGATATCGGCAAGAATCTGTTTCTGCTCCTGCTTCGTTCGAAATCTGCTGAGCATTTCAACTCTCACAGGAAATTCAGCCAGCCTGTCTCTGAATGTGAAGTAGTGCTGCTCGGCAAGAACCGTCGTCGGAACAAGTACAGCTGCCTGGAATCCTGAATCAACAGTTCGAAACACAGCCCTTAACGCAACTTCAGTTTTTCCGTAACCGACATCACCGCATACAAGCCTGTCCATCGGGCAATCGCTCTCGAAATCGCCCATTATTTTCCCGATTGTTTTTCTCTGGTCAGGGGTTTCCTCATACGGAAAACTTCTCTCCAGAGCTTGAACATGATGTCCGGGTATACCGAAAGGATCCCTCTTAATGGCTTTTCTGCGGGCATACAGCATCGCAAGTCTTCCTGCAATTTCCCTGGCTTTTTTCCTTGCGCCGGATACTCTTCTGGTCCATGATGCTCCTCCGATCTTGTCGAGCCTGGGATTAATCCTGTCAGGGGCCATGAATTTCTGAACGGAACCTATTTCATTTATAGGGACCAGAAGCCGATCTCCATCACGGTATTCGATTGCGAGACAGTCCAGAATCACACCGGATGTCTCCACCTGTTCAAGACCTGTGAATCTGCCGATACCGTACCTCCTGTGTACGACCAGTTCTCCTGGAGAAATGTCCCCTGAATCCGTAAGGCCTTCTCCACCCCTGAATTTCCTTATCCTTTCGGGTCTTCGCCTTCCCGAAAGCAATCGCCTCTCAGCAAGTATTACCAGTCCCGCTTCAGGCATATGAAAGCCTTCGGAGATCGATAGAACGCTCAGATCAACCGGAGTGTGTTCAGGAAGCAATTCAGCGAAGGTCTCCTTCTCCGCTTCAGAATCGCAAAGCACTGCAATTCTGCATCCATCCGCGGTCCACTGCGTAAACTGACGAAGCATTTCGTTTCTATGGCCAATGAAGTTTTCCTGAGGGAGAGTTTTATAGTAAACATCCACTTCAGACCGGGGAAACGGTTCAAGTTTGAGAATTCTACTGAACGTATTAAGATTTTCCAGAATTTCATCAGATCCGAAAAACTGTTCCTCAAACTCAAAAGGAAGCTTTGCCGAGATGAAATTATCCCTGTGAAAAGCAAGAGAATCCCGCATATGAACAACGATGGATTCAGGATCTGAGAGAACCAGAGTTCCACCATCCGGTATGTAATCCAGAATGCTGAATAAATTATCAAAAAATACCGGAAGGTAATGCTCAATTCCCGGAAATCCGTTTGAGGTCCAGAGTTTCTCACTCAATGGGTGCTCGTCAGGAACTTTTTCTATAGCGATATTCCAGTGTTCCGGTGAGAGGAATGCTTCCCTCGCGGGCAGTAATCTGCACTCCTGGAGGTTCCTTATGCTTCGCTGCGATCTCTGGTCAAATGTGCGGATGGATTCCAGTTCATCTCCGAAGAACTCCAGTCTGACAGGATTATCCATTCCGTATGTTCCAACATCAATTATCCCTCCCCGTCTTGCCCATCGTGCCTGTTCCCATACACTTTCTTCTCTCAGATAACCTGCGGAGAGGAGCCAGTTCTCGAGAATATCGAATGACAGACGCATACCTCTGTAAAGTCTGAAACCGGAAAAGTACTCAGAAGGGGGAATCCGTTTAACCAGAGCTGATGCGGGAGCTACTACAACTGTTGAAGAATTTCCTGAGAGCAATCCATCCATGCACTCCACCCTGTCGGATATCACGCCTGGATGTGCAGGTTCGCCTTCAAAAGGAAGGGTTTCATACGCGGGGAAATACAGCACATTCCCCAGTATTGATTTCAGATCATCTCTCATACTCATTGAATCAGCTACTGAAGGAGTTATCAGAAGGGTTGGACCTGCCAGCCTGTGAGCAGCTGCTGCTGCGAAAGATCGTGCTGAACCGTCCAGTCCCCCGACTCTTGTCAGGTCCTTCGAGGCCAGCGAGGTAAGCATCCCTGCGAAAACGGAATCCCAGAAGTACTCATCTATCAGCCAGTTGTCCGGATTCTGCTCTGTATCTTTCATTAAGGTGATGCGTTGTTGCCGGATATGCTTTCCTGGTGAGGTAACGGTATTGCATTTCCAGCCATCAGTGACCAGGCATTCTCAAGTATGGGCAGCTGTTTCATGAAAGTATCAAGATCGTCTCCCTCAAGAGGATCTGCAGGTGGAAGAATTTCCGTAGCCGGGTTTACGAATGCTCCGTTTTTCTTCATCTCAAAATGCACATGAGGACCGGTTGAAAGACCTGTGCTGCCAATGTAACCGATTATGTCGCCCTGCCTGACATAGGATCCAATTGACATACCTGACGCAAATCTGCTCATATGTCCGTAGCCTGTTTCGTACCCGTTGGCATGACGAACACGAACCATGTTACCGTAACCGCCTAGAACTCCACGTACCGTAATCACGCCATCTCCCACAGCGTATATCTCCGTTCCCATCGGGGCCGCGTAATCTATTCCCCTGTGCGCTCTTGTATATCCAAGAACAGGGTGCATCCGCGCGCTTGAATACTCAGAACTGATCCTTCCGAATGGTACAGGCATTTTCAGGAACATCGTTCTGAGTGAGGCGCCATCACGGTGATAATGATCCAGAATAATCGAAGTACCACCTGGAGCCAGTGTATCAGGCTGGTGAAAATACGGCAAAGCTTCTGTCATCCCGCCAAGAGCAAAGTCGTACTTCGCAGCAATTATTCTGTTGAACGACGTTTCTGATGAACCGGGATATCGTGTCTCTTCAAGAAGAACCCACACCTTGTCTCCCGGCTGAACATCATGGTAAAAGTCTATATCGTACACAAACAGTCTGTTCGCAAGCTCATTCTCGAATTCTTTAATAAAAGCAATCTTTCTTATTGAATCTCTCGACGTGTTAATGTGTCCTGACGGCGTAAGGTCGTGAGGCACCCCTCCTCCATCGATACTCTCCCATACAGAGCTTCTTACTTCAAGTGTTACCGATCGGAGACGTGTCCAACGCTCCTCGGGAACCCATTGCCACTCAGAAGGTTCCGAAGAACCTTCGAAGGCAATACGGTAATAGCCGCGACCCCTTCTGGGTCTTGCTCTTACCTCCCACAGCAAACCTCTTGAATACACTGCTTCCAGCGTATCTCCCACATGAACGGATGTCCATCCAAGGCTGTCAAGAAATATTGAGCAGCAATTTATGTATCTGTCTCCTTCGATACCAGTTGCGAAAAGGAGCCTGCCAAGTGTTCCATCCTCTTCCACAAAGGCGATTCTTGTCGAAAGTGTGTCAGCAAGTATTGTGTTAAGGGAATCGATAACGTGAGTCAGCTCGGAGTGACTCTCATGAAAGAACCACTCGTCACCTGTTCTATCCTTATGCGGTTTACCAAAAATAAATGTAGCAACTGCCCCGAGGATGAATAACAGAACCAGAATCAGTCTGGAGCGCATATCAGTATCTTCCGATCATCATTACCAGCGGAGAAGTTTTGAAAACCATGATCGCGCTCTGGACAAAGCATTTTTTTTCGGTGTTCCGGGGACAGTAACAGGAGAACGGAGAGCCTCCAGAATCCCTGCGAGATCAACATTCTCCCGAACAGTTTCCACTATTTCGGAAATCTTCACTGATTCTCCAGGTTCAACTTTAAAGACTCGCCTGTTTAATATGGAAGCGGAATCTCCAGCGCTTTTTGTCGTTCTGTAGAGAGGTATTTCAAGTTTTCTGCATGCCTCGACCAGATATGAATCGTGTCCGGCGAAAGAACCGCAGATCACTATCGCGCCGGGTCCTTTCTCAAGTGTACCTGATAGCCTTCTTGTTATCAGAGCATCAATAACCTCAAGTCTTGTTGCGCTGATAAGCAGAGCGCTGTCAGGGTTTTCAATAACATCTGCGAGAATTTCTCTGATGCTGCCGAACGCTGTAATAAATCCCTCTACAGGAACATTGGGATCGGGTTTCCAGGAAATAACCGCTTCGAGATTGAGTTCTCTGCCAAGCATGCTCAGTGACGGTCTCGCGATGGAAGAAACGTATGGAATGTACCCGAATACCGGTATTCCTCTCTCGGAAAACCATGGATCCAGAAATTTCTTTACCTTTTCCATTTTACTTTTCCGAACACGATTAACAACAACTCCGAGAAGTTGGATATCCCTGTCATGAAAAAGACTGTTACAGAGCGTAAATCTGTCAATCGTTCTTCCGATACCGGCATCAAGAACAAGCAGAACCGGTACATCAAGCAAGCTGGCCACGCTCGCATTACACAGGCCGAATACTGAACCAACCCCGGGATGACCTGTACCCTCGACAATAACTATATCGGAGTCTGCTCCCAGATGCCTGAAAGCCTTCTGTATCTTTCCGCTGATATTGAGCGGATGTCCTTCCGCAAGGAATTTTTCGGAAGCACCGGCAGACATTGCAAATGGTGCTGCGTATTTCAGCTCGCTTTTAAGCCCCAATGAAGTGTTCACAAGAAATGAATCCTCACCGACTGAAGCTCCATCCAGTAAAGTCGTTTTCTGACCAAGAGGCTTCATGAAGGATGCTCCGCGATCAAGATTATCACAGAGCCAGGAAATAAGTCCAAGAGAAAATGTGGTCTTTCCTGCATTCATATCGCTGCCAGCTATATATATACCCTGCCGTTTCATTTCACTTCCTGATCATATGGTTGTTATTTATTGCCCTGATAAAGTCTGTCACCGAAGTCACCCAGGCCAGGCAGTATGAACCAGTTATCATCTAGTTCCCTGTCTACCGATACTGTGATGATAGTGAGATTCTCGTATTCCTGGAGGCGGTGTATCCCCTCCGGAGCCGCAACTATGCATACCAGCGTGATTTCTTCAACACCTTTTTCAATAAGGTAATCAATCACGCCTGCAGCTGTTCCACCGGTTGCAAGCATGGGGTCAAGGATCAGAACATCTCTCCCTCGCAGATTCTGAATTGAATCGTAGAGCCACTCCGCTTTACCGGTTTTTTCATCCCGTCTCATTGCTATGAACGCTACAGGTGAATCCGGCAGCATTTCCTGAAACGGAGGAAGGAGGCCAAGACCGGCTCGAAGCACAGGGATGATGACTGGATGATTGTTGCATTTTTCGCCAAGTGTCTTTTCCATCGGGGTTTCAACCGAAACCGGTGAAGTTCCTCTATTCCTGGTCGCTTCAACGGCAAGCAGGAGCCCCAGTCTGTAGGCCAATTTCCTGAACTCATCAGGCCTGGTATTACGATTCCGAATGTTCGTCAGGATGTCCCTTGCTACAGGATGCTCAAATTCAATAGTTTCCATTATCTTCTCCGGTATTATGTTCTGTGTCACGAACAGATGAAAACATAAGCACCAGAGAACTGTTATGCCAGTTGTGATCTTTTGAAAGGAGCATCCGGTGGAACTATTGCGAAAACTCAGCCAGAGAGGTCTTATTTACCAGATGACCGCCGAGGAAAAACTGTCCGAGCTTCTGGATGGACCTTCGCTGAGCTTCTATATCGGTTTTGACCCTACAGCAGGAAGTCTTCACCTTGGTCACCTTGTGCCGATAATGATAGCACGTCATCTTCAAATGAGTGGACACAGACCCATCCTTCTTGTCGGCGGAGCTACTGCCCTCGTTGGGGATCCATCCGAAAGAAGCCTGGAGAGAACCTTTGAATCAAAGGAAACCGTATCGAACTGGGCTGTATCGATCGGAAAACAGCTGGAACATTTCCTTGAATTCAATGACAATAACCATGGAGCGATTCTGCTTGATAATTATGAATGGCTCAGCAAACTGAATCATATTGACTTTCTGAGAGATATCGGGCGTCACTTCAGCGTAAACCGTATGCTTTCCGCGGAATCGGTCAAACTCAGACTGGAGAGTGGTATTTCCTTCCTTGAATTCGGATACAGCCTCCTCCAGGCTTATGATTTTCTTCATCTGAACCGCAATTTTTCCTGCGTGCTTCAGGTTGGAGGTTCCGATCAGTGGGGCAATATCGTTTCCGGAATTGATCTTATCAGGCGCGTTGAACAGAAAGAGGCATGGGGTTTCACATGTCCTCTGGTAACAACCGCTTCAGGCGAAAAAATGAGCAAGACCCAGGCCGGCGGGGCCATCTGGCTTGACCCTGAACTGACAAGCCCTTACGAATATTACCAGTTCTGGATAAACGTAAATGACAAGGACGCCATTTATTTCCTCAGGCTTTACACTTTCCTGCCCGGAGATGAAATCGATGAACTGGCCCTTCTTACCGGAGCAGATATCCGGAAGGTTAAGGAAAAGCTTGCATTCGAAGCTACAGCCCTCGCACACGGCAGAGAAGAAGCTCTTAAAGCGGAGAAAGCCTCGCGTGCCCTCTTCGCAGGGCAGGGAGATCAGGAAGATGTACCAACCCTGGAAATCCCTAAGACAAGGCTGAACAACGGAATCAGCTGTCTTGACCTTTTCGTTGAAACAGGTCTCTGCCCGAGCAGAAGCGAAGTAAGAAGAATAGCGAAACAGGGCGGGCTTTACATAGATAGTAATCGTATTGAAGATCCCCTCGAGAATCTTGATCCGCAAAACACAGGCAAAAGCATTCTGCTCAGAGCAGGCAAGAAAAGGTACTACAGGGTCAACTTCACCTGACGGGGTCGAGCTAACGGGGTCAGACGCCACTTGCGGCACCTGCAATATTGACAAATGGTGCAGATGGATGTCACTCTTAATTATAACAGATTGAAGAACCAGCATTGCGGGATATCAAAGATTCGGACAATGAGAAAACACGTAAAAGGCTCCTTGAAATCAGCGCTGAACTTGATGAACAGAAACTTATTAACTCATCTCTTCAGGATGAACTCAACAGTCTTAACCTTGTTTTCCGGAACTCAGTCGATATTCTCCTGATTGTCGATCCTGAAACCGTCCGCATTACTCGGGCAAGCGATGCTGCTGAAATACTGCTGGGGTACAATCCTGCCGAACTTGTTGGGAAAATGTTGATGGATATCCTCCCCGATTCATCCGGTGTTGAACCTGACGCAAATCGAACCGCTGTTCCGAAAATCATGGACGGTGTCTTTCTCGATCAGAAGATGAAGTGCAGAGACGGCTCGATCAGAAAAATGGACATGACATCGAATCTGGTCAGCGGAAACGGCCATAACGCTATTCTGTTATCATTCCGGGACACCGCCGAAAGGAGGCGGTTCCAGAGAGAAATGAAAAAGAGAAACAGCGCACTGGATGGCGCGCTCAGCGCGATGATTATTTTCGATACAGACTGGAAAATTGACTACGCCAACCGTAAGGCAGCGATATACTGGAAACTTGATACAAGTAATATCGCGGATCTGGACATCTCGGCACTCATACCCGACAAAAGCTGTCTCCAAACCATGAAACAGGCTATTTCGGAGAACAGCGAATGGGAAGATGACATCGACTGCATAAGGAACGATGGTTCCGATTTTTACGCTCATGTTACATCCACTGCGGTATCTGATGAACAGGATAAGCTCTGGTACGTTCTCTCATTTGTCGATATTACAAAACAGAAAAAGCTGGAAGAACAGCTCAGAGATATGTCACTTCACGATGAACTAACCGGTCTGTACAACAGACGGGGTTTCATGACTGTAGGACGACAGCTGCTTGAAACATCGATTCGATCAAAGCCTGAAATTGGGCTTCTCTTCGTTGATCTGGATAATCTGAAACTGATTAACGATAAGCTGGGGCATCAAGCCGGTGATAGAGCCATTATCGAGACGGCGAATATACTCAGAAATACTTTTCGAGAATCGGATATTACAGCAAGGATGGGTGGAGACGAACTCGTTGCTCTTTTCCTTGGCACTCCCTTGATTAATCAGAAATCATTCAAAACCAGAATCCACTCCAGCATTAATAAATTAAACGATAAGGGAAATCTTCCATTCAAGCTCTCGCTCAGCTGCGGCTATGCTTCTACAATACTTGATGAGAATACATCTCTTGAGGGACTTCTCAGCAGGGCTGATTCACTTATGTACTCCGACAAACTTCTCCACAGAAACAGCAGGTAAATCTCACATGAGAAAATATTTCTTATCAGGCCAGATCAGCGAGACCCGCTGGTGCCAGAGGTGCCGCTGCTGCCTGAGCTTGGTCTTGTTCCGCTTGAGCTTGATGAAGAGGATGATCTTGAAGTTCCAATATGATTAATGGTATATCTGAGATCAGCGACTTCAGAACGTAGACTGCTGAGTTCGGTTTTCAGTGAATCGTTTTCAAGAATAAGGCTGTCCAATGAAAGAACAACTTCATTCAGTGACTCATCAAAAACTGTCATGCTGTCCGTAAGGAGATTCATTGAGTCCTCGAGACCCTCGATATCGGAAATGGTTATAACCTTATCTTCAGAAGGTTCTATATCACCCGATACATCTCCTTCCTGCACCGAACGTTCGGTTGTCCGGGAGATATCACCGGTTTCAAGGAATGTAATCCTGTCGCCAAGGTCTTCAATATCGTCAAAAACCTCATTTAAATTATCTGTAAACTCAGAATCATCATAGCTTACGGAAGTCTCCAGAACATCAACTCTCTCCTCAAGCTCTCCTACCCCCGGCATATTGCATGCAAGCAGGAGAAACGCACCGGTCAAAATTACGAGCTTCATTCAGAATCAGCCCCTTCCTCCGATTCGCCGAAAACTTCGGCTGTGTATGTGTATATCTGAACATCCTCCTGACGATAGCTGTCCTGTGGCAGTCCCGCCTTGAGACATGTGTGTGAAAGGAAAGTTTCTCTGTTCCATCCCTGCTCAATGGCAACCTGAGGAAGCAGAGTTCCTGCTCGGAATCCGGATTTGATATAGATGCCGTGGATTCCGGGAACTACATCTTCTGCTCTGGAAAGGATCATCGGGCTTAATAGGGATATTTCCAGATCAATTCCGTCCACTTCCCCTGGTATGACCTTCGGAAATCTTGGATCGCTGACGGCAGCTGAAGCCGCCATATCAATCAGGGTCCGCCCCAGAGAACCTGTTCCTGTAAAATGACCTATACAACCCCTGAGTAAGCCATCCTTCCTGAGAGTAACAAAAGCGCCGCCTTCCCTTTCAAAGACATCTCCTGATGGTATGTCCGGAAGCGGTTTTCCGGCTGCTGCGGCTTCAACAGACCTTCTTGCAAGGTCCAGTATTCTCTTTCTGCAGGCAGAATCAGTTATTTCTGAACCTCCTTTGCGGTGTAACCGGCAAAATATCCTACAACGGAGTTTCTATCTCCGCTGGCTGTCGCGGATGTATCCCACATGATCTCACCGAATTTAACAGAACCGGCAATTTTGGAGTAATGCATTAGCGTAAGTATGGGGCCGCCTCCGCATGCCTCGATTCCGCTTGAAAGAACACCATTCAGATTAATCGGATCTCCACTGACAAACGCGTCGATCACCTTTCGATCCATTCGCTTCGCTTCGTCATAAGGATGGTAATGTGAAAGGTCACTTGAAGCCACTATCAGAATATCCTCTCTGTTCTTCAGAACATCGTGGAGATTCTCAGCTAGAGTTCGCGAATAGCCATTGAACACAGAACCCTGAAGAATAACAACGATGGATGCGTCAGGCCACTTTGTCTGGATGAAAGGAATCTGAACTTCTGCTGAGTGCTCTCCTCTGTGAGCAGGAGCCTGAAATGAAAGGCCGGAGTTCAGCAGATCTGTCGTTATCTCACTGTCAATCATCGCGACACCAAGCGGTGTTAAGTATCCCTCTCCTTCGTAAACCGACGCGCCATGAACCGGATATCCGTGCGATGGCGCCAGTATAATAACTGTATTCACTGCATCGGGAGCAGAGGCAAATGCGGCTCCAGCCACTGCACCGGAGTAAACATATCCGGCATGGGGACTCACGATACCGGTTATTGAGCTGTCAGGTTCTATGCCTTTCAGTGACATGAAATCGGTGATCATCGAACTCAGATGTCCTCTGTCTGACGGGTAGAACTTGCCTGCTACCACAGGATTCCGTATCATTTTTCTTTTCTTTCGCTCATCATGTCCTCCATTGAGTAAAGCCCTGGAGGTTTTCCATAAATGAAATCAGCTGCTTTAAGCGCTCCGATGGCGAATGTTTTTCTTCCAGTAGCTGAATGAGACAGAAGAAGTTTCTCTCCTTCTCCAAGCAGGTATAACTGGTGATCTCCGACTATATCACCACCTCTGACTGAATGAATTCCTGTTTCATCCGGGTCTCTTGGCCCCGCGGGTCCGGACCTGCCATGCATGATCTTCCTTCCGCCGCCATTCTTCTCCCAGATATCCTGCAGAGTCAGAGCTGTTCCGCTGGGGCTGTCGATCTTCCCTCTGTGATGAAACTCCACAATTTCAAGGTCGAAATCATCGGCAAGCATGGAGGCTGCGATCTGCAGAAGTTTACCAAGAGCGTATATGCCCATGCTCATATTGGATGCAAAGAATACTGGTCTTACCGAAGACCACTTCTGAAGCAGATCCATCTCGGTATTCCCAAGTCCGGTTGTTCCTGATACAAGCCCTGCGGAAGTGCCGTGAAGCAGTTTATCAAGGTCTCTCCAGGCGGACGGAAGAGAAAAATCTATGACTGTATCAACTTCAGCAGGAAGCGGAATATCAACAGATGTTCCAGGATAGGATCTGTCATAGCACGCAATTACGGATTTGCCAGCCTCTTCCCTGACAAGTTGCCCCATTCTCCCTTCACTGCCGAATACACAGATATTCATCAGATCAGATCGGCCTGTTCCAGAATATTTCTCAGTTCCGGTTCATATTCTTCTTTCATTGAGACCAGCGGCAGCCTGAGTTCATCCTGAATTCTGCCCATCAAAGCAAGTGATTTCTTCACCGGCATAGGATTTGTCTCAATGAACATCGCTTTTATCACGGGATACAGCCTTGACTGAATTTTTCTTGCTTCCTGCAGATTCCCTGAAGCCGCAGTAGAGATAAGTTCAGACATATCCGCAGGCGCAATATTGGATACTACGGAAATAACCCCCGCGGCTCCAAGAGCAACCTGAGCCATTGCTATGGCATCATCACCGCTCAGCACTGTTATATCACAAAGGTTCCGAATCGCGGTTACCCTCTCAGCTGAACCGGCTGCATCCTTGATCGCAACAATTCGGGAATGTTCCGACAGTTGAGCGATTACTTCAGGCAGCATGTTCGTGCCCGTTCTTCCAGGAACGTTGTAAAGAATTACAGAACAGTCAACCGCATCCGCAACCAGGGTATAGTGTTCTATCTGCCCCTCGGGAGTTGGCTTATTGTAATATGGAGTGATAAGCAGAACAGCATCCACTCCCAAATTCGCTGTTTCAAGCGAGAGTCTCACCGAAGTTTCCGTATTATTCGTACCTGTTCCGGCAATAACCGGAACGCGGCCTTCCGCAGCTTCCAGGACTGTCCTGACCACCTGATGATGTTCTTCATTACTGAGAGATGCGGCTTCACCTGTGCAGCCGCACGCTAGCAATCCGTTAATTCCCTGGTCGATCTGCCAGTTGACAAGGTCACTTAAGGCAACCGTATCGACTGCGCCGTTTCTGAACGGCGTTACAAGCGCTGTTATCGCTCCGCTGAATATCACCTAGTCACCGAGCTGCTTTATAAAGGGCTTGAGAAGCTCTATAGGCAGCGGGAATATGGTCGTCGAGTTGTTCTCCACAGCGATCTCGGACAGTGTCTGCAGGTACCGGAGCTGTAGAGCTACAGGATGAGCACTGATAATGTCCGCGGCATCAGCAAGTTTCTGTGAAGCCTGGTACTCGGCTTCCGCTCTGATGATCTTGGCTCTTCTGTCTCTTTCAGCCTCGGCCTGCTTGGCCATAACCCTCTGCATCTCCTCGGGGAGATCGACATGCTTGACTTCGACCGTGCTGACCTTGATTCCCCATGGGTCGGTCATCCTGTCAAGGATATTCTGCAGCTTGCCGTTGATCTCATCCCTCTGCGAGAGAAGCTGATCAAGGGATGCTTCACCCAGAACACTTCTGAGTGTGGTCTGAGCCATCTGACTTGTGGCGTAAATATAGTTCTCGACTTCGAGAATAGCCTTCTTCGGGTCGATAACCCTGAAGTAGACTACAGCGTTCACTCTCACAGATACATTATCCTGCGTAATAACGTCCTGTGGAGGCACATCCATCGCGATAACCCTCAGATCAACACGCCGGATATTGTCTATCAGAGGCCAGACTATGATCAAACCGGGACCTTTAAGTCCTATGACTTTACCAAGCCTGAAAATAACACCTCTCTGATATTCCTTGAGCACTTTCAGCGCTGAAACAAGAAAAAAGAAAAGTATGACAGCAATGACAATTAAGAATTCCATTAGAACTCCTTCCTCTGTTTATCCTTATTTACCAGGAATACGTTTCACTTCAAGAATCAATGAATCCTCTTCAATTCCGGCAACTTCTACAGTTTCTCCCTTTTCAAGCCGGTCATCACCCTCAGGCGGTATGCACCACCACAGTTCACCCCTGATTTCTACAATCGATCGGTGTCTGAATCCAGATACTTTTGTGATAATACCGGTTTCGCCAATCATGGCTTTCTCCCCTGTTACCTTCGGTCTGCTCTGAGCCCTGAGACCGAGGTAAAGCTGAATCAGAGCAAGAATGACCAGAATGGAACCGGCAGTGATCACAAGCGGAACAATATCAAAAGTAATACCGAACAGATTCGGGTTCATCATTATTACATCCTCCAGTCCGAAGCAGTTTCAATACCCTTAAGCTTAAGATCCAGTTTTGTCGGGTTGGATGCTGCGGCAAGGGCAGTTTCCCGTTCAATTTTGCCATTCACAATAAGCTGGTGAAGCGCCATATCAAATGTCTGCATGCCGTACTGTGAATAACTTTTCTCTATTGTCTCTGTAAGAAGGTATGTTTTTTCCGGATGGATTATGCACTCAGTAACAGTGGAAGAACGGACCAGCACTTCAGCAGCAAGTGCTCTCCGGCCGTTTTCACCTTCTTCATTTTCATCCTGTTTACCGGGGAGAAGCCTCTGAGAGATGATTCCGCAAATAAGCTGACCAAGCTGAAGCCTTACCAGTTGCTGCTGTGCGGAAGGAAATATGTCGATAATTCGGGATATCGTCTCCATCGTATCGGTTGTATGCAATGTACTCAGGACAAGGTGTCCGGTTTCCGCGCATGTTAGAGCGGTTGATATTGTTTCAGGGTCTCTCATCTCGCCTATAAGGATTATGTCCGGATCCTGCCTGAAAACAGAGCGAAGTCCTGAACTCCAGCTCTGTGTATCAATGCCGACTTCGCGCTGACATATAGTGGATTTGATATCTCTGTGCAGAAATTCTATAGGATCCTCTATGGTTACGATATGAGCCGAACGATTCTTATTTATATAATTCAGCATGGCTGCGATTGTCGTTGATTTCCCGCTGCCTGTAACACCTGTAACAAGAATCAGACCACGGGGTTCCATCGCAATCTTCTTTGCTACTTCAGGAAGACCAAGCTCATCAATATCCGGAATCTCATAAGGTATCCTCCGCATGACTATAGCGGGGGTTCCACGCTGATGATAGATATTTACCCTGAACCTGGCTTTCCCCGGGAGTGAATAGCCCAGATCGACCTCTTCACCACGGGCTAGACGTTCCGCCTGAAACTCATTCACAAGTTCATCAACGATTTTCTCTATATGCTCTTCCTTCATGAGAGCAAATTCAGCCACCTGAACAATTTCTCCGGCTTTTCTTATCATCGGTATACTTCCGACTTTGAAATGAATATCGCTGACATCCTTTTCGAGTACCGCGTTCAGAAGCCTGTCAATCGCCTTTTCACTTGGCATAAAGCTCATTCTCCTCAATATATTTCCGTATACTTTCAGGTACAAGATAGCGTGTATTCAATCCTCTGGCAAATCTGTCTCTGAGATCACTTGAAGATATGAACAGACCGGGAACCGGGAAGGTCTCAATCATTGATCTGATTATGGGTTCAACAGAGGATATTTCGTATCCAGGTCTTGTTCCAACAATCAGTTTCGCTTTTTCGGAAATACGTTCGGGATCCTTCCAGGTATGCAATTCCTCGAGACTGTCCATACCCATGATAAAACAGATATCATGCCCTTCATCCGAAAGATTCTCCAGAAGATTTACAGTCCAGGATGGTTTATCATGAGGTTCAATATCCGCAACGGACAACTCGGGAGAATCCTGAAGAGCAATTTTCGTCATTTCAAAACGGTGATGAAACGGAGTTACTTCGAATCCGGGCTTGTGTGGAGGAAATCTGGAGGGAACGAAAAGAACATTATCTAAATTGAACCTGTAATATGCTTCAAGAGCCAGAACCAGATGGCCAAAATGAGGAGGATCGAACGTCCCCCCCAGAAGCCCTGTCATCTTATAGTTTTTCCAGAATGGTCTGCAGTTCTATTAACTGCTCATCATTCAATTCACATTCGTCAAGCGCCCTCTGATAAAATCTTCTTGCTGAATATTCGTTTCCCCTGAAGGCATAGACGCCGCCGATAGCCATCAGAATCTCAGCTTTGCATTCAGTATCACCATAATCATTCAAAGCCTCACGAAGGTAGAGAAGAGATGCGTCGTATTCATTTCTTCTGGCGTAGAATTGTCCCACAAAGAGAGCTCTCATCGAAAGAACATTGCTGATGCTGTCGCTGAGTACAGTGGCTTCCTCAATCAGGGTGGATCCGGGATACTTCTCAAAGAAAGAGATCAACTGATTTCTGGCATTCATGATGGGAGTCAGATCCTTCCTGTAGTCATGCCTCTGCAGCCACCAGATACGGGCTGCCTGAAATGAACAGTCATCAGCCAGTATGCTCCGGGAGTACTCAGACTGGACACGGTTGAAGTAGAACAGAGCGTCTGCCCAGTACCTCATCGCGGCTTCGGACATACCAAGCCTGTAAAGATAAAGATCAGTGTTTGCTGCTCCAGGATATGCGAACATCAATTCCGTATACAGTTTGGCAGCGTTATTGAAATCGTCATCAAGGAATGCGGTATCAGCAAGTTGCTCCAGCTGTGCATGATCCAGACCTCTGGTATTGTAGGATTTTCCGCAGGATGTTACAGCAACCAGAACAAGCAGTGCAAAGGCATAATATTTTATCATTCGAATATCCCGTTCATTCAATTCCATATGTTAAAGAATCTCTTCTTGCGGCTGCAAGGCTTGCAGCAAGTGAAGATGATCCCGGTGAGACACTGCATGCTCTTCTGTACCATTGGAGCGCGCTTTCTATGCTGTTGTTTTCCTCTTCCATCAGACCCAGCATATATGCCGCCTGTATCCTCTCTCCTGAGAAATTGGAATTCCAGACCTCAAGCAATTTCTCACGGGCAAGAATGTTTCTGCCCGATCCAATATCGTCTTCCGCTGAATCCAGGAGAAGATGTATTCTTCTCTGTCTTTCTTCCGGTTGTATCCCTCCGAGCCTGTCAAGTTCCGTCAACACAGCAAGCTCTTCGCTGATCCGGGATGTATAAGGCAGTAAAGCCGCCCTGGCCTTCAGTATATCCTCTCGAAGATCTGTTCTGGAGCGCGATATTCTTTCAAGCTCGACAAGGTAAATTTCAGCTGATATTGATAAAAGGCTGTCACTCGCAGGAAGGCCGACAACACTGTCTGGAATATCAGACAGCATTTCCAGATGATCACCTGCATAAACTCCGCGAAACAGCCATTCCTCTTCGAATATTCCCTGGATATTATAATCCAGCGCATGTTCAAAGCACTGAAAAGCCTGAAGAGAATCCGCATTGCGAGCCATCTCCCATGCCAGTCTTCTCCAGAGTTCCCCGATCTCTCTCATATCAATATCACCGGGATGCTCAGAGAGAATTAGGACCGCTTCCCTGGCTTTCTGTCTGTAAAGGGAGCTTCTTTCCGCCTGAGCTGCAAGAACAGCTGTTTCCGCAAATTCCAGCAGTAAC
The DNA here is from genome assembly GCA_030594645.1 of Candidatus Aegiribacteria sp. Classification (GTDB taxonomy): domain Bacteria; phylum Fermentibacterota; class Fermentibacteria; order Fermentibacterales; family JCC-6; genus Aegiribacteria. Next base: position 30,681 of record JAUVEU010000018.1, read on the forward strand.
CCCGGCTGGCTGTCTCCCCTGACCACCAGTTCTTCAAAAAGCATCACTGACTGCACATAACGTCCTGACTGCCGGAGCAGCCTTGCTTCTTCCAGACTGCTGCTGTCAGGACTATTATCGCAGGCAAATGATACTGAAAACAAAACAGCAGCTGTTACGAGGGCTGTCATGAAACGGGTCAAGGGAGTAGAAATCAATTTACTTTTCTAATCGGCTCTGCTGGAATAGAACAGATAGACAAGGCTGGCGACCACACCGGAAACAATCAAAGGCTCCAGAATGGAAGAACCCGAATCTTCAGGCAGTTCCCTTGACAGCCATTCCCATTCAGCAGACCCACTGAGGGTAGAAACATCGGACCATGACACTACGTCATCCGCGGTACCGTTCGTTCTCGCGGTTGTAACAATCTTCCCGTCTGAATCGACCAGAGTTGCAGAAATCTCACATCTGGCAATTCTCTCAATGCGTTTGCTTCCAATCAGCCATGGTCTACTGACATCTCCGTATTCTACAACAATTTCCATCGGTCGAATCATCAGACGATCGAAAGAACGGGATGATGAATCGGAAACTGAGCTTATTATCGAGATACCGTTATCACAAAGCACTGAGGTAAGTGTCTGTTCAACGAACCATCCTCCAGAATGTTCACCGAGAATTTCAATCATAACATCCTGTACATTATAAGATTCCAGAATGTCCGAAAGAGCTTCACTTGATATTACAAGCGCCTCTTCAGCGAGTTCCATATTTGACGGTGTAAGAGCAAGAACAATGGTCAGCAGAATTGTATTCATTTCAGTTCCTTCATATCCTCAGTTGAACACCATACCAGAAGCAGGCTTCACCGACTTCAGGTAATAAAACTAATGCGCACTCACAATAGAACTAAAGATAAAACCGGAGCAATCTCAACGCCACTCCCGGTTTTACCGCAGTACTTCAACAATCATCTCCGATCCAAAACATTCGCTGACACGGCAGTTGATTATCTGTCCAGGTTCAACAATCCTGTCAAAGATGCACACTCCGTCCACGACAGGCGCATCCAGCCGTCCGTGCCCATGTTCCGCTGTATCAGCAAGAACTTCTATTACTTTTCCCTCAATTTTTTCTGCCCAGACCGAATAAATTCGATCCGATACATCACCAATCCCCATTAATCTCGACTGGACGGTATTCGGTCCCGGCATATCCGCAGGAGTATTTCTGGAATATTCTTCTGTTCCCTCTTCATGCCAGTATGGAAATGCCGAGATCGTTCTGAGACAATCATAATCAGAAAGGAAATCAATGAGCATATCAAAATCAGCATCCGTCTCCCCCGGATACCCTGCAATCACAGTCGTTCTGACGGAAAGCTCAGTATTCGATTTATCGAAGCTATCAAACATATTTCTGAGATATTTTTCCGTATAAGGACGGCCCATCCTTTCCAGAACATTGTTAGAAACATGCTGAATGGGCATATCGATATAGGGCATGATATTATGGTGCTTCTCTATTAAATCCGGAAATTCATCCGGGAAATGCGCAGGGTGAATATAATAGAGTCTGAACCATACATCCGGATATGTTGAAGCAAGGCGGGAGACCAGATGTGAGATTCCGCCTCTGCTGCTTTTCCAGCTGCCGGTATCCTGCCCGACAATTCCGATCTCCAGAGCGCCCTGTTCCGTCAGATGTTCTGCATCCATCAGTATATTCTCAAAATTCCTGTCAACACGGCTCCCTCTGATAAGGGGAATTGTGCAAAAGGAACAATTATTCGAGCATCCCTCGGAAATTTTCAGATATCTGTGATAAATACTTTCAACCGGAACCGGTCCGGCAGAAACGGAAGCGGAGAGATAGTCCCTGAGTGCAGCTGTATCACCGGGACCTGTAATCAGATCAAAATCTTCAAGTCCGCCGGAGTTATCGTTCCGATATCTGCCTGGCAGACAACCCGCAAGTATGAGTTTTCTGCCGGTTTTGCAGTTTTTCCACTCCATAGCCTCAGCTATCGCTTCGAGTGACTCTTCAACAGCAGGCTGAATGAACGCGCAGGTGTTCAGAAGGATAAGATCCGCTTTTTCGGAGTTATCAACTATCTCCCAGCCCGCAGCAGAAAAACAGCCGGCAAATGAGTCGGAATCAGCTTCGTTCTTCGGGCATCCTAGAGTAAGCAGAAAAACAGAGGACAACCCTATATCTCCCCCGGATTGATAACCGTATAACCATCAGGGACATCCATATCAAAAATACTCTCGGTAAAACTGTTTTCAATCTCAATATTCCACATGTGATATAATGTGCTGTTGCCGTTTACATCGGTTGTCGAGAAGAGGAAAGGGAGACTGTCCGATGCTGTAAATCCGACACTCATGCGGGTGATACCCTCCCCAAAATCTCCCTCCAGAAGCACAAGCAGACTGTCTCTGTTAAATTCAACAGTTTCCGCAGCAGATGAATCAGCACATTTTTCTATCATGTGAAGAAAATTGCCGGGTTCCCGCCCCGGATAGATTATCACCTGCCTTATATCCGGTTCAACTGTAAAGAAACATGATCCATCGTATCCTGTTTCAGCACCCTGTGGATCGGTGTACTTCAGAAGAAACAGATCCGGATGAGCTATGTACATTGTGCCGGAAGATATCTCCTCCTCAAGGGTCAGCGCCCAGGTATCCGTCTGAGAAAAGGAACCGGTCATGAAAATGGCATTCTGCATCTTCTCAAGCAATGGCTCCAGGGGAGAGACAGCGATAATTGAAGATAATAGTGCAATATACAGCATACCTGTTCAGTCCTTTCAAAAACCGGGTTAACAGGATTCAATCAAAATGAAGCATCAACAATCGCATCCGTTCCGATAACGATTACAACTCCCTCATGGTGAGGCGCGACAGTCTCGATAATGTCCCCACCGGGTTGAACCGGTACTGATGAATGTGATGAAAGCCAGGAGGATAATGAATCAGATACAATATTAGCCTGAATAAGATAACCCTCAGGGTAAAGAACTAATGTTACATCCGGCGCACCATAATCCTCAATAACAGCAGGTGAAGCACCGGCGGAAATGAGGAGTGTTTCAAGCTGAATAATACTCGCAGACACTGCGGGAGTGCTGACAACAGCAACATTTGGAAATGGAGTTAATTCAAAATGATTCTGATTTACAGGCTCATACAGATCCGGATTTCCGGACAGTTCAAAATCAATTTTTCGTACTGCAAGCTGTGCGTCATGATTGAGAGGTGAATCCGGAAAACGATAAATGAGACTGTTGAAGTTCTCTCTGGAACTGGAAAGGCTTCCTCTGAAATACTGCTGGGAAGCTCTTGCAAAAATCGACGCGTCATCATCACCGACGGTCATGCCGGACCGATCAACGCTCTCGTTTCCCTGACCACAGGAGGTGGCAATCACAATAATGGCAAGTAAAATAATTGATACTTTATTCATCACTTTCACTGGTTCCCTCCAGCTCGTCCGGGGTTATAAGGACATCTCTTGCTTTGCTGCCCTGAAACTTACCCACAACACCCGCCTGCTCCAGCATATCGATCAGACTGGCTGCACGGGAGTATCCAACTCTCAGTCTTCTCTGAATAATGGACACTGAACCCTGCTGAGTGTGAACAACAACCTGTTTTGCTTTTTCAAAAAGCGGGTCATCAATCTTTATCGCACATGGATCCATAAGGTTCCCGCCAATTTCATCAGGGAGTTCAAATTCAAACGGAATTTCAGGCTGATCTCTTAAATGCTCTACGATTGTTCTGATTTCCTCAGTCGTGATAAACGAACCGTGAACTCTGACCGGTTCAGGTGTTGCTGTTGGAAGGAACAGCATATCGCCCTTGCCAAGAAGCTTTTCCGCACCGTTCATATCCAGTATTGTGCGTGAATCTGTTTTCGATTGGACATTAAACGCGATCCTTGACGGGAAGTTCGCCTTTATCACACCTGTGATGACATCAACTGAAGGTCGCTGTGTCGCAAGAACCATATGAATGCCTACAGCTCTGGCCATATGAGCAAGCCTTGCAATGGCTGGCTCAACTTCCCTTGATACGGTGAACATGAGGTCGGCCAGCTCATCTATGAATACAACAATAAATGGAATGCGTTCATCTTCAGACTCAGCCGAAATTCTTGCGTTAAATTCAGTAATGGATCGCACTCCAATTCTGGAGAGTCTTTTGTATCGGGTTTCCATCTCTGAAACCAGTGCGTCCAGCAGCAACGTCGCTTTGTCCGTTTCGAGAATTACGGGTGCCCACAGGTGCGGAATGCCTTCGTAAATCGAAAGTTCGAGCATTTTCGGATCGATCATCGCAAGTCTGACTTCCGCGGGGGTTCTGGTAAGAAGAAGAGATGCAATAATGGAATGCATGCAAACGCTCTTTCCAGAGCCTGTAGCTCCCGCTATCAGAAGATGAGGCATTGTGGTTATATCCGCAATGAACGGTTCTCCTTCGATCTTTTTTCCGAGCGCAATAGGCAAATGCTGATTTGAAATAGAATCCATTATTTCTCTGAGATAAACAGTTTCCGGGAAAGGATTCGGAACTTCAATTCCCACTGCTCCCTTCCCCGGTATAGGGGCCAGGATGCGAATTCTGCGGGCTTTCAGAGCCAGGGCAAGATCATCTGAAAGAGATACGAATCTGTTCACTTTAATTCCGGGTCCGGGAGTGACTTCGAATCTGGTAATCACAGGACCGGGATAACTGTTCTCGATCTGGCATTCAATCCCGAAATCATCCAGCTTTTCAACAAGGAGTTCACCCTGCTCCTTCATCATCTGAGGTGAAGTTCTCTTCCTTAAACGCTCATCAGGCAGATCAAGGCAGGAAATGGGAGGAATGACAAAACCGGCAGCATCCTGCTGATCTGTTCTCATTGTAGTTCGTGGTTTTCCTGAAACATGTACGGGGCTGACCGCACGCCTTTTCTTCGTTGATATATCGATTTTGTTCTTATGATCAAGGGAAGGTTCATCAGGAATTCCTTCCGACATAAATGGAAGATCCGTAACCGCTTCTTCGCTCTGATCTCTTGACCATGCGTTTGAAGCAGAAGTGCCTGATTCTCCTGTTGATCGAATATTCTTCCCCTTCATCTTCTTCTGCTTCATACCGCCGAGCAGCCTTAAAAAACTGTCTGCGAGAGACTGGAAATCTCTGCCGATATCCCAACCTGTGAAAGCTACAAGAGATGCTACAAATGCTGTGAAAAGGATCAGGAATGTGATCGGAGCTCCGATAAGCGGGACAAGTATATCACCGAGTCCGCCTCCGATACTGCCTCCTGGAATATCATGAAACACACCGGACAGTCGACTTATCACCAGATCAATAACAGCCGTGAAGAAATATCCGATAACGGCTATTCCTGATAAAATCCTGAATCCGACTTTTTTTATCCTAAGATCAAGCAGCCAGGCTCCGGTCTGAAAAAGAAACAGTGGAAGAAGGATGGACAGGTAGCCCAGATGCTCAATAAGATAGGCACGAATCTGACCGGTAAATTCAGTCGAAGGGATCGCAAGTATTATCGCAAGAGCAACACCAAGGAAAAAGAAAAGGACAACAGAGATGTTGCGCAGACGGTTTACTTTTCGCTTTCGAGTTCTTCTTTTTCTTGCTGACTGCCGTTTTCTTGTTGCCATTATATCTGCCTCATGGTGCTGCCGTTTGAGTCAATCGGAAATGCCGGATCGCTCTCCAGCTTCCCGTCAATCCAGTATTTGTATTTCAAAGTCTGTCCTGATACCGTATCTATCTCCGCTACCCAGCTTCCGTCAGGAAGTCTCTGCATCGGATTTCTGTTTTCATTCCAGTTATTGAATTTACCGACAACGGATACCTTCATCGCATTCTTTGCGGTAAGACAGAGGAAATCAACTTTTACCTTTTTCCCAAGCTTTGCCTGTATGGACTGCTTAAGATCGTTATATGGCCTGAATACAGGTCGTATTCGAGGAGGAATTTCAATTATACCATCGCCCTGCGGATCGCGCGCTCTCCTTTTTCTTCCTTCCTTTGATTCGAAACATCCGAATCCTCGAAGGTAAATAGTCTCCCCGGCACAGAGGCGCTCAGTGATGGTCTCCAGGAGCGCTGTAAGAACAGTACGCGTATCTTTTCGACTAACACCGGTTCTTTCAGCTACTTCACATGCAAGCTCTTCTTTGGTCATGATACTCCCAGCTATCTCACCATGTTAACAGACGTTGAACTCAATACACTCATTAGTGTTATCCGTCAAGCTGGTACTGCGTATCTGATGTCATTCAAAAGACAAATGTTTCTCTCCCGCAACCTGTTTTAATGTGTTATCATCATTCCATGAAAAAGCATAACATTCAAACTGCCTCAATCTTTATTGCAGGCCCTCCCTTTTCGGGCAAGTCTTCAACAGGATGCATTCTCGCATCCATGCTTGAATTGCCCTTTTACGATCTGGATACCGTTATTGAATCTTTCACGGGAATGCGAATATCCGAGATTTTCAGAACATCAGGAGAAGAAAAATTCAGAGAACTGGAATCCGACAGTCTGGAGCGACTGCTGAAAAAGAATGAAAGAATGATTCTCGCGCTTGGAGGCGGCTCCCTTCTTAATGAAACAAATCTTTTGTCAGTCAAAGAACGGGGAATTCTTTTCACTCTTAACGCTTCTCCTGAAACTCTTCAAATGAGAAGAGAACACCAGAATGGAAAACGGCCCCTCGCTCTCAATGGGACCGCACTGCTCAAACTCCTTTCAGTACGAAAACAGCACTATGATTCGCTACCGAACCGGATTGATACCACACACCTGACACCTGTGGAAGCAGCAGCCAGAATCGCAGTTTTAAATAGTGACAGGGACGAATGTCACTAACTTAAGCCTTTCGATATTGTGATTTATGTGGTAGTTCATTGAATTGTGTTCTTGTAAAATCACCATTCTATCGTATGATAAAATCTTACATGCTCCGAATCGTTAGTCACTTACGACATCCTCGTCGAGATGAACGGTAAGGCCTATAGGTCCATCATCGTCCTCGCGATTCTTTCTCCATGATGTAAAAACATAGGTGTCATCCCCTTCGGTGAACGTCTGAAGGTCGAAGGCCTGCATCTCGAAATCATCGACTTCATAGCTGTCATAGCTGTCTATGGAGAAGTCGTCGAAGTTGGAATCTCCGGTTGTGTCTTCTCCGAAGGGATCCAGAAATTCCGAGAGATCGAAAAGGCGAAGACCGTCGACCCCTCCCGCGAGGTACACGTGTATGGTTGGCGGATCATCAGATGAATTGGATGCAACTCCGATCCCGAAAGTCTCCCCTGGAAACGATCCGGCGTCTGCCTGGGAAATAGTATCATCATCCACATTTCCTGATCCGTGCCAGTCCCAGTCCGGGTCTATTCCTGTGCCCTCACATGGCCTTGTGTCACAGTCCCACTGCCATACGTGTTGAGGGGCATCGGGCTTCGAAACATCGCACACTATGAATCCCATAGTTCTGTTCGAAAAGAAGAGAAGACGGCTCTCGACCTGGATGCTGCCGAGATCTGAGAACGTACTGCTGCCGCCCTCGAGCACGACAGCCCTGTGAACATCGCCCAATTCTCCATCTATATCCTCTCCCGGCTCGTACTCCCAGCCACCGTGCTGAGATGCCGCGATTCGGGAGACAGTAGTAGCATTGGAATCCGCGGGATCCCAGATGAGTACCCCTCCATTATGGCAAGTCGTATAGCAAAGTGGTCCATCGAATTCACTGCCGTACCGGAAGCGCTGAACAGTAGTCACCCAGGGTCTGGCCTTCGGCGCTGCATGCCTTGCCCCGTAGTAGAGATAGGGAACAGTGAACGTACTATCGTCATCGAATCGGCTGCTGTCGCTGTCAAAGCTGGCAAGCAATATCACGTGCTGTAATGGATTGGCGAATTCTGTTGAAATCGCGTAGTCCCACACAGCAGACGAGGGAAGCTCGGCGACATAGTAGACATTCCCATGGTCACCGTTGTCACATTTGAAGCAGTTGTCGATAACAACCAAGAGCGAATCCTGATCCCTCTCAGTGAGACGAACGATACTTATTGATCCTCCTTCAGTCCCTTCGGCCATAGTCGGTATCACAAGGCATGACTCCTCACCGTCACCAGCAACATCCAGATCCATGAAGATCGGTGACCAGGCAATGGGATCATCGATGCTGTCGACCTCGACATTGACCTCATCCTCGAATGTGAGCCTGTTGTTTCCGGTGTTGAATGAGTATAATCTTACAGCGTCTAAGCCATCGGTGATTGCGACGAGTAGGGTCGACTCCTCCTGCAGGCTGTCACCCTCCAGAAACATCACCTCTGCTACTGCCAACTTCGCTCCTGAGTACTGGTTCCCCGAAAAGTTTGCATCCTCGATGGAATCCCACGTGTCCGCGAGCGCGAGACTGCTCAGGCAGAGCAGTACTACTGCAGGGATGATTATTCCTCCGCAAGCTCTGCATGATGCTGATGTAACCATTACTTCTCCTCCTTCATGTTAATGTAAATGCTTCAAAATCCACCAGATGAGCATCCCCAACAGGTAGCACAGGATACCGGAGTGTTCTGGCTACTCTATCACCACGAAGCGCTGTGTTGCAGTAAAGTTCCCTGAAACCATCCTGCAGAAGTAGATACCGGGTGAGAGTTCGTCAAGGAATACGCTGTGATATCCTGCAGGATACTCTTCCGTGGAAATCTGTTCGAGAAGCCTGCCAGATACATCGAAGATGGAAAGTTCTACTGCTGAAACTTCAGGCAGACCGAATCTCACCGATGGAACGCTGCAGGCAGGATTAGGATAGAAGGGAAGCAGTTCGAAGGAGTTAGGCCCGGTATCTCCGGAAATACCCAGAGGATCCCAGGTAAGCATCACATCGCTCAGGGTAGGCGTAATATCAGGATCAGAGGTTTCAAGGATTACTTTGTACTGAACGTACTGCTCTCCATCGGTAAGGATACCCAGCAGATTGCAGGGCACATAGAAGGTATCAGACCAGGGCCCCATAGCTCCGGAATCGGGATCAATAGAGGATCGCACCTGGAAACCGATTGATGTTTCTGCTGGTTCAAGGGCTGACCAGTCGATAGTACTCCAGACAGGGCTGCATTCGACATCGAGAACACTCGACACCAGAGTGCCTTCAGAAGGATAACTCATGACTTCCCACCAGGCTATCTCGTCCCCGGTCCTGGCAGCACCGATAACGTCCATGATGCCATCGCCGTTGATGTCCTCCGAGTACACGGAATTTACGCCGCCGAAGCTTCCGTAAACGAGATGACTGCTCCACGATGTCCCAGAACCGTCCAGGTTCTCAAACCAGTGTATATCGGCCTCATAGTAGCCAGCTCCCAGGATGTCCATATCACCGTCGTTATCCATATCCGCCGAGTATACGGAGCTTGCACCTAAAAAGAAGTAACTGTGGACGATGTGCTTGACCCATGATGTGCCGCTGCCGTCGGCGTTCTCCCACCAGCTTATATCATCGTAAATGCCTTGCTCAGCAGCACCGAGAACATCCATATCGCCGTCACCGTCGATATCCTCCGAGTACACACACCGGGGATCCTTGAAGTAATCCTCAACTGTGTGCGTAATCCATAAAGTCCCCGATCCTGTCACATTCTCCCACCAGGCGATCTTGTAATTAGATCCGCCAGCACCGAGGACATCCATATCACCGTCACCGTCGATGTCCTCCGAGTAAACGGAGCATGCACCTAAGAAACCACCAGTAATGGTATGCTCGGTCCATGAAATCCCGGAACCGTCCAGGTTCTCCCACCAGGTTATTTTGTCGGCATCGTATTCAGTTCCAAGGACATCCATGTCACCGTCACCATCGATGTCTTCCGAGTATACGGACATAGCATAGTAGAAGTCCCCGTCAACGGTGTGCTCTATCCAGGATGTCCCCGTGCCGTCGACGTTCTCCCACCAGGCGATTCCGTAGTCCCAGGTGGAAGAACAGAGGACATCCATGTCGCCATCACCGTTGATGTCCTCCGAATAGACCGATATGGCACCATAGAAGTAGTCATCAATGGTGTGCTCAGTCCATGATGTCCCGGAGCCGTCCAGGTTCTCCCACCAGGTTATGTTGTCGTCAATGTAGGCAGCACCGAGGATATCCATGTCGCCATCACCATCGATGTCCTCAGAGTATACGGAAGCTGCGCCATCGAAGTCCCACGCCACGTTATGACCAACGACATCATCGATCATTCCAAGCGCGATATCTCCAGAAACGCTGTAGCATGCTATCCCGGAATCAGAGTAGAACTCGATGCCGAATTCGGTTACCGGTCCCCAGACACCGGAGCCTCCTGACCAGTCGGTCTGAGTAGCGGAATCAGCATATGTGACTGTGATGGAACTGATTATCAGCAAAGGCAGGATTCTTCTATACATAAGACACCTCCTGTTTTAAAGGATTACGGAAAGTTAACAGGATGTCAAGTTGTTCGGATGAACTGAATGCCCTCTCCCCCGACGAGATTTCTTCAAAAACGTCGTTTGTCACTTTTATTGGTGGGTGGCACTGTTTTGGTACGGAATTTTGAACCGGGTGATAACCTTTTTCGTGCCAGAATATCGTGAGAATGAGTGATTTTCAGGAGATTTCAGT
>JAUVEU010000126.1 GCA_030594645.1 Candidatus Aegiribacteria sp.
CAGTATCCCCGGCATCCTGCTCTACCTGTTGAAGAAGCTCATCTGGCGAATTCAGGAGTAATGTCCTTAAATGATGGAAGGAGAAGTTATGATTACTTCAGTATCAAACAGAGCTTTTGTAGAAACACTCTTGCCGGCAGTTGTACTGCTCAGCCTGGGCGGTCTCGCGCTTGCAGACACTTGGTCTCCCATCGACGATGCCGATTTCGAGGGGAACCAGTACAGGGGAGCAAAGCTGGCAGTGGCGGAGGTATTGTTCCTGGAAGGTGACAGCCTGCAGGAGGAGTCAACCCTGCTCATCGCGATCACCGATGGTTTGGACGGTGTAAGGTTGTACTCATTCAACACCGGAAACAACAGACTCACATTCGAGGATGAGGTCAATGTCGAAGTTGACAGCATTGCTGACCCCGTTGCCTGGTCACCGACTTTCATGGATCTGGATGTTGCTGGAACCGGTGAGGAGTCATGCCTTGTGATACCGACCACAGCCGATGCAACCTACGGAGGATCGATAAGTATCGTTCGCCTCACAGAGAGGAATCAGGATTCGCTCTTGGTTGTTATCGACAACTGCTTTAAATGTGACGAAGATGATCATGGAGATGTCTACTATGTTGCTGAACTTCCCCCGTCTGCTGAGCAGGACTACGCTATTTCAACGGAGTTCTCCAATCCATTGCAGAACGTGATTCTGCTTGCCAGCTTTGACAGCGACAGCAGCCGGTTCGATGATGAAAGCACTTTCAATGTTCCCTACCTGTACTACGGAGCAAGGCATGAACCGTCTGAGGCCAGAGCCTGGGTGACTTATGTTCAGCACTTCCGGTACGGCAGCGAATTCGATGGATCACTTTGCTATACGACTAACCATAACGGAGGAGTACTCATATGGGATCCCGATACTACAGATTCCACTGACAGGACTGTCTCTCGCATCGCGGTGTCTCAGTACGGTGGCTGGTATTACGACGAGGATACAAAAGGAGAGTTGGGAGACGTTCACAGGGCCGCCATACTCGAGGGAGGCAGCAGCACGTTCTCAGATCTTGACACCATCCAGGTCGACTGCCGTCTTCTCTTCTTTTCGAACAGAACTATGGGCTTCATAGTGTGCGATGTTTCGAAGCCCAATGCACCTCAGCACGTCTGGCAGTGGGATGGTGACACAAGGCCCTGTGAGGATGACGCGATAGGCGGCGACTGGGGCTGGCATGGCTCGGGAGATGTAGATGATGATGCTATTTCCAAGGCAGACGGGGGATCGTTTCCAGGGGAGACTTTCGGGATCGGAGTTGCATCCAATTCGTCTGATGATCCGCCAACTATACACGTGTACCTCGCGGGAGGAGTCGATGGTCTTCGACTTTTCGATCTTTCGGAATTTCTGGATCCCTTCGGAGAAGACACAACCGGAGATTCCAATTTCGACGACTTCTCCATAGACATCTATGATAATTACCAAGTCGGTTTGGACGCGATGCAGGCCTTCGATCTTCAGACGTTCACTGAAGGGGACGACACCTATGTTTTTACATCATGGAGAAAGAATCGCACGAATACTAATGGACCTATAGGTCTTACAGTACATGTGGATGAGGATGTAGAGTGCGATTGATGAGCCGGAATATGTTAGTTCTGCTTGCACTATGAAAGGTTATTTTGCATTAACACAATTTAATGAACTAGCATATCGATCACAATATCGAAAGCCTTAAGATAGTGACATTCGATCCTATGACTATTCAATTTAGTCTGTCACGAAGTTCGTAGAGGATTTCAAGTGCCTTAAGCGGTGTGAGGGAATCGGGATCGATCTTCTTCAGCTCTTCTATAAGTGGATCTTCCGGCTCCGGCTCATTCAGCTGAAGTTCCATCTGATCCTCTGAAAAGCCGCCTGGAATAAGGTGGCGTCCGGCTTCCAGATCTGAAAGGACTTTTCTCGCTCTTCTGACTACTTTAGAAGGTACTCCTGCCATTGACGCGACATGTATACCGTAAGATTCATCGGTGCTTCCCTCCTCCACACTGTAGAGAAACACAACTTTTCCCCCTGTATCTTTTACCTTTACGTTTACATTGGCTACAGCTGGAAGATAATTTGAGAGAACCGTCAGTTCATGGTAATGAGTGGCGAAAAGAACCATAGGTCTGTGAGTGGTGCTGTCATGCAGATACTCGATCATCGACCATGCAAGCGAAAGACCATCATAAGTGCTTGTGCCTCTGCCGATTTCATCGAGTATGGCCAGGCTGTCAGGTGTGCTTGAATTAAGAAGAGCCGCGGCTTCAGCCATTTCCACAAGGAAAGTGGACTGCCCTCTCGTAATTCTGTCAGCAGAACCTATTCTCGTGAATATTCTATCGATCGGAGAGAAAGCCATCGATTCCGCCGGTACGAAGGAACCGGACTGAGCAAGTACTATTAGCAGAGCGACCTGCCTTAGATAGGTCGATTTTCCAGCCATATTTGGACCTGTCACGAGCAGAATCCTTCTTGTCCGGTCAAGTTCAAGGCTGTTAGGAACACATTCACCCTGGGGAAGAAGAACATCAAGAACAGGATGTCTCCCATTACTGATTGAAATTCCGGGTGATTTCAGCAGTTCCGGTCTGACATATCCCCTTTTTGAAGCAAGCACACTCAGTGATAGAAGAACATCAAGCTGAGCAAGCATTCTGCCGGCATTTCTGATTCCGTCTATTTTCTTCGCGACTTCTTCCCTGAGATCCTTGAACAGCGCGTTTTCCAGTTTTTCAATCTCATCTCCTGCTCTGAAAATCCTTGATTCAACTTCTTTAAGCTCAGGAGTTATGAAACGCTCACCGTTGACAAGAGTCTGTTTCCTTATGTAATGCTCGGGAACCTTTGAAAGATGGCTGTTGGAAACCTCTATATAGTATCCGAAAACCTTGTTGCACCCTATTGACAGATTCGGTATGCCTGTAGATTCCTTTTCCTTCTCGATCCTGGATTTAATCCAGTTGTGACCACCCGAATGGATATCTCTGTATTCATCCAGTTCCTCAGACACCCCTTCTCTAATGACACCTCCATCCGATAATCTTGCGGGAGGATTCTCTGTAAGGATTGACTCTATATGCTTGCATAAATCTGCAAGAACATCGATTGAAGCCATTTCGTGAAGGAGTGGCGGTTCAGCATCCTTCAGCACCCTGACTATTTCAGGAAGCATCGCAAGTGTGTCCGCTATGGCTCTTATATCCCTCGGCGCGGACCTTAGAGTTCCCAGCTTACCCGCCTGACGTTTAAGATCCGCCGTATCATCAAGAATATCCAGTATATTGGAAAGAACGGATGATGATTCAATAAACCACTCCACCGAATCATGTCTTCTCCGGATTTCTTCAACATCCCGCAGAGGCGACAGGAGCCATTTTCTCCACTCTCTGCTTCCTGCGGATGTTCTGGTCTCATCTGTTATGTCCGATAGGATTCCGGATTCTTCTCCCGGAGGAGCTTCAGTGATGTTGAGTGAACGGGCGCTGCCCCTGTCAATTATCAGGCAGTCATCCCTTCTGTACATCCCGCTGAAACTCAGGTGTGCCACATCCATTTTCTTCGTATCCCGGATATAGGCCAGCAGTGCTCCAAGAGCGGATATAGCAGGGCTGTGAATCCCAAGCCCCAGCCCTTCAAGAGCCGATAGTTCAAGAATCGTCTCTATCTGCGATACTGCAGTGTCATTGTCGAACTTCCAGGTTTCAAGCCGTGTAATCTCACAATTTGACAGCGGGTCGATCTTCTGATCATCTGACACAAGAAGCTCGGATGGAGTTTTTCTGGCAATTTCACCTGGCAGCAGAGCTGAATCAATTTCCGCGGCTTCGATCTCACCGGTTGAAATATCACAGAAAGCAAGCCCGCCTTTTCCCGATTCATTAAAAACAGCTGAACACAGTAGGAATGTTCTTCGCTCGTCGAGTGCTGATCCGCTTACCAGTGTTCCGGGGGTAATGACTTCGATTACATCCCTTTTCACAAGCCCCTTTGCCTGCGCGGGATCTTCAGTCTGCTCACATACAGCAACTCGATACCCCGCTTTAATAAGCCTTGAAAGGTAGCCGTCCAGAGCATGCCATGGAAAACCGGCAAGAGGAATGCTATCACCTGTATCTCTGCTTTTTCCCCTTGAGGTGAGTGTTATTCCAAGGACTTTTGATATTGTTCTTGCGTCTTCGTAGAAAGTCTCATAGAAATCACCCATCCTGTATAGAAGTATCTCATCTTTGTACTTTTTCTTGATCTCCATGAACTGCTGCATCATCGGTGTTCTCATGATTGCAGCATCTCCATAGCCTTTTTTACCATCCTGTGCGGAACCAGCCCTTTTCTGCACATCTCCGTCCCGGTCGGACAGGTTTTTCCGCCGTGACGGTGGCATGGCCTGCACTGCAGACCGTTGACCATATAGTTCCCGGAATACTCCTGTTTCCAGAAGCCAAGCGCGGGAGAAGTGGATGTAAAAACTACAAGAACCGGGACTCCAAGAGCTTTCGCAAGATGAGCAGGGCCGGAATCAGGAGAGATCAGCAGATCCATCGTTTCAATCCGTTCGATCAGTTTGCCTGTTCCCCCATCCCCTGCGCACACTTTAATACGCTCTCTTCCCGCTGATGCCGCTGTATCGTAAGCTTTCATTCTGTCTTTCTCATCACCTATAAGAATTACCTCTGCGTCGTGCAGGTCAATGAAAAGCCTTGATACTTCGGATATAACGCTGTGGGGAATTGATTTCAGACGCCATCTGCCGCCGACTACTATTCCAACTCTCAGGCGATTATCAGCGGGAAATTGTCTCCTTTCAAGAACAGGATCAATCTCACCGCTCAATCCCGCAGTTCTGAGAAATTCACCGCTCCGCAAAGGCATTGTATCTGAGCTTCCTCCGAGTATCTCATGCCTCAGTTTTCTGTTCATTCTGAACTTTCCCGAAACCCGCATGCCTTTTGTCGCCGTCCTGGTGGTAAAATTGCACTGTAGATCAATCAGTATTCCGGGGGATATATTCCGCAATATTCTCCGCAACTCAAATGGTCCTGCATCCGTTGGGTAAGGAACTGCTTCTATATCACCCGACATTCGATCAACAACAGGTGTATATAGCTCCGATGTTACAAATTTCACTTTGGAAGAGTTGGATAGATACGTCGCAACAGGCTGAGCGAGCACAACATCACCGAGTGAATGAAGACGAATCAGCACAGTTTCATTCATGGGAGAACTGCATATCATAGAGTTTTCTGTATTTTCCGTTCTTCTCCAGCAATTCGCTGTGTGTTCCCTCCTCCGCGATCATCCCATCCTCGATAT
>JAUVEU010000081.1 GCA_030594645.1 Candidatus Aegiribacteria sp.
AGTTTCTTTTCCTTTTTGTGCCAAAGGCATCTTATTCAAATCTTCGTAAGTATCTGCATCTGAGACTAGGAATCCAAGTGGGAAAAACTTCAGAATCGAGAATCCGGCATATGGGCCATTTAATCTACCCCTGATTGCGGGCATAAGAATGTCTCTAACCACAATTATGCCTTCATAGGGGTAAAACCAGTAGAATATGTTTAGCCCAAGTGATGTGTGGATATCATTACTCAGGAAATACTTTCGCATTTGTTTGTCGTATTCGGTATTCTGCACATCTCCTTTCGCAGCAAGCAAATGGCCGCAGATTGCACGGGCTAAATGGTGTGGTTTGGTAGCAAACTTGACTTTCCTGGGCGTAATAAGTTTTGATTTAGCCATCATAGCTATCGAGCGAACAAGCTGTCTTAGAACCGGATCATATTTCTTACCAAGAAGACCACTATTGCATTTTGAGCATATTGTTCTGAATTTGACACTATTTTGAGATATCGAAAATTGATTTCCAAGTCCAACTCGAGAAGACATATCCTGAAATAATATTTGCAGAATTGTAGAATCTAAATTGAAACTGGCCTTAGGAGGCACATGATCCCAAGTTAATTCCCCGTGTTTTTGACAGATATTGCATACACCATGTTTCTCGCGTTTTACTACAGGGTTCTTAGGTTTCGTATTGCAACCTCCTGTTCATCTGAGATAACGCTCTGGCTCAGTAGTAAGCAGTGAAATGAGAGGAAGAACAAGGTAGTGCTTGTTTACTGCAGCCGGTTGTTCTACCTTCCGGTTCAGTTGTTTGCTACAAGCTTGATTTCCAGATGACAATCTAAGGCATTTGCATATTTTTTTAATGTAGCAATTGATGGTGAATGTTTACCACTACTTAAAGACGATTCCAGTCTTGTAACTGCAGGGGCTTTTGTCCCCATACGTTCTGCAATCTCTGCCTGGCTAAGCCCGGCATTACGTCGTGCTTTCAAAATTTCATGAAGCAAGGTAAATTCAGGTTCCAGAGCCTCATAAGCACCCTTCACATTTTTGCTTTTCAGTGCTTTCTCTTTTAACTCAGAATGATTCATTTTCGAACACCTCCTTCATTCTTCTTCTGGCGATTTCAATTTCCTTGTTGGGTGTTTTCTGAGATTTTTTGATAAATGAGTGAAGTATGATGATTTTCTTACCAATTTTTGTACAGAAGAAAACCCTGGCAATTCCTTCTTTGCCCTTAACTCGTAATTCAAAAAGGCCAGTTTCAATCTTTTTTGTATGCGGCAGGCCAAGGTTCGAACCAAATTCAATCAGTAGATCTGTGAGACGTAAGTATCTGGCTAGTAGACCTGCTGGTAACCTGAGAATCTCATCCTCAAGTCTTTGGTTGTAATATTTGATTTGCCATTTCATGTAGATATGATAACAAATATGTTATTATATGGCAAGACGAGGCTTTTCTTATTGAAGGGTAGAACGCTTCAGTTCAGCAGATGGATGCCAAGCCAAAACAGTATTGACATTCTGCTGGAACTGATTGTTAAGTTCTTTATTGCTTTTGTTCTAATTTCAAGCTTACCGTGAAGACGATAATATTCCGTGCCTTCAATCATAAGGGGTTTGAGGGATACAAACAGGTTTTTGCCCATATATCTATTTGAGGAATCAGCTGAGGTCTCGGTAGCATTTAACCCAGTAACCTCCTGAGAATTGGCGGGGTTGTATAAGTATTTCAAAGATTTTGTGCGATACAACTACCTATTCGTGATACTGACACACATCATCAACGGACATTCCAAACACTTTTGAAATCCTTAGCGCAAGCAGTAGAGAAGGGTTATACCTGGATGCCTCAAGGGCAATGATGGTCTGTCGTGTAACATGAGCGAGATCAGCTAATTTCTGCTGCGTCATTTCACCATGCTCAAAACGTAAACGTCGGATTTGATTTTCTAGTTTAGCAGATTCCACAGTTTGTACCCCGTCGATATTGTACAAGGGTAATGATAGAGGACACAAGAATTTTTAGAGCCACACCAACCCATATAAACAAAGGCAAATAATCAACAGAGACAACTCCGGTATCAGAATGGCTGAAGTAAATCACCAAGGAAATGATAACGAAATAGCTAAATGCAAAGAAGGATGAACCTGAGAAAGACTTTTGTTGAATAGAAATATCGCGCTCATCTTCTATGACTTCTGAGGGGTTATTCTTCCGCAGGAAGATAAGATGACCAATGCCCTGAAAACCAAGTACTGCTAACCCGGCATATGCCTTGCTGATCTCCATGGTTTGCCAGATCAGAAAGAATAGCAGTATGCCAATTACCACAATAGAGAGATTGAAAATTGCGTATTTTTCGTGCCTGTTCAACATCATAGACCTCCGTCTTTTAAGGGTACGATAACACAAAGACGATAGTAATATATTTCTTACATAATGTCAAGTATATCTTACCAATGTATTTGATTCAATAAGCAGGGTTTCTAATTTGTTCGGAATTATTTGGTTTGGAAAAGCTCGTAGTAGATTAATAACTTAACGTCCGCCATCACCTGCGAAGACGGAGCGTAGTGAAGTCTTCGTCAGAGTACGTGGCTTTGTTGGGTGAAATCTCTTTCATAGCAATGGCCTCAACACGTTTAACAAACCTATCCTTACCATCGCAATATTTGCCAGCGTCGTTTTCACAAGCATCTGCAACATTTCTCTTCAGTTCGCCATACTCTCGTGCAACTTCTGGATGGGTTCGTAAGTAGTCTCGGAAGGCAATGTGTCTCATTACATTAGAATCGCCATATGTAAATGCATGAATATGATGAGAGCGGTTATCGCCCCCTTTCTGGAAATACCTTCTGCCTGGTATCCCGAACTCTCCTTTGGGATTGTAGCCAATACTCTTCATCTCGACATTCAATTTATCGAGTGCCTCAACGTCCGTGACCTCTATGAGAATGTCGATAATCGGCTTTGCTGCTAACTCTAGGACAGCAGTGCTCCCAATATGGAAGATTTTAATGCAAACGTTACCCAATGTCTGTTGCAGTAAGTCTCGCTCCGCCTCGAATAACTGTGGCCATAGATGGTCATAATCAACAATTTCAATCTTTCTCATATTTTCCGTTTCTTTATAACCCAACGCCTCAAATCAGTAGCCGGTAATAACATATCCCACAATATGATGATGCCAGTCTACTGAATCTGATTGTTATGTGCTTCATATATTTCCCTTTGGCTTCTGTGCACGAAGAATCAGATGATGTGATTCATCGTTGTAACGTTTGCCACTAAGACTCCCAAATGCTTGGATTTGGGAATAGCCAACAGAGAGCAATAAATCTCGCAACTCGGGCTCGTCATATATACGGAAGCCATAGGTATATTCTTGGCGCTTATTGTCCTTGAGGACTATCCATCGAACAATATTCCAAGTCCAATCTTCATTGGCTTTAGCTTCTATAAGCCAAATCTTTCCATCGTCTGCTTCATGCCAGTATCTAGATTGGTTTGAACTCTGGTGCTGCATGATATGCTCACGACCCACAACTGAGAGCAGTAGTTTGCCCCCGGATTTCAGAGACTGCAAACAGTTGTCAAGGACTTGCCGGTCTTCCTGTGGATCCAGAAAGTAACCGAAGGAGTTATACATGATGATAATATTGTCAAAGCTCTCTGGTTCCACGAAATCCCGCATATCCGCACAAAGGAAACGGGCATCAAGCTCTATATTTTTTGCCTTTTCTGAAGCTTCCTGAATGAAGTTTGAATTCAGATCAACTCCGGTGACAGAGTACCCTTGTTTGGATAACGCTAAGGAGTGTCTTCCGAATCCACATGCCATATCCAGGATTGATTCTCCTGGTTTCATTTCTAGGAGTTCTGCGATTTTTTCAGTAGCGACTTCGGACATTTCAATTAGTTTCTGATTCCAGATGAAGGCGCGATTAGTTGCCCAGTATTCCGGATCATTATACCATTCAGAAGGGGGCAGCCTCAATTCATTCTCCTTTCACATAACGATTAAGCTCACCTGCCGCTATGAAGCATAGCGGAATAGCGGTCAGGTGGAGCGCTTTGTTAGGTGCCAGCTTTCTCCAACACCCAGATCATTTCATTGTCTCCTTGATACGAGGATTTGTCAAAATCTCCATACAAGGTGGAAATCTTAAATCCAGCAAATCGCAAGAGAAGCTGGAATTCATTTTTGTAGATCCACCGAACTTGCATTTTTGTTTCGTGAGATTCTCCGCCGAAAGAAAAGCGCCAAGTGATATATAGAATCTGCTTACTCAGATCATTCTTCTGGCTGAAAGACATCTCAATATTTTCTCTGGTATCGGGATGCTGGAATCTACCATAAGGGATCAGCTTCTTATTTGATTCAGCGTGTTTCAGGAGAGCTTTAAGGTTTGGGGTGAAGAAATTGAGAAGAAATCGCCCTTTATCCTGCAAATGGTCGTGAATATTTTTCAGGCAGGCAATCTGCTCTTCCTGAGTTGGCAAATGCAAGAATGATCGGGCAGGAATGAAAATGGCTTCAAATTTCTTATCATAATGAAAATCAACCATATTCTGTTGAGTAACTCGCTTATGAATATCTAAGATTCCTTTGCTCCTTGCTTTTGCAGAGAGTATATCGAGCATCTCCAAGGAAACGTCAAAGCCATAAATATCCAGCCCTTTGTGAAGCATAGGAAGAAGGATCATGCCTGTGCCACAAGCAACTTCAAGAATAGGGCCTGAACATGACGATAATTCCGAAGAATAAAAGGATAATTCCTGCTCATGACGACCATGATTGACCTGATCATAAATCAAAGGCCATAGTTTATTTTCGTAATTTTCCATTTTTCTCGTTTCTCGACACCTAACGTCTGAACTCAATTGTTTTTACGCAGCGGAGCGGAGTAAAAATCCAGTGCAGTGATTTGTTATACGTGCTCATGTTCTCTTCTCGATCTCAACACGAAGTCTGTGAATAAGCTCCTTGTCTCGTTCATAGGAAAAACGTAGATACGGCATCTCCAACACATGGTATATGAATGGGATAGTTTTTCGCTTGTCAGGTTCTTCAGAGTCATATCTTGGATGGATATGGGCATGTAATGCACGGTCAGTATTCCCCAGAATCGAGTAGTTGATTATCGAAGGTTCCAGAACGGTCATTAAGGCATCGCCAATAACAGTCATGTCACTTTGAAATTGCGCTCTGTCGAATTTGCTTAATGCATTTAGGTTATCAACAACAGGGTCGTGGAGCAACAGGGAATATCCTTTCAATCTTTGGTCATCACCTAAAACAGCCCACCCAGATTTCATCCTGCATATCACTGTTTCATTTGTGCCATTTCTAGCCATATCAATTCGTTTATGAATGAGTGTTGGAAAATCATGTATCATATATTTCCTATTTTTACACGTATAACAATTATTAGCTATACGTACTTTCCAGTCAGGATTGCTTAATTGCTGTTCTGACTCTATTTTAGTTTATTAGTATCATTCAGATATGTACGACTGTCAAGATTTATGCTGGGGGTTGTGGATAAACAAATTAGCATGTAATATCCAATTAGATATTAGGATATATATACAAGGAGAATTGATATGAGTGCAGCTGATGAATATAGTGAATACCTCCTTTCAAACAGGTTGGTTACCGGGAACATGATTCAGTACTACTCCGGCTGGGTGAAAGCCTATCGGACACTAAAGCATCGGTATATGGAACCGTCTGTCGAGAAAGCGAAGCTGAGGTTTATTGAACAACTGCGAAAGGATGGGAGGGAAGACTGGCAGATAGAGCAGGCAGAGGATGCTGTCAGGATATATCTTGAATTTAGAAAAAGAAGTGCAAGTTCTGATAATACTGTCAGTATACCGGCTGATATTATCGAGAGAGTTCGGGAAGGTTTGAGGTTGAAGCACTATGCATATCGTACTGAGAAGAGCTATGTGAATTGGGTAGAGAGGTATCTTAAGTATCTCGAAAATATTGATACTAATGCCAGCAGTTCGGAGAGTGTCAGGAATTACCTGACATATCTTGCAATTGATCGGAAAGTGAGTGCATCCACACAGAACCAGGCATTCAGCGCTCTTCTTTTCATGCACAGGGATATCTTGGGAATGGAACTGGAGGGTCTCAGGGATACTGTCAGGGCCAAGCGTGGACGAAAGCTGCCTGTCGTTCTTTCTCCCTCAGAGGTTATTAAGGTTCTGGAGAATTCATCGGGCGTTTCTCTGCTTGCTCTTCGACTTCTTTATGGTGGAGGGCTTAGATTGATGGAGGTAGTTCGACTTCGCGTGAAGGATATCGATTTCGACAACAACCTGATATTTGTCCGGGACGGCAAGGGAGGAAATGACCGTACAACACTGCTTGCTGAAGCTGTTAAACCTGATCTGGTTTCGCACCTGGGGCATGTAAGGGAAATTCATGAGGATGATCTTGCTTCTGGAGCCGGGGAAGTATGGATGCCGGATGCTCTTTCTCGTAAATATCCGTCAACAGGGAAAGAATGGGGTTGGCAGTATGTGTTTCCAGCGAGAGGTCTTTCACCCGATCCGCGTTCAGGTACAGTAAGAAGACATCATCTAAGCCCTGGAAGTATTCAGAGGGCAATGAAAAAAGCTGTCATGGCTGCCGGGCTGGTGAAGCATGCCAGTGTTCATACACTTCGACACAGTTTCGCTACTCATCTTCTCATGGATGGAGTGGACCTTCGCGAGATACAGGAATACCTTGGTCATAAGAGCATCGAAACCACAATGATCTATACGCATGTGATCCGGAATCTTCGGAATCCTGCAGTGAGTCCATTGGACAGGTTGGAGATAATTCATGAATAACATTTACCTGGGGAGGATATCTTCTGAATTTGGTTTGAACAGTAACAGGGTTGCTGCGGCTGTTTCATTGCTTCAGGAGGGAGCAACAGTGCCGTTCATGGCAAGGTATCGCAAGGAAGCAACCGGAAGTATGGATGAGGTTACGATAGCGGCTATCCGCGACCGGCTTGAACAGCTTTTAAAACTGGATAATAGAAGAGAGGCAATCCTCCGCTCCCTCAAAGAAAGGGAGTTGCTTACGGATGAACTGAAGAAAGAACTTGATGATGCTGAAACACTCACAACACTCGAAGATATTTATTTGCCTTTCCGTCCCAAAAGGCGTACACGGGCAACCAGAGCCCGTGAAAAGGGCCTGGACCCTCTCGCGGAAAGGATACTGCTTCAGAGAGGCGAGAATCCATCCGAATACGCAATGGAATTCATTGATCCGGAAAAGGGCGTTGAAACCGTGGATGATGCTCTTGCAGGCGCACAGGATATTATTGCGGAAAAACTTACAGAGGTTCCCCGGACGAGAGAATCCATGCGTCGATATTTCTGGGGAAAGGGAGTTTTCAGAAGCCGCGTCAGATCAGGGCAGGAGGAAGAAGGATCCAAGTTCAGAGATTATTTTGAGTGGGAGGAATCTGTCGGGAAATGTCCTTCGCATAGAGTACTGGCCATGTTCAGAGGGGAGAAGCTGAATGTACTTTCCCTGAAAATTACTGTGCCGGAAGAAAGGGCAGTTGAAATCGTTGCATCGAACTGGATAGAAAATCCCGGGTCAGAAGAGGGGTTGTTGATTCAGGAAGCTGTTCTGGACGGATACCGCAGGCTTCTTGCGAAAGCGATGGAAACTGAAACAAGACTCAGGAGCAAAGAATCCGCTGACGATGAAGCAATCGCTGTGTTCTCGGAGAATCTCAGAAAGCTCCTGCTGGCAGCACCACTTGGGTCTAAAGCTGTTATTGCGATTGATCCAGGGTTCCGGACGGGCTGCAAGATTGTCTGTCTGGATAAACAGGGAGTTCTTCAGTGTAATACCGCTATTTTTCCATTCATGTCAGAGGAAAAGAAAAAACAGGCAGGCAGCACTGTTCTTCAGCTGATTAAGCAATACGGTGTTTCATTCATTGCAGTTGGAAATGGCACTGCGGGTAGAGAGACCGAAGCGTTTCTTGCGGGGTTGGATTTTCCCGGTGGAGTCTCTGTTGTCTCGGTGAACGAAAGCGGAGCTTCGATATATTCCGCTTCCAAGGTTGCCAGAGAAGAATTCCCTGATCATGACATCACAGTAAGGGGTGCTGTTTCGATCGGCAGGCGTCTTCAGGATCCTCTTGCTGAACTGGTGAAAATAGATCCTAAATCGATAGGAGTCGGTCAGTATCAGCACGATGTGGACAATCGCAAACTGCATAAAGCCCTTGATGATACTGTCACGAGTTGTGTGAACAATGTTGGTGTTGATGTAAATACCGCTAGCCGACAGCTCCTTTCCTATGTATCGGGGCTTTCTCCCTCAGTTGCGGGTAATCTGGTTAAGTGGAGAAATGAGAACGGTCCCTTCTCATCCAGAAGACAGCTAATGAAAGTTCCACGGCTTGGCGAAGCAGCTTATCAGCAGTCAGCAGGTTTCCTGAGGATTCGTGGTGGACAGAATCCTCTTGATGCAAGCGCAGTTCATCCAGAAAGTTATTCGATCGTGCTTAGAATGGCAGATTTCCTTGAAGCAGGAGTGAGCGAACTGATTGAGTCTGAAGAACTGCGACACTCAATCAGACTTGAAGATTTTATCACAGATGATGCAGGGTTGCCTACACTTCATGACATCATGGAAGAGCTTGAAAAACCCGGCAGAGATCCCCGCGAAGCTTTTCAGTTTTTTAAATTCGCCGATGTTCATGTTATGAAAGACATTTCGAAAGATATGATCCTTCCCGGGATTGTGACCAATGTTACGAATTTCGGTGCTTTTGTTGATGTGGGTATTCATCAGGATGGACTTGTACACATCAGCCAGCTGGCTGACAGATATGTCAGGAATCCGTCGGAAGTTGTTTCCGTGGGAGACAGAGTTACGGTTAAAGTGCTGGATGTGGATGAAAAGAGAAAACGGATATCCCTCTCATTGCGTGGAGTTAAGGACTGAGTTCGAAGCGGTGGGGGAGGAGCTGGACAAGAGTGTAGGTTCGGGTTTCTTCCGGTCCAGCCACGATTATCTGAAAATCCTCCCGGCAGAATTCCGCCAGTACCTGTCTGCATGCACCGCAGGGAATAGGGAAGCCATCGGGTGAGTAGACAAGGATTCTTCTAAAATCTCTGATTCCTTCTGAAACAGCTTTGAACAGAGCGCTTCGTTCAGCGCAGATAGCCAATCCGAATGAAGCGTTTTCAACGTTAACTCCGAAATGAAGCTTACCGTTTGTGTCCTCAATAACCGCCGCAACATGGAATTCCGAATAGGGGCAATAACAGGAGCTGATCAGTTTTTCAGCAACCTCCTGAAGCCTGACCAGATCATTCTCCATCAGAATGTTCGTTCGATGAACGGCAGCGATCTCAGTTTGTCATTTGCGTTTCTTAATCTGAGTGAAAGAACTTCGGAGAAAGCGCGCACCACTTTCAACCCTATCCTGGGATTGTCAGTGAGAATATTGGAAATGTCGGAATGAGGTATTCTGGCTAATTCGATCTTGGTGTGAGAATAAACCGAAGCGCTTCTGCTTCGGTGATCGAGAAGAACCATTTCGCCAAAGAAATCACCGGTGCTCAGGATTCCAAGAATCTGCTCAATGCCTTCATAGGTTCTTTTTGTAATACGTACTTTGCCTGACAGTAAGAGGAATAGATGCTCACCGGGATCGTCTTCGCGGATTACTATGTTGTTGGCGTTCCACTCAGCGTATTCTGCCTTATCTATGAATAGTTCAAGTTCAGCAGGTTCCAGGTTGCGAAATAAGTACGCTGTTTTGAAAATGCCCCTGTGCTCTTCAGTGAAGTTGCTGACCATGACTGTTTCCCCTCTCTTCCTCAGAATTCAGATCGAAACTTGTTTCTTTCGTGGCAACCTGTCCAGATCAACAAAAATAGTCTTTTCTCTCTTATAGATCACCTGTCCCGGTTTTCCTTTTCTTATACGGCTGACATACTGTACCCTCGTATAATCGACAGGCACTACACCCGAAGATACTCCACTCCCCCGTGCTGCCGCCACTGCTGCTTCAAGTATGACTTCTGCTGAAGGGTTGTCCACCCTTCCGTCAAGCTTGAGAACAACATGCGCTCCTGGAATCCCCCTGGCGTGAAACCAGTAATCTCCCTTCTTGCCGATCATGAAAGTAACCTCATCGTTATCTTTTGCGTTCCGCCCCGCGAAACATCTCCAGCCGCCTGTCAGTATGAATGGTGTATGCTCCCTGGGCCTGCTGGTTTTCTTTCTGTTTTTCTTCTGATAGTCTCCCAGGAGAGTGTTCAATTCGCCAATCGAAAGTGATGGTGCTTCGGCGAGGGAAGCATCCAGTGTAGTTATCTCCTCTGTTATCGCGATTTCATGTTCATTCAGATTATTTATCTCGATGTCTGCATTGGAGGCTTTTCTGAAGTAACGCTGGGCGTTCTCTACGAGGGATTTCGATAGTTTGAGTGGGATATCGTGTTCAACTCCATTCCAATCCGTTAGCAATATTCTCTTTAATCCCCTTCTTGAGTTGTTCCTTTCCGATAGAAGCAGATTTCCCCAGATTCTGAACGTATCCGGAGAAACAAGTGTTTCCAGCGCATTCATGACGTTCGATAGCCTTTTTTGCAGTTTTGTCCGTCTTCCGTGCAGAATTGATGTCCATAGATCAATCCTGTCATCCTTAAGGCTGATTGTCCTGCTTGTCAGCTCTCCGGACAGGGGATTCTCAATTGGTTCTCCTTCT
>JAUVEU010000069.1 GCA_030594645.1 Candidatus Aegiribacteria sp.
ATTAAAGGCAATATCAGTGAACTTTTAATCGAGGATCGGAATGGTGAGTTTATCCCGAGCGAACGAAGTGAGTCGAAGGGAATGCCGTCGGGGATACCAATACATATTCTAGAACTTCACTTAAAATCTATGAGCTAGAAAGAATTCTTAATCGATCCCCAGGTATGCTGCTCTAGACTTGTAGAAACTGTTTCCACAGTAAGATCTGTTATAGTCCAGTCTATGAATGTTGAGTTTATAGCACCATAGATCAGAGTATGAAAATAGAATTCGATTGACAATAAATCTCCTTCATGCACTGAATTCAGTACAAGCGTTTTCTCACCGTAATCCTCTGTATAAAGAGAATCCCAAGAATGAACTCCAGCATAGACATAGTCATTGTATGCATAAGCGCATGATGTATCTGAGTTTAAAAATACTCTTGCTTCGATATCGGTCCACATTGGCTGGTCATATACCCTACCCAGATAATCAAGAGAATGAGTGAAAGAGATGCTCAAATCTTTACCTTCGACCGAAGGGGGTAAATAAAGATCGTTTGAGATAAGGGAAGTTGTCAGACCCGATATACCTTGAGTGTTGTAGTAGTATAGGTTCGCTCCCGAATCAGTGAAATCCCAATGGTCACCGTGACTCCATCCGGACGGCTCTTCTGTGAGATCCCAAAACCAGAGAGTTTCAGCGTAAGAAGACGAAAGAATGCACAAAACACAGACCAGGATAATTGTAGTACACCTCATTGTTATTCCTCCTAATAACATAGAGTAACGTAAATGGGATTATCTGTCAAGTTAGATAATTTCTAGGAGTGTCCACCACGGGGGATTATGTCCTTAATTTTCTGTGAATTCCTAGCGGTCGTTTAAGGAGCGGTCACCGTGAAGTACTTGGTGTAAGCATTGGCAACAGCGAGAATGAACAGAGCTGGAAAGACTTCTTCCTGGCGCTGCGGAAGCGTGGTCTCATGGGAGTGGATACAATTGTGAGCGATGATCATAAGGGGCTTGTAAACGCAGCAATGTTATGCTTCCAGGTCAGCCAGTGGCAGCGATGCCAGTTCCACTTCGGCAGAAATGCCCGGAAACATTTGCCCAGGAAGATGTACTCGGAGGTGCACCGCCGCCTGAGATCCATCTGGGATGCTCCTGATCGAGAAACAGCTTATCTTCTTATGCAGAAGACTCTGGATTATTATGGTCATCATGAGAGCTTCTGTAACTGGCTTGAGGAGAACATTGAGGACTGCCTTGCAGTGTTCAATCTTCCGCCTGAACACCGGAGGAGACTGAGAACCACCAATGGCGTGGAACGTATGCACGAAGAAGTCAAGCGTAGAACCATACCTGTTAGGATATTCCCGAACAGAGATAGTGCTCTCAGATTGATAGGATCGATCTGGCAGGATATACATGAGAAATGGATTACCGGAAAGCGTTATCTGAACATGGAAGTCTTGCAGGTATGGGAAGAAGAACAGGAAAAGAAAGAAGCTGAAACAATCTCAATGGAGTGCTAGATGAAAGTCACAGAAAATTTGGGGCTTGATCATGATTCCATATCCGAGTATTATAAGTTATAGTGACTCAGGCTTTTCTGTCCTGAGTCTAAGGAGTATTGTTTTGTTTTACAGATTAAATGTTTCACTGATAGTTCTGACTGCAGGTCTTTTTTTCTTTCTAAACTGCGGTATTAATCCAGCGAATTCAGCAGAGGATATCGTTGTAACCCAGCCATCCTCTGGATCAACTTGGACAATCTACGAGACTAATCTTCCTATCTCTTGGACAGGTGGTAAGAGTGGGGATGTAAGCATTTCTCTTTACATAGGTGATTCTAAACTTGAGACTATAGCAAACTCTACATCTAACAGCGGTAATTATACCTGGCTCGGCCCTGTCCCGGACACATACGCACCAGATACTAATTACAGGATAAAGATTGAGGATGGAGTCGGTAAAGTTGGCTGGAGTGAGAATTTTGAAATTTGTTCCTCACAGTTGCCTGAGGACATGGAGTTCATTACTGTTCCTGCAGGTAGTTTTGACATGGGAGCTCCGATTGAAGAAGAATCATCTAATGATAACGAGCGGCCGGTCCACACTGTAACTTTCGACTATTCTTTTGAGATCATGTCCACTGAGGTAACACAGGGAATGTGGCTTGAGGTTATGGGCAGTAACCCTTCATATTTTACCGATCTTGATCGTCCGGTTGAGATGGTAGACTGGTATGATTGTCAAGAGTTTGTGAATGAAGTAAATGCTCTTGATCCCTATCACACTTATAGATTACCGAGCGAATCAGAGTGGGAGTATTCATGCCGTGCAGGAACATCTACCCGTTTTTTCTGGGGAGAAGATCCTTTTGAAACAGAGATAGATGCATATGCCTGGTATTCTGGAAACTCCGAGGAGAGTACACATCCAGTTGCGGAAATATTCCCTAATCCATTGGGTTTGTATGATATAAACGGAAATGTTTACGAATGGTGTCAGGACAGTTATCATGTCAATTACATTGGAGCCCCTGCTGATGGCAGCCCATGGATGAATGGAGAGGACAGTATTGGTGTTCTGCGAGGTGGTTGCTGGTTTAACGATCCCGCGCGACAGCGCTCTGCGAATCGATGCGACCAGAACCTGAATTTAAAAATTAATCGCCTGGGCTTGCGCCTTGTGAGGACTTAGTCCGCATATTTCGCCAGGTTTCGTAACGAAACGGTGTAGAAGCACTCGCAGACAAGGCATGCGAATGAGATCGACGCAGATGTATTGTATATACTTCAAGGAAGGTCGATTGAGCATAATGCAGTATGCGAGTGCCTTATGCGTTGTTGCAGTAGTAACTCTGGTGAGATATGCGGATTAGTGAAATACGCTTTTTTCGCTCCATTGCGCGTTATGTATGTCTTATCCTTGCTAAACAATCAATGTGATCGGAAACCTCGAAGTTTCAACCAAGAGTTGTTAGAAGAACTCGCGTACCGATCTATAAAGTATTTCCGGAAAGAATCTTGGATTGTAGATAATATTCGTTGACATTGCACATTCCCAGGTACAGGTACATTTGCTTTTGTTCATTTCCCTGATTTTTCTGAGAGTTCTTGCGGAGCGTAGAATCCTGATCAAATCGTACTCGTTTTCTCGCAGGTCACCCAGTACATCATCCCTGATTTCGCATAGTCTGACCTTTCCGTACTCATCAATAACTGTGAATTTTCTTCCGGCCATGCATGGCCCCATCCAGTTTCCCCTGCAGAGCCGCTTCATAGATATTATAAAGGTGTTGTTGATTCCCCTGAAAAGCACGCTCAGGTCTCTTGTTTCCTTTGTCACGGTCCTTTCTCTGAAAATCGTGAGTTCATCAAGGAACAGGTCGATATCAATCGACTCAGGAGCCCCGCCTGGATAATCGGATCTAAGAATATGCAGTTCATGATTGTTTGGATGGATGTTTCGGTCTGCGAACTCCCTAAGTGTGCTGAGGTCGTCAGATGACTGATCTATAAAAACGGTAACCAGATCCATTGAGAGATTCCTTCTGTCCTCACGCAGTTCCGCTATACGTCGAGCAGCTATCAAGAGTGAGTTCATGCATCCTTCAACCCCTCGAACGCGGTCATGACGCTGGTCAGCGTAATCGAGGCTGAACGAAGCCCTGAAATGCGTCTGCGGATAGCGAGATGTAAGGCTATCGAAGAGTCTGTAAGTTCTATCGGGAGAAAGACCATTTGAAGGAACGGTTACATATTTTGATGATGCATTTTCAATAAAACTACCGATGATCTCAGCAAGATCGTCTCTCAGAACCGGTTCACCGCCGGAGATCAAAAGGTACGGTAGTTGACCAGCTGATTTTGAGATGGCGATATGCTCATCCGAAGTCAACTCATCCTCTGAATTGTGACGCGCGATGTTATCTGCATAAAAACAGAAGGAGCATCTGGCATTGCACTTGGACGTTACAAACAGAATGACAAAGGAAGGTCTTCTCATATTGAAGAGCCCGAGCAGCATCTTGATCAACTCCATTAAAGACTTCCTGTTCCCTTTTTCTCAGTTTCTTCATCTGAAGTAAAGAATACCGTCAGGAATATTCCCGGTCAACATCATTGCAGAAATCTGAGTACTCACAAAAAGAAGAAGGGGACATGGTTATCTCGCCATCCTAATGTTCACTTCCACTATACGCCCACCAATGGAAGCTGGCTGAACCAGATAGAAGTATGGTTCAGTATTTTGACTATAAGAGTGCTAAGAAACGGCAGCTACACGTCTCCAAGACAAGTGAGGAACGCAATAGATAAGTTCAATAAAGCCTATAGCGAAGATTGTAGTCCATTTGAGTGGAAAAAGGATAAGGTACACCAGGTTACTCTCAAGCGGTGTTACGCTGACTTATGCATGTAGTTACCAGGTCTTCCCCCTGAGACCTGGAGATTGATGACCGAGGCTCATCGTCGAAGGAACTAATCTGAGTACGACGGCATCCTTCTGGAGGATGAGCGGTTCCTCGAAGCACTCATCAAGAGTATCCAGGATATCCTCAAAGGAGTAGAGCAACTTGGACCGGTTCCTGTGCACAGATGGATTTCCATAGTCTATGAATCCATTTCAAACAAGATTCGCTTCTGAAGAATGTATCTCAAGTGAAAAAGGTTCTAAGAGCATCAACCACGGGGTGCCAAAACAGTGCCATCCACTGTTAAAAGTGACAAGTAGTGCCTGTCACTATTTAATTAGTGGTCGGCTTCGAGCCAGTTTTTACCTTTGCCTGTTTCAACCAGCAGAGGGACTTCAAGCGGATAAGCGGATTCCATTTCTTCCCTGATAATGGCTGTTATTTCCTCTGCCTTATCCTCAGGAGCAGAAGCGACAAGTTCATCGTGAACCTGAAGAACAAGACCTGTATCAGGAATGTTCTTCAATCTTTCATCAACCCGAAGCATCGCCACTTTTATGATGTCAGCAGCCGAACCCTGGACAACCGTATTGATAACCATCCGTTCCATTGTTCTGCGATTTGAGCCCTTTGCGGATACAAATCCTTTGAAATTCCTCTTTCTTCCGAGAACAGTCCTTGTTTCGCCTGTTGCTTCAGCGTCTGCAATGCATTTTCTGAAGAAGAAATCAAGTTCAGGATAAGTAGCAAGATATCTGTTTATTATTCCGGAAGCCTCTCCCCTGCTAATATTCAATCTGTTGCTCAGGCCCCATGGGCTTATTCCGTACAGAATTGAGAAATTAACTTCTTTTGCTTTTCTTCTGTGTTCAGGGGAGTCATCTCCAAACAGCGCCAGTGCAGTGGAACTGTGGATGTCCAGATTCTTTCTGTAGGAATCCCTTAGATTCCCCGGACCGGCAAGATGCGCAAGAATACGGAGTTCAATCTGTGAATAATCAGCTGTAATGAATAAGTTCCCTTCAGTTCCAGGTATGAAACATCTTCTGACTTTTCTCCCCTGACTTGTCCTTACAGGGATGTTCTGAAGGTTCGGACTGCTGGAACTGAGACGTCCTGTGGCAGTAACTGTCTGACTGAAACTGGTATGTACAAGACCATCCCTCTCCGAGACATAGAGAGGCAGTTTTCCTATGTAGGTGTTCAACAATTTGGAGAGTTCTCTGTGCTCTATAACTATATCAACAAATTCATGTTTACCCCTGAGTTTTTCCAGGACGTCTATACTGGAAGAGTTTGCTCCTTTTCTGGTCTTCTTAACAGGAGAAAGACCAAGAGTATCAAACAGAATTGCTGAAACCTGTGCCGGACTGCTCAGGTTCATCGGGCAACCGATGATTTCTGAAGCACTATTTACCAGTTTTCTTATTCTTTCTGAGAATTCATCCCTGAGTTCATCCAGTGATTCCAGATCTATTGCCAGGCCGCGCTTTTCCATGTCAGCCAGTACTTTTACCAGGGGTAATTCCAGCGTATCGTATAATTCAAGGAGCTGGGGATCAGTTTCAAGCTCATCCCTGAGTATTTCTGCAAGCTGAAACGCTGTCACGGAATCACAGCCACAATATTCAGCGACTTCCTCCGTATCGACTTCAGCAAGTGTTTGCGCGTTTCCCAGCACTGCGCTGTAATCCATCATAGGCTTATTCAACCAGATATTTGATAATTCCTTGAGAGAATGAGACTGTCTTTCGGGCATCAGAAGGTAGTCCGCAATCATTGGATCATTGTTTATCTGCTTTATTTCAATTCCTATTGAATCAAGTATGTGAATGTCGTACTTGCCGTTCTGTGCTGCTATTTTCTTTCCCTCTAACCTGTTTTTCAGTATAGGGACAACATCCGGAACAGGTAGAGAATCGGGACCAGCAAGTGGGATATAGACAGCGTTATCTTTTGAAAACGCAAAAGATATTCCAACGGGATCAGCATCAAATGGCCGCACTGATGTTGATTCAGTATCCAGAGCTATGAAATCACACTCTGAATTATTGAAATCGAGCTTCTCAAGTTCTTCGATTG
Source organism: Candidatus Aegiribacteria sp. (assembly GCA_030594645.1). GTDB lineage: Bacteria > Fermentibacterota > Fermentibacteria > Fermentibacterales > JCC-6 > Aegiribacteria. Next base: position 6,487 of record JAUVEU010000069.1, read on the forward strand.
AATCAATGATAGCTGTTGTGCACCAGGAGCAGGGATTAGCTGAAATCTGTACTCCGAAAAGGTCTCCAGCCTGTTGTATATGCAATCTTTTTAGAATGCTGCTCATCCCTAGTTGTGTCAGAATCTCGTATGCCGTGTTTTCTTCAGGACTGCTCATTGAAAGATCGTCAATTGAAATTCCTATGTCCTTCGCTGGCAGGAGAGCAATAAGCTCTTTACTGAGATATACCAGCTCTTTGCTTTCCTGAAGCTTGCTTCTCACAGATTCCGGTAATACATCACAAATATTCTCGTATATGGCATCAACAGTTCCGAATTCCTTCAAAAGCTTCAGAGCTGATTTTGGACCTATTCCTTTCGCTCCGGGAATATTGTCCGAAGAATCACCGGTAAGAGACAGATAATCAACAACCTGATCGCTGGAGACGCCTATTACACCTTCTACATCCTCCCGCTGTATTATGGATATTGGAGTTCCGGATTTTCCGGGTCTGAGCATTGTTGCCCCATTTGCAAGAAGCTGCAGAAGATCCTTGTCAGTGGAGAGTATTTCAACGGTATCACCCCGCTTCAATGCCTGTGATGTCAGAGATGCTATGATATCGTCAGCCTCAAGACCCTCCTCCTCCAAGAGAGGAATACCAAGCACCGGTATCAGTTTTCGTGCAAGTTCCGACTGAACGATTAACTCGTCAGGCATTGGCGGTCGATTGGATTTGTATTCAGGATATATTTTCTTCCTGAAACTGGGTTTCGGGTAATCGAATACAGCAACCGTAACATCGGCTGAACGTTTTTCTGTCATGTCCAGTAATTCGCTGACAAGATGATAAAGACCGCTTGTATTCGTTCCATCCTGTGCCCTCAGAGGATTTCTGTGCATAGCAAAGTGTCCTCTATAGAGAAGATTGTAGCAGTCTACAAGCAGAATCTTTGACATATCAGGGGTTTCCGTTCTCAAGTAATTTTACGCATGCGTTCAAGACTTCTTCAGGAGATATGTCATCGAGACATAGTGGTCTACCGTCAGGACATGTTCGTTTAAAACATGGAGAACATGATCTTCCTGAAGTCATTATGGCTGTTTTTCTCCCAAGAGGAGCTGTCCATATCGGAGATGTAGAGCCGAATATCGTAATTGTCGGTGTTCCCACAGCAGCAGAGACATGAACTCCTCCTGAATCGTTTCCGATAGCTATTTTTGCGGAAAGGAGATATGAGACCAGAGATACAATACTCAGATCTGTTAACGCATGCGACATAGGTATCTTTGATGCCATTTCGTTTAGAAATGATTCTTCTTCCGGAGTACCGTAAAACACTGTTGGCAGTCCTGTTTCTTCATGCAGCATGAGCGCAAGTTCAGTGAAACAAGGCCATCTTTTCGCGCTGCCGTATTTTGCTCCGGCGAAGATAGCAACATGAGATTCGTAAGCGGGTTTTACAGTGGGAACCGGAATATCAGCTTTAAGATGAGCACCCATTGCATCAGAAAGTTCGATGTAATCAAGAGAATGATGATGATTACGATCAGAAGGAGGCTTTATGGCATTCGTAAGAAGAAATCTCCTGGCGTCTGTTGAGTAACCTGTTCTCTGAGATATTCCTGAAAGATATCCCTGAAGAGCTGTTCTGAAGGAATCCGTCATCAGAAGAAGACTGTCAAATTTCTTTCGAGCAAGTCTGTTCTCAGTATATATATCCCGTGAGTCAAAGAACACTTGAAGCAATCCTGAATTTCCGGGGCGACTCCAGAAGGACATTTCCGGATATTCTGCAACAAGCGAAGACAGCGCAGGCAGCGCCATCACAATGTCTCCAAGCCAGTTCGGAACCCTGACGACAAGAGACAAATCTTTTACCAGCCTTTTCTGAGCAGCTGGGACCAGGCCTCAATAAACTCACTCTCATTCGAAACCGTGGAATGATTACTCCATTTGATAAACGTGCCGGAGTGGTCCAATGCGACTACAGGTATATCAAGAGCGCAGGCATCACACCATAATTCCTCTGAATCGGTTGCTACAGCTTCAGCATCGGCTATTATCGCAACTCTTTCTTCTCTGTCCAGTTTTTCGAAATCGGTTGTTTTGCCTGAAAGCGAAACTGTTCTGAGTGGAATCTCAGCTCTGTGCTTTTCCAGTATGGAAAGCGCTGTGGAAGATGTGACTATATATGGCAAATGCCGTCCGGATACAGGAGCCATCAGGTTCTTGGCATGTTTCTTTATCTGCTGCTGAATCACCGGTTTCCAGGTTTTTTCGGAATCGATTCCAAGTGCACTGCAAATCTGATGAAGCATATTCGGATAACATGTGGATTCAGTTCGTATTCGAAGATTGATATATGGTGAATCAATTTCCAGAGGCGCAATTCTAATTCCTGCGCCTGAACTCATCAGAAGGCTCCCTGTATTATTATCAATTGTAGTATAGGGATAGAACAACAAAACATCATTTTCGGGACTTTCATCATCAAGAAGATTTGGAATCCTGGGATGCTTTTCATAGAAGTGAATTTTTGGTTTCCATTGCAGCATATTCAAAAGCTCGCCGTCATCCATATTACAGATGATTGAAGTTTTAGTTTCAGGATAAGCATTCTGAAGCATATCAGACAGATACATAGCAGGCCATATATCCGTATCCCCCGGTCCGCTGTAAATCACTATTCTGGACGGCTGCAAAATGCTGTCAGGAAAATGAATGACATTTCTTTTTTTAAATCTTCTTAAATACGGTTCCTTCAGGATACGTCTGAAAACACTCGGCAGTTTACTCATTCAAGGTCCTCCAGTAGCATTCCGGCAAATGTTCTTGCAGTTGCGGTATAGGTTTCTCCAGTGAATACGGATTGCAGGATGGTCATTGCAGCTCCAAATCGATTCTGCTCATAATGAATGAGTGCAAGAGCAATAAGAGGAATCCCCTCTCCAGGATAATTTTCAGCAAGAAATGAAGTAATCATTTCAGCTTCTGAATAGTCCCCTGTCTGCAACAGAGCGAAACCAAGATCAAGAGCGGAATAGTATCGCTCCCTTGATGTCCTCGCTGATGTCCAGGATTCTCTGTAATGCTGTACAGCCAGTTCCGCGTTTCCCCTGAACTGTGCCGCGAGCCCTGCAGCCCTTGCAGTGAGCCATTGATTGGCATCAAGAGAATCAAGACATCTGCAGGCTAATTCCGAAAGACCGCAGCTCCAGGCTAATCTGGCGTACCAATATTCAGAGTGCCCTGCTTCAAGCGGGTATAATTCAAGAATCAGAATCAGATTATACGCATGCCTGCTCTGCCCCGAATAAAGAGCCTCCTCAAGAAATCTGCTCAGTATCCGTACTTCTCCACTTGAATTGTTATCTTCCCTATAAGCAGCTCCCGCTTCTACGAAATCACCATTTATCTCCATCTCGTATCCGGGTGCCATCAGAAGAATTATTGAAATAATGAATTGAATTACCATATATCTACTCCAGAATCTTTGAAAGCAGTCTTTTAAGCAGCCGGATATAACTAAGCAGGCCTGCTAAAGCTGAAAGAAGAGCTATTACAGTTAACGGCCAGAGCAGAGATACGAATATTTGTTTGTCTGGAAAAGCCAGTTTGCCTGAAGCAACGATCAGCAGAAGATAGCTGAAAAGAACTGCAAGACGTTCTCCTGTTGTTATAGTGACAACAGGAACGAGAATACTCCAGGATATTACTGAAAGAGCCAGAAGCATCAGAAGATGGTAACCCGCAAGAATGCTGCTGCTTACAGTATCAATAGCTCCAAGCGAATAAGAAAGAGAAAAGAGAGCTATTGAGAGAAACAGCTTGTCCGCTATGAAATCCATAACCTTGCCTGGATATGTGGCCTGTTTTAACCTTCTCGCCACCCAGCCGTCAAGATAATCAGATATACTGCAGATAAGTATTATCCAGAACAGAAGCTTCGTGTTATATGAACGATAGATAACCAGGAATATTGCCGGAACACCAAGCAGACGAACCCACGTTATCAGAGCAGGTATAAGAGGCAGTCTTTTTGATATATCACTGGTTATCCTCTGTATTTCATGTTTGAGCATAACCGGATACTTCCACTGGTTCCTGGATTTCGAATTACTGATTATCTTCTAACCCCTTCATCATTCCCTGAACTGAACAGACTGTCAAGCGTGGTCATGCTTACCCAGCTCTCCTCCCAGGAAAAAGAGGATGAGAAAAAGATTCCTGAAAGATGCTCAAGATCTGCGGGTCCTATAAACGCATCAGGATGAAAATTTCCGTCAGGTGATGTATGCATCCAGCCATGTGACAGAACAGCAGCAATAGATGAACCGTAATCATCATCCTGAAGATCAGGCGGAATAACCGCTTCGTTTGAAATGGCAGTGTGCAGTTGGAATCGACCGTACCATAAAAGGGCAATTCCAAGATCTCTTCTTGTCACAGGAATAACGCTTCCTCTTCCCTCCATCCAGATTTCTGCTTCAGCAATTCTTCCGCTGCTGACGAGAAGGCTGATCAGTGGAATAAACGCCTTTCTATTGCCATTTCTCAGCTGAGACTTAAGCATTACTTCAGAATACTGATTAAAGCTCGCATTTTCCGCAGACTGGATATTTAATCCCGATGCATCATGCCAGAAATCCCGCTGATCCTGAAATGAAGCAAATGATGTTGAAACAGCAAACAGGACCATTATCAGAATAATACTGGAGCGGGTAACGGGGATCGAACCCGCGACATTCAGCTTGGGAAGCTGATACTCTACCAACTGAGTTATACCCGCTCTGAAGCGATGAGAAGAATAGATATTCAAGTTACCTCCGTTATTCAGACGCTCAAATGTTCAGAAGAACAGCGGAATAGACAGGTTTTGCCTCACCCTCAAGCCACCAGCCGTCTCCGCTCTTTCCAACTGTAAGAATCTGTCCGCTCTGAACCTGAACCTGGACCGGCGTTTTGTGATTATAAAGAAGATTCGCGCAAATGGCTGAAGCTACCGCCCCCGTTCCGCACGCAAGGGTTTCCCGCTCGACACCCCTCTCCCATGTCCGTGTCATGATTCTGGAATCACCTGTAATGGAAACATAATTCACATTAGCACCTTCAGCACCGAATATCTCATTATTCCTTATCAAAGGTGCCTGTTCAGTGAAACCATCGAAGCCATATTTATCTACAAATACCACTGCATGAGGAACTCCGGTATCAAGGAAGGATATCAGAATGCTTTTTTCAGGCATTTCGAGTTTTTTATTGAGAAAGTGGATATCCGGAGTCGTTATCCAGATTCTTGCAGTGTTTGAAGCTGTTATTTCAACTTTATGAACTCCAGCGTCACTTCTGAATGAAAATACACTGCTGTTCGGGACGATACCCTGCAGAGAAGCATATATAGTAATGCACCTCCCTCCGTTCCCGCACATTCCAGCCGGATTTCCATCACTGTTGTAGTACTTCATTCTGAATGGATACTCCGGATCGGATTTCATTTCAATCAGACCGTCAGCTCCAGCAGACAGCCCTCTTTGACAAATAGTTCGAATGAATTCAGTACTCAGAATGCTGTCAAGGGAGGAATCCATATTGTTGAGCATTATGAAATCATTTCCCGCTCCACTCATTTTCATGAATTCAAGCTTCATTATCGAGCCCTTCTAAGAACCATCTGCATCTCCTCCTCGGCCTCCATGTTTCCAGGATCTTCCTCCAGCAGCATGCCATACTCATGTATCGCTTCCGGATATCTGGAGCTGGAAACATATAATCTTGCAAGAAGCAGCCTCAACTCCGATATGGAACCACACCAGTACATAAACGTCTCAATATCCTCAGCAAGATAATCAAGATTGTAGTTGCCCTGAATATACATTCGAATCAGGTCATCAAGCATCATCTGTGTCACATCCTGAGGGCCTCCTCCGGATACCCCAAGAAGAAGAGCAGCTGAAAGCATGTCCGGATCATCATTCTCAAGACCCGTATCAGCAAGGTAACCTGATGCGGATCTCGGATCTGCGAGATGCGCTCGTACAGTATCATAGTTATCGTAGCAGTGAGAATATCGCTTCTCAAACAGAAATTCTCTTCGGGACACCTCCTTTACTTCTCCAACTCTGAATATTCTGAGAGATGGCCCCTGAAAAACAAGTGAGAATGAATCAAGAGAGGAAGGATTGTAATGCATTTCAAGAGCAACCGCATCCGGAGGAATATCAGTCAATCCGGCCAGATAACACAATCCTGAGTAACTTCTGTCAAAGAGGAAATCCGCCTGATATACAACCAGGTCACATTCTTTCTCTTTCATGAAAGAGAGAAGACTGTCCTCAGGCTGAAATAGTAATTCAGCAAATCTGACTATTGTATTTCTGTTATCCTCGTTTTCAAAAAACGTATGAGTTACAACAGGATGCTCCGCATAGGCGGATATCAAACCCGAAATATGCCAGAAACT
>JAUVEU010000082.1 GCA_030594645.1 Candidatus Aegiribacteria sp.
ACGATTAAATGGGATCATATGACCGTAATAGAAAAGCCGGGTAATGATGTATTATGCGACTGCGTAATGTCGGATGACTGCTCAAGCTTCAAGCTGATACATCTTTCAGGAACGGAATATGGTAAAGAACTATGGTTGCTGGAGATGGACAGAACCGGAGAGATCTTATGCAGAACCGAACTGCTTTCCGGTTATATCGATCAGGTAGAATGGGTGCTTCCCAGATTCATAAGTGACAGCACTATGGCTGTTGCGTACAGTTTCCGCTCCGAAGCCGGAGATCCTGAGATTCAGATAGTCAACCTGTCCAGCCCGGGTGCGGTGAGAACAATCAGCCTTTCCAGCCTTTTTCCAGATGATGTGATAGTTAGGATCACTTCTATTGAACCTTCGTGTACGGATCGGATGATACTTGTCGGCAGCAGCAGCAGGTCTTCAGAACAGATGAGTTCACTGTTTATCGCGGCTTTGGATCTGGAGGGAATGATTATCTGGCAGACAAAACTGTTCGAATCTCAGGGTTATGTTCTGGAGGGAAGTACACTGGAACTTCTTGATGACGGCGGCTTCATCCTGATGGACAGAGAAGACTGCTTTCCCTCGGAAGGTATTTTTCTCGACAGGCTTGATGCGGGGGGTGGTGAAGTCTGGAGAAGTTTCATTGAACTTGACTGCGAATACTACGCGAACTTCAATGACTTCACCGAACTTGATAATGGAAACATCCTCTGCACCGGCGGATTCGATCATGTTGGCGGTCTGATCGCATATCAGGGTATACTGGTATGCCTGGATCCCTCCGGTGAAGAACTCTGGCGCAGGGAGGACTGGTATCAGGATCATACTTCGTTTGTTTCAGCGGAGCCTGTTCCCGGAGGCGGCTTTATGCTCACCGGATGGACCGGTATGGAGGACTATTACGCCTTTGAAGTAATGGACATGGACGTACTTATTGCGAAGATTGATACCGAGGGGATTACAGGGTTTCTTATTGAAGAGCCCGGAGATCAGAAACCCCATTCTGTATATGAGATTAGCGAGGGAGAGTATTTCATAACAGGTGAGGTCATTCCAGAAGGAGCTGAGGAATCGGATATTTTCCTTGGCAGGATTCATATATCACTTTAGATATGCACAGAATTCCGGTGAAAGATACCACATTTTCGAGCATCTGCTCGAGACGGCTACCCTGTTGGCAGTTGCTGGTATCCGAACACGGAAGCTAAGCTCTCCAGCGCCGATGGTACTAGTTGGGTCACCTTCTGGGAGAGTAGGACACTGCCGGCTTTAAGCATTCTAGAAAAAGAAACCCCCGGACCCCAACCCCCCGGGGGTTTTCTGTTACCCGTTTCTCCATTAGGATTGGATTCAGATTACGAAGAATTGACGTACATAAGCATACCGAGAGGTAGTTAGAGAATGGTGTATGGAGAACAGAATAGAGCTTGAAGAACTGGTAACAAGCGATGCGCAAAAACACCGGAAATGAGACGTATTGTGATTGAATTCGAAAACATAGATTTAAGCTTTAATGATAAAAGCGTGATTAAAAACCTTTCTCTCAAGATAAATCAGGGAGATAAAGTAGTCATATCAGGAAAATCGGGCTGCGGAAAAAGCTCACTGCTGTCTCTGGTTCTGGGATTCATCACTCCGTGTGAAGGAAAAGTTTTCTTTGACGGAGCAGGTGTAGATGAAAAAACAGTCTGGGATGTGCGAAAAAGAATAGCATACATTGATCAGGATACAAGCCTTGGTTCGGGAAGTGTTCACGATTTGCTTGATTTCGTTTCCAGACTGAAAGTAAACGCTCATCTCAATTTTGCTGTTGATGACTTGATGAAGTTGTTCGAGCTGAACTGTGAAGTAATTCCAAAAAACATTAAGGAGCTATCCGGCGGTGAACGACAGCGCCTGGCAATTGTGATTGCTGTTCTTTTGAATCGAGATGTGTTTTTTCTGGATGAAATTACCGCATCTCTCGATAAGCATTTGAAGAGGAAGGTTGCAGATTTCTTTCTGAACAGAGAAAACTGGACATGTGTTATTGTTTCTCATGATCCGGTATGGACCGAGAACTCTGCTGTACGGGTGTTCGATTTTGAGGAGAATAAATGGAAACACTAGATATACCCGTACTCTCTCTGGCGGTAGCATTCCTTTTACTGCTCATCCCGGTGACAATCAGCTTCAGATACGGTCTCAAACTGGTAACACCGCTTTTTGTTTCAGTTGTCCGGATGTCAGTTCAGCTTGCGTTGATCGGTGTTTTTCTCAAGTACCTGTTTATCTGGAACAATCCATTTGTGAATATAGGCTGGCTCACCGTAATGATTGTGGTGGCTGTTTTCGCTTCTGTGAAAAGTTCATCCATAAAGATCAGTAGGATATTTTTCCCTGCATTTATCTCATTTTTTGTTGCTACTGTCAGTGTTGTGTTTTACCTTAATACTTTTGTCATCCCCCTGGATAACATCTTCGATGCCAGGTATCTCATTGTGCTGGGTGGAATGCTCCTTGGGAATTCTCTTCGGGGAAACATTGTGGGCATCAGCACTTTCTACAGCCAGTTGAGAACCGATTCCAACCACTATCTGTATGTGTTATCTCTGGGGGCATCTCATCAGGAGGCATTACTTCCATATCTTCGTGAAAGTGTTCAACTGGCGCTGAGACCTACTCTTGCATCCATGGCTACCATGGGAATTGTAACACTTCCCGGCATGATGACCGGAGTTATACTGGGAGGCGCAAGTCCTGAAGTAGCGATAAAGTATCAGATTCTTATAATGATTGCGATTGTTGTAAGCACCATAACCAGTGTGGTTCTTACCATTCTGTTCACAATGCGTGTTTGCATTGACAGGTTCGGTGTATTACGAGCTGATGTTTTCAGGAGCGGGAAACAGGTCAGTAATAATTGGTTATTAAAAAGATGGCGTTCCCTTGTAATGCAATCGGGAGTTCGAAAGAGATAAATCTTCCCATAAGTTTCGGCTCTCCCATACACATCTGCCGGCAACGATGTTTGACTGGGGATTTCTCAGGTACTATGGTCAGTTTCAGGGAGAAATCCCCGGGCCCAAACCCTCCGGGGGTTTTTACGTAAGGTCGGATTTACCTTTCTTACGGAGAATAGAATGAATAGAACATTCAAATTGATCAGAAAAGAGGTTCTTTCCAGTGCCGGTGTCCTATACAATTTAGGATACATTTTAATGGCATTCGTATACGCGAAATCTCTGAAACCCCTGATCTCTGCTGCTGGTTATCCCGGTGAGAAAGGGTTTTACGCGCCCTGGCTGGGTGTACTAATTATAGTTGCTCTTGCACTGGAGACTCCGGCTGTCTTTTCCAAAATCAAGCATACTCCATTCAGCCGTTCGAAAAACCATTTAATCTTAATCGTCATATGTTTGCATTTCGTTATGGTCTCATATGCCGGATATTACGCATTCCGCGCATTCGGCTTCAAAGGCGGATGGTCCTCACCCCTGCTGTTGCTATTCATAGCTCCCCTTTTCATCAAGGAGATGGCCGTTATGTTCGCTTTTGTCCAGGCTCCTACGATAGTGAAAAAAGAAAAGCACTCCCTGAAGATATTCTATAATTTTTCTCTATTTTTCTCGGGTCTCGTCCTGGCAACCGTGATCTGGGATACACAGTTGACTATTTTTGGAGGGTTGTCCGATACTGCACCCGGGATTGTCGGGGATGGAACGATTCTCCTGCCCGGCAAGCATTTCCTTACAGTACTTATCTGCTGTATGGTGATGTTTATTCCAACCCGGCTGGGCTTTATGTTTGAGGAAAGTGCGGTTGATGAAAAAATCGGAAAACGGGTTGTATTCATCACTATCCTTCTGGCAGCGGTATCGGGAATAGCCCCGTACTACCTATCATCATGAGAAAACTCAGAGATTATGAGTTTGACAGGCTGCAGGTGTAAGCACAGTAATGTGTTCAGCCGGGAAGTACTAATCAGCTGCGAGGCTTCTGCACTTGAATATACTTTCGGTTACACGGATTTCTCGATTCCCCCGCTGCAGTCAGCCTCTACTTGAGAACGGTAATCTTTGTTACTGCCAGTAGACCGCTGCACGATGCTCTTATTAGATAAGTACCGTTACTAACGGTCTGCGGCACTGTCCACATAAAACTGTGTGTTCCATCTGTGAGATGACCGCTGTAAATGACATCAATGCATCTTCCGAAAATATCATAAACAGAAATATTGGCAGATCCGGAGACCATCGTATTCAGATCAAACGACATGTGCGAAAAAATCGGATTCTGTTTCACCGAAGAAAAATGCAGCCCGGAGGAAATGTTCTCCAGATCTTCTGATTCTCCAATACAGGTGACATCCTGTGATAGGCGGACCAGCCATACGGATGAGGAACTGCCGAATGAAGTGGTCTTACCAGTAAGGATGTATCCGCCGTCAAGGGTATGATCCATCCCGTTAAGCGCCTCAATTCCTGAACCACCGTAGATTTGACTCCAGAGACTGTCACCATTTGCGTCAGTTCTGATTATCCAGTAATCACCGTCTGTGTCCCCGAAAGATTTGGTATATCCACCAAGAAGGTAGCCGCCTCCAGGCAGCTGCAGGATAGATGTACCATTATCATAATTACTCCCGCCATAAGTGCGGGACCAGAGGAGATTGCCGGAAGCATCGGTCTTCAGCATATAATAATCTGTTTGACCTGCACCGTATGACATGGTGTACCCATTGACAATGAATCCGCCGTCTGCTGTACACAGTACTTCCAAACCCGAATCCCATCCGCCCCCTCCGTAGGTTTTACTCCAGATCTTGTCTCCGTCCTCATCGATTCGAATCAGCCACACATCCCAGCTGCCGGCACCTGACGAAGCCGTTCTGCCTGAAACAATGAACCCGCCGCCCGGAACTGCCGCTGCCGACCATGCCAGATCGTCACCCGTTCCACCATAGGTTCTGGTCCAGAGAGTGTCGCCGCTGGAATCAGTCCGTATCAGATAGAAGTCTTTGTTACCTGCACCATAAGAGTTAGTATACCCGGCTATCATGTATCCCTGATCAGGGGTAATCACCACTGATTCACCCTCATCGTTCAGGGAACCTCCGTAGGTTCTTGTCCAGAGAGTATCACCTTCGGAATCGGTTCGGACCAGATAAACATCCAGCCCGCCAGAACTGGTATGCTCTTCACTGCTGCCGGTAATGATGTAGCCGCCATCATCAGTAATCTGAATTGAGTACCCTCTGTCGCTGTACTCCCGTCCGATGACTTTGTACCAGAGCATATCTCCATCGCCATTGGTCTTTACCAGATAAACCTGAAGATATATTGAGCCGCTGATATAGGAATTCGACAAACCGACAGTGATGAAACCGCCATCATCGGTAGATTGAACGTCATAGGCATAATCCCAGAGCCATCCGCCGAAATAATTAGTCCAGAGCGTATCCGGCTGCTGACCGTGCGCGAGACCGGCAATGGTCAGTACAGCAAAAATACACATAATTTTCCCCGATTTCATCATCTTTCAAACTCCTTTAATAATCTAATTATCGTGCTATACAGTACTAATAAATAATCAATACTAACGCCAAGTGAAAGCCGCACATGTCCTGCTCTATCCGGATTTCATTGACTCAGTCAGGAATCCCGAGGTTATTTCTGTTCTGTCAATATCAGTACTTATTTATTTCAAACAATTCTTCAGCTGTGCCGGGTCCAGCTCAAGAATCAGTCTGTTTAACTCCAGCAGATTTTCTGCATATCTCTTCAGGAACTACTGATGTATAGTTTAGCAGTCATGTTTCCTTGTATGGAAAAGGAGATTTGCGAGCGGACTCTACAGGCGTACTCGTACTGTACTGCGAAGCATACCAGGTGTTACAGCAGTACATAAAGTCAGTGTTGAGATGGAGGAAATATGCAGAAAATAGTGTTGCTTATAGTATTCGCAGTATCATTTGTTAGTGCTTCCGAAGAACAGACAGGTCTGATTTCAACTGATCCTGGCCCGATAATACAATCTACAGATGACAGATTTGATACTCCTCCTGACCAGACGGGATTCCCGATAGCTACAGGTGGAACAACAAGTGAATCGTGTCCGCAGATTGCTGATATCGACGGTGATGGTGATCTGGAAGTTCTCATCGGTTCTGGATATAGTCTCCACGTTTATCATCATGACGGTTCCATGGTGAGTGGTTTTCCCGTCACAACCGGCGGGCAAGCTTACTATACAGCTGCTGTCGCTGACATTGACAATGACGGCGAACTGGAGATAGCCATAGCAGGTCAGCGTTCAGAGCTTTACGTTTACAGAACGGATGGTTCAATTGAGACTGGATGGCCTCAATATCTGGGAGACGATGATGGCGCAGCCTGTTCACCCACACTTGCGGATCTTGATAATGATGGAGATCTTGAACTGATAATTGGTACATTCAAAGATCTAAACGGCAACAACGGTTATATAGAAGCCCGGGTTTATGTTTTTCATCATGACGGAACCCTTTTCGATGGATGGCCCATACTTGATGTGGATCAATACGCTGTGCATGCCACTCCAGCGGTGGGTGACATAGATAACGATGGTGATCTGGAAATCATCACTGCTGGAAGAGAAAATCAGACGCTGCTTGCATGGCATACTGACGGTACAACTGTTAACGGGTGGCCTGTGCAGCTGTCAGGGTTTATCGAGGCATCGGCGACAATGGCCGATATTGATAACGACGGCGACCTTGAAATCTTTATTGCCACTTCTTCAGAACGAGTGTACGGTGTGCACCACGATGGTACGGCAATTGCCGGATGGCCCCAGAATATGGGGGGTGGCAGTATACAGCACAGTTCACCTTCAATTGGAGATATCGACGGTGATGGTGACCTGGAAATAGTCTGCGGTTCGGCCCATAACAATGTATATGCATGGCATCACGACGGTACACCGGTTACCGGCTGGCCACAGTCGACCGGAACAACAGGGGCATTTGCGCAGGGTACACCCGCTCTGGGAGATGTTGACGGTGACGGTGATATTGAGGTTACTGCCGGAACATATGCCGGACTCTTTATCTGGCATCATGATGGATCACTCCTGCCCTGGTTTCCTCTTTACACCGGATGGTCAAGGTCGTCACCAACCCTGACTGATCTGGACCAGGATGGAGATATAGAAATACTTATCGGCGCAATGAATGATAATCTTTACTGCTGGGATATTCCTGAGATTTATGATGCGGGCATGATTGAATGGGGCATGTTCCGGAACAGTCTTCTGAATACCGGCTTGTATGAAACTGATGGTGTTGGAATCGTCGAGGAACCTCAGATATGCAATACAAATACAGCCATTCTCTTCCAGAACAGACCAAACCCGTTCAGAAGGTCATCTGTTATCTGTTATCAGGTTCGGGGAACAGAATATGTAACACTCAGAGTGTATGATATTTCAGGGAAACTGGTCATTACACTTATTGATGAGATTCAATGTTCGGGAGATCATTCGGTGGTATGGGATGGGAGAACTTCTTCAAATGTTGAAGTTTCATCTGGTGTTTACCTTTACAGGCTTGAAACCGGATACTCTGTTTCAACCAGGGAAATGATAGTGATCAGGTAGCAGCCCTTTACTGGAATACAAAAGATTGAAGCAGTGATGAACCTGCCTTCCGCTAAGACCTCAGGACATCAACCCCCCGGGAGTCTTTGGCGTTTAATGTATATTCTATGCTCAGGTTAACCAGTCTATGTCCGAATCCTTGTGATTCTGAGTTTACGAGCTGAAGGACAGATGCACATCCGTCCGGTTCGCAGTTCATCAGTCTAATAAGATGGTTCTGTAACTTTGAATCTTATGGTATCTGCCGCAAAAGCAGTACCCTCGTAGTAAGCAGTCACAATCAGTTCATTGGCGTAGCCATTGATGGAGATATCGTCGCGGTAGGTATACTTAAGACCGGTTCCGAATGCGTAGAGGTTACCGTCGGTGGCAGCTATGTACATCACTCCATCGGTAATAGCCGGGCTGGATTGAATGCCCCACAAACCGCAGCAGGTGTCGTAAGTCCATACCTCAGCCCCTGACCGAATGTCCACTGCGTGTATAGTGGCAATGGAGTCAACAGTCATTCTCTGGCAATCGCCCCAGAATAAAAGACCATCGGCTAATCCAGGGGATCCGTGCAGATAATCGCCAGTAGTAATTTCATACTCCCATTGAATATTTCCATTCCTCCTGTCGACAGAATAAATGCTCCGTTCCAGATTACCGAAGAATAAGCTCCCTCCATGGATAGTGTGTCTCCACTGGAGTCTGTCTTTACAAGATAGACATCATAACTGCCTGCGCCGTAGGAATTCGTATATCCCGCGATAATGTAGCCCCCGTCGGTTGTCTGCTGGACAGAGTAAGCAAGTTCCTAATCTTTACCACCGAAGGTTTTTGTCCATGCAGTATCAGGTGATTGAGCGTATAAGCTCTGAGTACAGAAAAATACCACAAATCCAGCAACAAGTAAGAAAGAACTCATAGTTTGAACGCTCCATTCTATAAAAGATGATGTGAATTAATGACAATCGCCAGCATTCTACATTTAGTCAAACACATGGAGATACCAATTTCCCGCACATTATATAATGTCATATACTGCTTATATATAGACTAATTACCAGCGCAGAACAATGCAGGTTTTCGAAAGCAGCCTGCCTGCCTAAACTTGAAAATAATCCGTTCAGAAGTGCAGAAACGGGCTTACAGGTTCATTGGGACTGCACTTCATTTGGAGTATACTAATCAGGATATAATCACTGGCAGAACTGTTCTACGTTTGGTACTCAGGAGGGCTTGGATGCTAAGGTACGGATGTTTTAAAATAGGAACCACCTGCAGCAGCTGCGGGCAATCCCTTCCGATTAACGGTCCTTACAGAAGGCTTTCCTGTACGGCCTGTTTTGAGAATATGGATGTCTCACCGGATATAGTAGCCGGTTTTCTCAACGATTTTGAAGAGGAGTACGAAGGTTTGACCGAGGGGCAGGGGCGAGGGGGAACGCTCATGTCCGGAAGCGGTACCTTCAAATATAGTTACTGGAGGCTGGAGCCCTGTTGTTCTTCATGCAGAACCCCTTTTTCAGTTCCTGAGGTGCTGGGCACATCCAAAATCAGGTGCGGTGAATGCAGTGCTGAATATTATGTATTTCCTGTCCCTGATTGGCTTCGGAAACTTGTACCCTCCGCCAGGTTCTGCTGCACTCCGCAACCTCAAACAGGAGATACTGACGATAAGGGAGTAGAAATCGATGAGGATTCAACTAAGCCGATAGTGATGTCCTGCCCCCAGTGCGCGGGAGCGCTTTCCGTTTCAGCGCGAAGCGATAGGATAATGGAATGCGCTTACTGCAATTCGGAGGTATACATTCCCGATGCTGTGTGGCAAAGACTTCACCCTGTAAGAAAAACCGAGGAATGGTTTGTGGGCTTTGAAGGAAAGAACAAGATTCAGCTCCAGAAGGAAAGACGGTTAATTGATCAGGAGGAAGAGAAGAAAGAACTGCAGAAGTGGCACCGAAAGAAAACACCGGAAAAAATAGAAAGAAAACTGAAATCCATTCTGACTGTTCTTGGAATATTTATTGCCTTATCTATAATGGTGAGTGTTCTGATCACTCTAACGGGGAACGAAAAACAGGATGTTTCAGAACTGTATTCCAGATACGCTCCTTTTTTCATAATACCTGTAGCAGTTGGGATTCCCCTCTGGTTAGCTTTCAAAGGCATATTTTCATCGCAGACAGGTAAAGGAAGAGAATGCAAGCAGGCACTAGCCCGGCTTGCCGGGAAGCACAACTGGAAGCATGAAGGAGCGGAGTACAGAAGCAGTATGGGCTATATCAGAGTTAAGTACCGTAGAAGGGACATCGAAATAGATCCAGATAATGACTACGCCATAGAAGTCGATGCCAGCGATTCTCCATTCTACATTAAGACCGAGCCCCCCGGTTATCCGCATGATGGTGTTCAACGATTTACTACTGGCGACAGCAGGTTCGATAGCCTGTTCCCAATTCGATACGCAAATCCTGAGCTTGCGGAAAGAATTGAGAAATCGGTTGACGAGGCCAGGATTGTTCTAGCTCCGGTTTACTGGTTCCTTGACAGATGGCAGCAGAAACTGGGCAGATTCAAAATTGGTTGGTGCGATGCTGCCGTGCATCTTGCCCCTGGTCATGGAAAGATGACTGGAAGCAGTAATAAATATCTGCTTGCGGAAGATCTGGAGCCACTGCTGGAGGATATGATTGTTCTTGCCGCTGGCATCGAGGCTATCGCTTCCGGAAGAGAGCCGGATCTTCCATAATCGCAATTCTGGATAACCTGTTTAATCAGTCGAACACGCAGGTGAAATTTGCAGGCAAAAGTCAGGGCATAGCACTCTCTATATTGGAAAGAGTTCCTGAGATATCTGAAAGTTCTTCTGACACATCGTCTATGTATTCAGCTATCTCCCTGAGGTAATAGCTGTCCCCAAAGCCGCTTGAGCTGTCCCATTCAGCGTATGCCGCTCCGGGTGATATCAGATATCCAACAAGGAATACCACAGCCAGAACAACAAGAACCACGCCGACAGCAAAGGCTTTCTCGAAACCGTTCTCGAATGTTACATCAACC
>JAUVEU010000095.1 GCA_030594645.1 Candidatus Aegiribacteria sp.
GGGAATCGGTGGTCTGGCAATGGCTCTCGCAGCTCAGGATTCCATATCGGGGATATTCGCTTCCGTAGTAATTTTTCTGGACAGGCCTTTCATGGTGGAGGATTTTATCGAGGTAAACGGCGTTACCGGAACGGTTGAGGAGATCGGAATACGTTCGACCAGAATACGCACAGCGGAAAAAACCCTTGTGACAATACCCAACAAGGAGATAATGGACTCCAACGTCAATAACTACTCCAAGCGCCCGATGAGACGGACAACTACTACTATTGGAGTAACTTATGATACTACTCCTGACAAAATGGAAAAACTTCTTATACAGCTGCGACAGATGCTTCGGGATGATGAGTTAATCGACAACGACAACGTTTTCGTGAATTTCACCGGTTTCGGTGACTCCTCACTCGACATCGATATGAAATACTTCATATTGACAACCAACTACAATGTGTGGCTGAACAGGAGAGAATCGATTAATCTGAATATCATGAGGGTCGTGTACGATCTCGAACTTGATTTCGCTTTCCCGTCCACAACAGTTTATCTGGAAAAATGAGTCTTTCACCGAAAGGCCACAGAGAGCGCCTCAGGGAGAGGTTTCTTGAGGCAGGAATCAGGGGTTTTTCGGATAGAGATGCTCTCGAACTCCTTCTGACATATGCAATCCCCAGGAAGGACACAAAAGAAACAGCTGCGGCACTTATCGAGAAGTTCGGATCTCTTCGCGGTGTACTGAACCAGCCGCCTTCGATGCTTCAGACTGTACCTGGAGTAGGCCCTGCGGCTTCCGTTCTACTGAGTCTGGCGACTTCCATCACCACACAATCGTTCAAGTTAAAGAAGGGGACGCATGTTATTGACAGCCCTGAGAAAGTCAGAGAATACCTTGAAATAAAAATGAGCGCTCTCAGGAAAGAGAGGCTCATTGCGCTTCTGCTGGATTCGAGCAACAGATTGATCACTGAATGTATTCTGGAATTCGGTACTGTGGATAAGGCTGCTGTACATCCCAGAAACCTGCTGGAGAAGGTCATTGCTACCGGTGCAACCGGTGTCATTCTGGTTCACAATCATCCCGGTGGAGCCAAACGCGCAAGCCAGGAGGATATCAGACTTACAAGAAACCTGCGGGATCTTGGAAAAAGCCTCGGATTCAGACTTCTTGACCATATGATCGTCGCTGATGGCGAAACCCTGAGCTTGAGAGAAGAAGGAGTTTTCAATTAGATGAGCGTTCTATTATTCTTTCTGATCACTTTAGCGCAGTCTCCTGATGAATCATCTGAAATACTCGAAAGCATTCCTCTTGAGAGACCGGTACCAGATTCGGTTCTGACTGTTATCAGCATGGATTCAACGTACACCGCAGGTGGTATTCCCCATCATTATCTTGTTCAGGGAGTATGCATGACTATCAGGTCAGAAACGAAAGATACGCTTTTCTGGATTGCCCCGTTGCCGGCTGATATTGTAGCATCATTGATCAATGCAGGTGCCACAGAGGAAAGAATGCTGGAACTTCTCGTTTCAGGATCTACATGGGTATCCGGATTGATACAGGTTAAACTTATTAAGAATCCAGACCGAGTATCTCTTTTCAGCTCATATCGCACATGGCTTTACGATGGAACGGTACTTAATCTTGAAGCCATTATTCAGATGGATTCGGTATTTCATGAACTGTTAAGGGAAAACCTTGATATTCCACCGGATGTCTCAACCGACAGCTGGCTCTGGACAAATGGCTTCTGGTTTGACCCTGAGAGTTTCATACTGCTTCTGAAGGAACCGGAGCATCCTGTTATCAGAATAGGTCTGCCTTCAATTGAAGGGCTTGATTCTCTCATGATCGTTGATCTGCCGCTTCTCAGATTGAACCAGGCAAGCATGTACGATTGATTGACAATTCGGAATTACCTGTATGAAATATGTGAGTTAGAGCTCCTCGATCAGTTCAAGAGTCACATCCTCCAAGGACTGCAGCACTATCGCAGCCTTCGAAAAATCATTACTCACCGTATATATGTTGGGAACAGCAATGCTTTTCATGCCGGCAGCTTCGGCTGCAAGTATCCCTTTTTCAGCATCTTCCAGTACCAGGCAATTCCCGGGGAGAGTATTCAGCTTCCGTGCTGTATAAAGGAAGATATCAGGGAACGGCTTCACGCGGGAAACACTCTCCTTCGTCGCAATACATGAGAAGCAGTCAACAATTCCAAGAGTATCCAGAACGATTTCGACGCTATTCCTGTACGATGAGGTTGCAAGGCCAAGGGTTTTCCTGTTCTTCAGCCGGGACAGCAGAGAGACAGCACCCGGCATTGGTTCGACCGAACTCCTGACCAGATCATCATACCTGCAAGTCTTTATTGAACGAATCAGATCAGGGTCGATAGACAGATTATTCTCTGCGGCGAATTCAGCGATTCCCAGACCCCGGCGAATCCAATGATCTTCGTATTGTTCATCGGAGAGTTCGATCCCGAATTCCGCAAGCGTTTCCTGGTATGTTCTTCGATGGAGCTTCTCCGTGTCTGCCAGAAGGCCATCCAGATCAAAGATCACAGTTCCGATCAAGTTTTTCTTCATCTATGGCATATCAGTCAGAAGTGAATCCCGGCGGTTTTTCTGAGTTACGACTCATTCGTGTGAAATAGCGCCTACCGGGCATCCGTCTTCAGCGCTGATTGCGTCTTCCTGATACTCATCGGGGACCGGATTAATTTTGACATTAGATTTACCATCGAGAACCTCGAATACTTCTGGACATGTTCCCATGCAGGCACCGCACCCGATGCATAATTCCTGATCTACTGTAAAATGCATAATTTTCCTTTCTTTTCACATTAGTAATCACATTTGCTCCACGTACTGAAAAAGTACTTCTGCCAGGTAGATATCCCTGATTTCATGCTTATCATCCACTCTCATTCATCAGTTCCTTCAATGAAAGAATCAGGCATCCAGACCGGCAAGCCATTCCGGTAGCTTTCTAATGGAAATGCCTTTCCTATCCTGCTCCAATCGCAGGTCTCTGACAAGATGAACTCGTTTCACTCCGGGGAGTTTCTCTCCAAGCAGCTTCAGACCTGCGGGAATTGTTGTGCTGGAAATTTTCACCTCTAACAGCACTAAGGGTTCTCCATTACAGACCAGAGTGAAATCTACTTCGTGTTTTTCTTTGGTGCGGATGTAACAAAGTTCTACCGCATCTCCTGAAATGTCAGATCTGTAATCTGCGTGTTTTCTCAAGCAGACTGCAGCAGTATTTTCAACGATGATCCCCTCATCACCCTGAACATATCCGGAATCATGAAAGTAGATCTTCGGCATCTTTTGAATCGCTCTTGCAATGTTTGCATGATGGGGCCGCACCAGAAATACAATGTGAAGCGCCTCCAGAATATCCACATACCGCCTGACTGTGTTGGGTGCAACCTGCAGATCTGTGGCAAGGGAAGTATAGGACAAAGGAGAACCGACCCTTTTCCTGAGAAGCTCCATCAGAACCCTCATAGTCCGTATTTCCTGAAGCCTGCCGAATTCCAGAACATCCTCCCGGATAAGATCGGTAAAGTACTGTGAACGCCAGCGATTCGCTTCGATTTCATCCCCACTGAGAAATGGTTCGGGGAAGCCCCCGAACTTTTGCAGGAGCTTGAAAGCCTCCCGTGGCTGATGTGTGTTCTTCAGCTCTGCCACCGAAAGAGGCCACAGTCTGTGATGAAAGTAACGACCAGCAAGAGACTCCCCGGCCTGCCTGAAAGTATCCATCCTGGAACTACCGGTCACAAGCAGAGCACACTCAAGAGGCTTTGTGTCGTACACACCTTTGAGATACTGCTTCCAGCCGGACATCTTATGAATCTCGTCCAGAATAAGCAAGTCTATGTCCAAAGGCCAGTTCTGAGCGATGATTACACTTGCATCAAGGACATTATCGAAGTTCAGGTAGCAGGAACGCATGAAGTAGTCAGCAGCAATCTGTTTCGAGAGAAAAGTCTTCCCTACCTGCCTGGGCCCGGTAAGAAGTACCATTTTTCTCTTCAGATCAGCGACAATTCTTTCCTCCAGATATCGTTTCATGATGACTATTATGCAAGGCTTTGCGGAAAAGTCAAGACCATTCAGCAAAGCACTGCATGGAAAGAGAGGTTGACTCAAGTACACATGTACGATTTATTGTCAATTCAAAATTGCCTGTAATCACATCTGCTCAGCGTACTGAAAAAGTCCTCCTGCCAGGTAGATATCCCTTGCGACTTTGCTCATGGGGTTTCCCTGGAAACTCTTTTCCCCTTTAGAGAGAATGCCCTTTTCGAGATCGAGTTCTACTTCATCGAACTGATCGAAGAAATTATCAGGAAGTCCGGGAAGTTCCATGATCGGGAAACCGCTGTTGATCGCGTTTCTCTTGTATATTGCTCCGAAGGATCTTGCGATTACAGCCTGAACTCCAAGTGCTGCGAAACAGTCCACCGCATGCTGTCTTGAACTGCCTGAGCCGAAATTATCCCCGGTCAGAATGATATCACCTGGTTGAGCCCTGCCGGCAAAATCTTTGTAGCCATCAAGATTACCGAGAGCGAACTGGCCCATTTCTTCAATTACGGTTACAGCAAGGTGAGCGTTGTGATAAATCATATCAGTATCAATATCACTGAAGAGACTTTCTCCGGATTTCAATACCCACAATCTTCCGCTGAAAATCATGTCTCGAGTCATGTTCTCACCTCCTTCAGTTCATGAACTGACGCAATTCTTCCAAGTACAGCCGAAGCCACAGCTGTACCTATCCCTGCAAGATAAGTGTTTCCCCTGCCCTGCTTTCCTTTGAAGTTCCGATTGGATGTGCTAACCTGAATTTCTCTCTCACCGGTCATGCCGATCTGACCCGACGCGCATCCACCGCATCCTGCATTACTGATGATACCGCCAGCGTCGAAAATATCCTTCAGAAGTCCTTCATCAAGCAATCTCGACCATGTTTCTCTCGTTGCTGGAACAACTTTCAGCATGACTCCGGGAGCTACTTTGCGCCCTTTAAGAAGCTCCGAGGCATATTTCAGATCCTGATAGGTTCCATTGGTGCAGCTGCCTATGAATACTCCATCGACTTTTACAGCACTATGCTCTCTTACAGGTGAAACATTGGACGGGCTTGGCGGAGCGGCGATCAGGGGCTCAAGCCCGCTGATATCAAGTACGTATTCATCTGAATATTCCGCGTCGGAATCCGCATAGACTGCTTCTTCCCTTGATATACCAAAGAAGCTGAGTACGTTGTCATTTGGTGGAATCATACCGATAATGGCACCCATTTCGGTGGCGAGGCTTGAAAAAGTTATACAGTCTTCCAGTGTAGCCTTCGTAATCCACGGACCGTAAACCTCAACAGCCTTTCCGAGAAGTTCATGGTTGTTGAATCTCCGAAGCATTGCCAGGGCAACATCCTTTGCCTCTGTACCATGTGCGGGGATTCCCTCAAGAGTAACTTTCACCGTATGCGGCACCTCGAACCAGACATTTCCGGTCTTGAAGGCATAGGCAATATCCACATCACCCATTCCCTGACCGAATGCACCGACCGAACCCATGATATTAAGATGGCTGTCCGTCCCTACCGTGGTTGTACCCGGCTTTCCGAATTTACCTTCTATTACTATATGTGAACCTATCCCGGCATCAACATCGAAGACTTCCAGATCATGCTTTCTTGCGAACAATCTGATTCTGTGCTGATTGTTGGCATATGGAATTGTATTAGCGGGCACATTACAGTCAAATGTGAAAAATGTCTTCTGTTTATCTTCAATCGGCGAATCACCGCCGTACTTCTCCAGATTTCCCACGACGCTCGCTCCAGCAAAATCCCTGGCTGTTCTGTTATCAATCTCAATCCAGGCGACATCACCAGCTCTGCAATCATCTCCACTGTGAGAGGACATGATCTTCTCAACTATTGTTCTGCCCATTTCTGCCTCCATACTTTTGTATGCCATTCTCCTCTGGGATCTCTGCCAAGGAGAATACACCTTAGAAATATCTCCGGAAGACCTTCCGCTTTGTACTTTGTCTCGTACTTCTGGGTATCGTATGGAACGCGGTGCCAGCAGACCGATGTTGTAGTGTTTTCTTCATCAACTTCAATCACAGCCACAGTTGATTCACCCGGAATCGTCCCGCCGCCAATGCTTCCCGGATTGACTATCATCCGCGATCCACGCCCTTTTAGAAACATCTCATGAGTATGCCCGAGAACAAGCACATCACAGGAATTTCTTTTGAAAAGAAGATCATAAGCCTCGTTCGGCATGTTTGGCTGAATACCACTGGAGATTTTTCCTGGAATACCATGAACACACAGGATTCTCCTGCTTCCGATCTGATATCTCAATTCGGAAGGAAGCTTCCGAAGGAACTTCCTCTGAGAATCCGAGATATTGTCTTTCGTCCATTGAAGCGTTTTCCGGGCCAGCTGCTCCCAGTGAATATTGGGGTAGGTGTCTCCGGTATCGCTCCTCCCTTTTGCAACCGCCCTGTCGCAGTCCCCCTGAACAACATCCATATCGTGCTGCTTCACGAAATCGATTACTTCTCCGGGATAAGGGCCGAACTGAACCAGATCACCAAGGCAGACGACCTGATCAACTTCTTCAGTCTCAAACAGATCCCAGGAAGCTTCGAGAGCCGGAAGATTACCGTGGATATCTGACAGTATTCCGATTTTCACCTGAGAAATCTCCTGTCATACAGCAGGGCCCCTCTGGTCAGTTCGTTGTGACCGGCAGGATCACCCTCTGCAAATTCAATTAGAACACTCTTATTTTTTGCTTTCACAGCCTCTCTCACTTCCGAACTTCCCGTAAGGATATCTACGGGCATTCTTTCATATTCATACTCGTATGGTGGAGGATTCCACCGGGTCTGTGAATATCTGAAAGTTTCCAGAAGAATGCCCAGTGCCATTCTCAATGATCTGAAACAGGATCTGTCGATAATATGTATTTCAGCGCCATAGCACATTACTCCGCTGTGTTTGTTGAATGTTGGCAGAAAGGCATGTGGTCTGAGGACCGCACCCTCGATCCATTTGGTTCCGTTCAGCCTGGAACATATATCTTTCCCGTTAATCCATGGGGCTCCGAATACATTGAACGGTCTGGTGGTTCCCCGACCTTCGGAAAGATTTGTCGCTTCCAGCAGACACATTCCAGGATAGACAAGAGCAGTATCAGGCGAAGGCATATTGGGTGAAGGATACACCCAGGCATATTCATCGGAAATCCCCTGACCGTCCCATCCGGTCATTTCAATAACCATGGGCTCAGGAATGGAATCAAAACGGGCAAACAACCCTGCGAGTTCTCCAATTGTCAGCGCATGACGAACCGGAATCGGGTAGAGGCCGACAAACGATTCATACCCTGGCAGCAGTGGTTTTCCCTCGATAATAGAATGTCCAAGAGGATTAGGCCTGTCGAGTATGACAACGGGAATCCCCAGTTCATAGCATTTTCTCATGCAGTATGCCATTGTATAGACATAGGTGTAATATCTGGTTCCAACATCCTGAAGATCCACTACAAAACAGTCCAGCCCCTCCAGCATTTCAGAAGTTGGTTCACGGGTATTCCCGTAAAGGCTGTGAACCGGGATACCGTAGTCAGGATGAGTGTAACCATCCCACTCGATCATGTTATCCTGTGTCTCACCATAGAACCCGTGCTGAGGTCCGAACAGCGCGGTAAGTTCTATTCCATCCATCCCGGCGAGCACATCAACTGACAATCTGTACTGTGAATTAACAGCAGCATAATGAGAAAGCAGTCCAATACATCTGCCGGGAAGCATGTTACGCTTTAATCGATCAAGACCGGTTTTCATGGATCCCTCCGGTATTACAAAATGGAACTCCTCAAAACTCAAAACGAATATCACTAATTCCAGAAGTTCTGCAAGCCGCGATTTCAGAACTGTCAGATAAGCTGGTTGGAAGGCATATCCTCTTTTATATTAGTAATTCTATTTAATCAGGCATGTCATAAAAATATTCGCTCTTACAGAATTGCTGATAACACTCTAATAAGGATATATATATATGAATGAGCAGAAACCATCGAATCAATTAATCTGTTTCGTCGCAATTATTAAACTTGTATGTATTATCCTCCTTTCAGGAAAATCTACCGCTTTCGGCTTCATCGATGCTCGGGGTCAGGGGACACCATTACCGGGTCTGGTCCCGAGATGTCTGGCTCTCGGAGGCGTGATGACAGTAGGAGTTGATGATGCGTATTCTGTGTTTCTCAATCCTGCGGGAATCCCCGGTTTCGGCGATGAAGCAATTTCCCTTGGTTTGAGCTATGGCGGCTGGACCGAAACAATTCCTGTCAGAAGTACTATGATCCCTGAAATTCAAAGAGGAGAAGATATACCATTTTCTCCATATGGAGCTTTCAGCTTCGGAATTACTGAAGATCTGTCGGCAGCCGGTGGCATCTGTATGGTCTCCTGCTTCGACTACAGCGGCACAAATTACATCTACGGCAGGCCTGATATTCCTGAGGAGGTTACTATGTTACAGTACCTCAAATCAAGAGGGAACCTTCATGAGGCACTTGCCGGCATTTCCTACACCCTGTCCGATAACCTGAGCATAGGAGTATCAGGAGGTATGAGATTCGGATCAGCGGATATTTCCGAGACCGATTATGAATACACACCTGATTCTACAGTGATCACCCAGTATGACCTGTCCTGGAGTGAAAATCAGTTCTGCTGGCATGGCGGTATCAGGGCTGAATTCAGTTTAGGTAATGCCGGATTTACGATTGTATCCCCCACTGATCACTATCCAACCAGGACAGCGATTGGGGTTATGATACTTGCTGAACACCTGAAAAACTCGAAGATCGGATTTGAGTGTGAAATCATTTCACCAGGGGAAGACGCGGAATACATCGGTCGACTGATAATAGAAAACCCT
>JAUVEU010000043.1 GCA_030594645.1 Candidatus Aegiribacteria sp.
CTTATATCGTACACCGCAGCAAGAACCATTCCTGATGCTGGCAGTGTAAGGCTTAATGCAGTCAGTGATGTGAACGGGTTGGGACAGGCAGGGAAAAGAGATGGAGCCATAACTCCAGTATCCGTCTGCTCCTCCTCAAGACCGGTCGGGAAACCGGCCACCAAAAGAGACGGATCACCATAAAGGTTAACGTTGTATACATTCCCGTACTCGTAGATACTTGACCAGCCGTAAACGGTTGTAGCATCGTACTTGCCGTCATACAGAGCAACTCCCACATGCTCGCCTTCGCTGATAAGGTAACGGTTGAAATCGAAGCCAATCTGCTCCGCTCCGCCGGGGTTATTCCTCCAGTCTGTCGAAATCGCTGATGGTCTCGAAGAACTCACCATACCTACCGCAGCACCACACCCCGGTTTAGTTGCAAGGTCAATGCCCAGGTTCCCCCATCCGTTTGGTTCGGGATAGCCCACATTGCACGACATCGCAAATACAACCGATGGATGATCATCATCCAGATTGGTTGAAGTAACGGTGTTAAGCAGCGAGAGGTTATAAAACTCTCCAGTACCCGCTTCCGGGATACCATCGCCGTCATCCCATTCCCAGACAGACCGCGAGACACTATTGGACCAGCCGTGCCCTGACCAGTTAACAACCGCAAACTGACCGTTGCGCCAATGATTTATGAACACACCTTCACTTACAGCAGGCCAGTCGAATAGAGATGTAACAATCCCGAACTGTTCACTCATATGTGTGATGTTCCAGCTGTCCATAAGACCGATTTCGATGGAGTCTATCAATGAAGCTCCGTCAAAAAACGGATACCCGCTGTAATTCTGGTTTTCGAAAAATAGAATGCTGGTCGGATGAAGAACATTCTTTTTCCAGCTGCCGTTGTCCTGCTCGAATGTAACGGATTTGTTAAGGGCGTATGTGATACGATCGGTGTCATTCACCGGAATCCTTCCCACATAGACCTCCGGAAGGAAATCGGGAAGATCCTGATTGTATTCCCCGAGATAACCGTCTCCATCAAGATCCCAGGATTCCGAATCCGGGTATGACAGGTCTGCGAAGTACTGGTCGGTGGGAGTACCGGGAGCAAAAAGATTTTGATTGGATGGATCGTATACATGGAAAGAGGAATCGGGATAGCATATACGCATCGGGACTGTGGCATAGTCACCCACGAAGAGGACATACTCAATTCCCCATAGCCCGTAGTACTCCCTGAGGAAGTTTCTTATCTTTTCCTCCAGATCAAAACCCGGCTGATCAGCAATCAAAGGGTCGGTTATGAGAACGGTTTTCAGACTGTACCCGAGTGCCGTTTTCCAGGCGGGAAAAGTGGATGATGTAATTGAACCGGTCAGGTCGCTCGTAGTTATGATGACGTAATCGTATGAATCATCAAACGATGTTTCGATTCCGCTGGAAGTGTATTCTCCGGCCAGTTCCCGGTAATTGAGAAAAAGCTGCTCTGCTCTTTCATCAGCAACACAATCCGTAAGGAGTTGCTCGATATGCTCTGCCTCAGCACTTCCGACAGCAGGCAGCGTGTAGTTAATGGCTACATCAACATGGTCGTGGTAGACAACCCGCCCGGACACCGGGTGGTATGTGAATGGACAGAAAGCAACCGAAACATAGGAGTATTTACGAAGAGTACCTGCTCCGGAAAGCCATGCAATCCTGTCGGGATAAGGCTGATCACTCATGTAGACAGCTTCATGGTTCGCCTGCCACTCTTCATCAAGCCTGGCCAGCTCTTCTTCAAGATGCGGCGGGCTGAGAAGAGGGATAACTCCCTCGAATGGAAGAATGTCGTAATGCATGGGTAACTCACTGACACCGGAACCAATCACATCTACTGATACTGCTCTGGCGCCGGGGGGAAGCAGAATCAGGAACCTCTTCAAGGGAAGCAAAGGTTTTCCGGGGGTCATCAGCTGGCTGAAGCCTTCCATTTCAATTCTCTGACCATTGAGACCCTGAACTATTTCATACTCTCCGGAATAAAGACTCACCGCCATGGTTCCTGTATCGGCAGCAGCAAATGATGTCGCTGTAATAAGAAGAAATATCCGCAAAAAGACTACAGGCGAGTTAAAGCTACTCAACCGACTCGTTATCAATGCTGTATTCCTCATAAACATGCTCTCCTTGTCTGATCATGAATAAACCGGATAGTCACTATCAGTGCACTGTCGAGACCACAAAATACTCTCTTTATCTGTTTGATCCAGATGAAAAGCTTTTTATTAAGGTATAAATACCGCAAGAAACCCCATACCGTCAATGGTGTATATTATTGCAGGACAATAATGAGTGGAGTTCTTACATATATTCGATACAATGCGGATCAGCCCATATCTATCTTCTGCTAATTGAGCATGTTGGCGGTTTTTGTTAAATTACCGTCCTCACGACAATCCTGTCGTGGTTTTCAGAATCCATTGCCACAGGCAGCCTGTCGCCGATTGAAAGCTTAGCGAGATCCAGAATACTGATGAAGCATCTGTGCTTTACATTAATGGTAGAATCATCGGGGAGTTCGAGTGAGAGTTCCATCTCTATTTCCGGTGCGTTGTTCACCGTTGTACCTGTCTCTTTCATCGATAGAAGGACAGCTTCCAACCGGATGCCGTCTCTCAGGAGTTTCTCCTCCCTCCTGTTACACTTCCTTATGTTGAATACCAGAAAAATAGTGAACAGCGGTGGAAAAACGATGAACAAGATACCCAGGAAAAGAATCTCGTCCATCGGGAACCATGTATCAGGGGTTCTCAGACCGTTGCTGTATGCTACAAGTAGAGCAACGCCAACAAACAGGAAGACGACCAGCGGGATAGCGAATATCCACCATCTACCGGGGATGTATCTCCATGCGCTCATGTAACCTCCATCGGGCAGACTTCAGTGGAGCCGGATGCATTAATCAAAATACATGAATTCTGGATGAATCCATCAATAAATCTGTCCGCTGAATTTGAACATATGGGAATTGTTCCTGCCTGGTCAACGCGGGGCGCTGTCAAAACAGCATTCTAACGAAGTTCTCTCTGTGCAAGAAGGATTGTTAATGCAATTCCCGATCTAGCACCATTCGGCAATCTATCACAGAACACATATGTCTTCTTAGGCGGAAGAATGAAGAGCAGCATCATTTCATAAGCAGCATTCTTTTTGTCTCCACAAGAGATTCACCAACTTGAAGATTGTAGAAATAGACACCACCTGGAAGATCTTTCGCCTCAAAGATCACGGAATATGTCCCCGGTTCTTGAAAGCTGCTCACAATTGTCTGGATCTCTCTTCCGAGGATATCGTAAACCTTCAGGGATACTTCAGAGAGTTTCGGCACTTCATAAGTGATGATGGTTATGGGGTTGAATGGATTCGGATAATTCTGATGGAGAACACCATTCACCGGCAGATTGCTTGAAGATTCTGTATCAATACCCACGAGTATGCCCACGGCTTCATTGATCAGCCGCGTGTGACTATAGACAGAAAGATAATCCTCAGGAAGATTGATCGGTATCTCGTTAGGTCCGAGTCCGGTTGTGTATACAGGGAATATCCAGCTTTGAAAAATACAATGGTCAGGCTCTATATTTTCATTATTAACAAAGTTGACCCATTCCATCGTCCGCTCGTAATAAGTGCTATCGACATATTCATCGACCTCCCATATCTGGCTGTTCCAATAGATATCGGTGAAGATGATACCGAATTCTACATTATGAGCTTCAAGAAATGATTTTAATTCCAGCATATCGGATACGACATCGATGTTTATTCCCCACGAGATATACTGATCAATTCGTGTGCCATCAACATCTATGTGCAGAAACGGAAGTGAAACACCTCTTGCCTCAAGGGCGATGATCCACTCCTTGAACTGATCAACTCCCACTTCAGGATAAAGTCCGATTTGTCCGATTGGAATTGATGGAAACCATATCTGCATCTGTAAAATGTATGCAGCTACGTAATTTGCCAGTTCACCAAGTGAATCAACAAGACAGGGCCTTGGGTCTGTTTGCCCTGTATAGATATAGAAGAATTCAGGGTACCATTGCCTGATGGGTTCATCCATCGCCAGATAACTGACAACCCCGCCATTCGCTTGTACGTTTTGTATAACATTTATTGACCCATCCAGCGAAAGGTTAAAAACATATTCACTTGATGAACATATCAGCGGGTCATAGGACATGACAGGACCGGCAAAAAAGGATTCAACAGCAATGTCAATACCCCACTGCCCCAGCTTGTAGAAAGCCTGGACATTCACCAGATTCTCGAGATAGTTCTCGCCGATGTTATAGCCTGGATTTCCGACACCGCTCCAGCCTCCACTTCCCACCTGTCCTGTATAGAACTTGAAGACATCGATCTTCGATCTTGCGGAATCCCATTGTTCAGGATTGTTGAACAGATCCAACATGTCTATGCTGCCAACGTTAGGAGTGAACCAAATCTGATTCTGACCTGGCAGAGACTGTGCGGGAATATCCTCTATCAGTAGAATGGTCAACAGGAAAATCGAAAAACATCCAACTGCGAATTTCATTAATGGCCTTCCTTTAAGTTGATTGTTCTCACGAAATATGCTGGAAAACCGAATTTCCTGCCAAATCGGAATAACTCCTGATATAACTTTTCTGCTTCCTTTTCTACCTATCACCAACTGAGACTAACGATATTGCATGATACGCTGCCACGGTCAATATCATTGTCGGTAAACTACCGCCATACTGCTCACATTAGCTCACAGATCTTTCCCGAACAGTTGATGGATCAATATCATACATTCCCGGGCTCGATACCAGGATATTCGGGAGTTTCCACCTCTCTTTCGGCAGCAATCTCGTTATTGGAGGAGATATCTCTGTATACAATACCTGGGATATCATTGCGGAGAAACCAAAGGTAATCTGTAATGAAAAGGTAATAGTGAATAATGGTGAGCTTTTCCTGTAGGCAAGTTGCTTTTACAAACTGAGATCAAATTATCTCACTAGAATATTTAAACCGTTCTTCACGAGATTTCTCAGCTGTGTTAGTGTTCGAATTCCCAGTATACTGTTTACGATGAATCCCGGCCTGAAATAGAACTCTCTAATCGCTTTTTTGTGAAGTTTGATTAACTCATCTTCTGGAATTCCACAGATACTTTCTACCTCCACAGAGGAATCCATTGATTTGAAATCCTTTGATTCCAGTTCATCCCTTATATCAGTTCCATATCTCGGAACAAACATGTTGAATGAAGCATAGTTAAGCTTCAACTCCTTTGAGAATTCAATCGTTCTGAGAATACTTTCCTTTGTATCATCCGGGAGGCCTATTATGAAACTTCCGAGGGTTTTTATCCCAACACGATTGCAGAGATTTATTGCATACTTCATTGTTTCAGTATCAGTTCCCTTCCTGACCTCTTTCAGGATCTCGTCGCTCGCTGATTCTATTCCGAAGGCTATAAGATAACAGCCTGCATCTTTCATTAGCCTGAGTAGACATGGATCTACATTATCAACCCTTCCGGAACAGCTCCATTTTATCTTCATTTTGTTTTTAATGAGTGCGTTACAGAAGTCCCTGACCATACGTTTGTTACCTGTAAAAGTGAAATCCCTGATAAAAATTTCTTTTATACCCAGTTTTTCTATGTATTTCATTTCTTCAATTATATTGTCTAAATCTCTGACTTTGTATTGAAGCTTTCCGGATGGACAGAAAGTACAGAAATACGGACATCCATATGTTGTCAGGATGGTTGTATTAGGACTATGCATAGAATAAGGCATGCTATATTTCTTAAGAGGAAATTTCTCGTGTTTTGGAATACTATATGAAATACATTTGTTTGTCTTATCTCCTATATAGATCTTACCGAATTTCCTATACGCAACCTCTTCTTCAGGATGCTTTCCATTTATCAATTCCAGGATACTTTTTGTGGAGAAATCGAAAATTATACCATCAATATCACTGTATTCCTTCAGTATATGTTCAGGACGGAAGTATGCTATGTCTCCTATAACAAAGAGTTTTGAGTTTGTCGCTTTTTTTGCTTCGGAAAGAAATTTCATATCGCTTTTGATGGCAATAGCTGATACCATGGAAATCAAGACATCAGGGTTAATCTTCTCTATTTTTTTCAACGTTTCTTCTTGTCCGTATTTCATGACTATGCTGTCCAACACATCAACGTCATATTTTTCTGAAAGGACGCCACTGAGAACAAGCATATCTATGGGAACCCAGCAATAATTTGCCTTGCTGGTGTGACTGCAGCAATAATCCCTGATCAGCATTCTTTTAAATGGGGGATTGAGAACAAGTACCTTCATACTAATACCTTTTCTTTATCAGTGAGTATTTATGCAATAATCTGTTTTCATAATCATATACCCATCCCTTTCAATATCCAATGAAACAAGGGATACTTTCTCCGTCCAAACAGTTTTGCCTTTCTGAAGGGGTGCAGAAGCTCTACCAGCCCCTTGCCCCGGTTTCCTCAAGCAGCTGAGTCCAGGCATATTTGTCCGTTCCATCATGATATCGAAGCCCCAGAGTTGCAAGATATTCCAGGAATCCAGGGTCCGAAATACCGTAATACTCCTCCATTTCATCAAGCTGTTCACCGGAAATATCGTGAAGCCAGTCTATGAGTACCAGTTTGATATTCACCCTGCAATCATCCCACGCTGTGAAGAACTCATGGTAAAACTCCGCCTGCTCAGACAGCGAACTGCCGCAGTACTCGGAACCGGACTGATAGCCCACCTCGTTTAGCCAGATCTCCCGTCCAGGGAACGAGATCACGATCTGCTCAAGATGTGAATGTACAACTTCTGGATCCATCACCTGGAACGACGAAGTCTGTGGATAGTACGTCAGCATGACAACATCGGTGTACTGATTTACCTGCTGAACATGAAACAGGTCGTAGCCGACAACACCGTTCATTACAGTGTTCTTGACTCCAAGCACAATGTCCGGATAGGACGACCTGATGTAATCAGATGTGGATGCAACGAACTGTATGTAATCCACCCAGGCATCATCGGAGAGGAAAAGGTCAGTTTCATTGCCTATGCTTAAACTGATTACTGTTACGTTGGATGGGATCTCGGAAAGAACCCAGTCAACAAGATTGTTGAAGGCTTCTATCATCTCCGGGGAATCCCAATCGCTGCCTGAAAGGTAATCGGGTACCGTGCTGTGAACCGTATTCACCACAGCAAGGCTGAGCATCACATCGATATCGTAATATCCAAAGAAACCGATGGCTTCGAATACTCCGCCCATCGGATCCTGATAGACTCCTTCGGATACTTCAATTGAGTCCCAGGGGATATTCAGTTCAATGACCTGAATCCCTGCCTGTAATGCCACATCGAACGAACTCCCGAAACCTTCCTCGCTTTCAGTGATCCCGATGCCAAACATACGGTCACCAGCCGGCTGTGGTGACTCGGCTGGTATCACCTGGTAGCCCTCTGCAGGAGCGACGGATCCATTACCGCAGGAGGAAATAAATATCATGATCAGCAGAATAGCCGTCCGCAGAAATAAACCTATCCAACCACCATTAGTGTTGAGGAGTATTGTACTATAGATATTTTGCATTAAAAAAGATTGTCAAAATCACGCAGCAAACCTTGCAGTTTAGCTACATATGGATTCCCATCAAATTCTTTTACTGCATATACAACCATCCTAAAAAACACCTCCCAAAGCATCTCATCCGTTCCCTTAAGCCACTGTTTTCCCTTGAATCAACAATACCACCTGAATTTCATAACAGTCAATGACAAGACCGGATTGGAATCGCTTGAATTGCTGAATCGGATACACTGCTCCTATGACCTATCTTGCCAGTGGGCTCTACGCCAATACATTCATTCTCTGCGCTGCTTGACCCTTTCGCTGTCCTCTCCGATACTTGGGTTAACAACAGCTGAGAGTCAGCATTGAATTTTGTATCGGCCCTCGATAGGGCTGGTTAACAGTTTACTGTGATCCCTTTCGACGCGTATAGTGAAATGTAGCAGCAGTTACAGAATTTTCTGAATGGAGATGTCCATTGGGCAGCGGGGTTTTCGTTTCAATCAAGCTTCAGTTTCCTCGGGGAGGACTGGAACGATGGAAAAAACAACGCCTTACAGGCGAACCGCTCAACCTCGCCGACAATATCGAACGGCTTTGGGACCAGCTGGGCAGCGAACTCATGGACACCGAGCTAGGCCCTCCAGCGCGGATTTCAAGCCTGCTTGCTCTGATTCGTAAAGCCTATGCTGAAGGAAACCTGTTCGCTGTTGTGGAATGTAAACCAGGGAAAGGCGTGTTTAAGCTTTCGGGTTACCTGGATGGCTTTGATGAGTTTTCTGTGTGGTTCGAGCCCCTTGCTCGGCTCTGTGCGACGGCCAGTGCGCACGAAGGCACTGGTATGGCAGCATTCGTCGCTGACACGGAGCTTGTGGATGAGATTGTCTTCTACTGGTTCTCAGTTTCGCCGAATCAAGTGACCCTGTCAAATTTCGGTGATAAAGGAAGTCCGGATCCAACTGACGAGCAAAAGGCTGCGCTTCCAGATTCGGAACTGCAACGTATCGCTGAGGCATATTCGACCTGGGTTGCAGGCGCTGGCCAGAAGTGCTGGTTGAAACGAACAGCAGGCAAGGTCGGATTCATAGCACCAGATGGCCACTGGCTTATAGAGCCGGTCTTAGATGACGCGGGGGTACTCAGTCATGACCGCGTAGCTTTTCGGCGCGAATGGTTGTGGGGATATCTTGACACCCATGGGACCGAGGTCGTGTCGCCCCGGTTTCACTCTGCTGCGGATTTTCAGGGGGGTCTGGCGCGGGTCCAGAGCAACGAGAACCACCTTTACGGCTTCATTGCCGACGACGGAAGCTGGGTCATCGAACCTGTGTTTATCAAGGCCGACCACATGTTCGATGGGCTCGCTCTGGTGGAGAATGAGCAGTTCCGAGGATATGTGGATTCGCAGGGCAAGAGGGCCATCGAGATCGACTTTGCCCATGCGTATTCGTTCGCTTCGGGAAGAGCCCTTGTATGCCATGATATAAGCGGTCCCATAGGATTCATCGACACGTCTGGCGAGGTTGTCATCCCGTTGAACCTGGAAGCGGCTGGACATTTTTGCCAGGGGTATGCTCCGGCTATGAAAAACGGGAAGTGGGGGCACCTGGATCGAGCTGGCAACTGGGCGGTTCGGCCAATATATCAAAGGGTTGATTACTTCTTCGACGGGTTTGCCATGGTGATGAAAGACGGTCACTGGGGTGTGGTGGACACCCAGGGTAAAGTAGTAGCTTTGCCCCGATTCACCGCAATCGAGTTCTCAGGTGAATTTTTTAAGGTCAAGGAGGGAAAGATGCACGGCTTGCTAAACCGTAACGGCGAGCCGGTGGTTGAACCGCGTTACTCTGGAATGGGCGGTGTAGCCGAGAATCTCATCCCGGTCAAAGAAGCTGAAGAAGCATTATGGGGGTACATCGACGCACACGGTCAATGGGCCATAGAGCCCCGGTATGCGGCTGCACATGATTTCGGAAACGGTCACGCCCTGATCAAAGCCGCCGATTCCCAACCAGAGATCATCAACACCGATGGAATGATCACAGCTACATTGAATGTAGAACTGGATGAGGCAGGACCCTTTGCTGCAAGCGGCGTAGCGTGGATTTGCCTCGGTGGAAAATACGGCCTGGTGCGGGTAGATGGAAGAGTACTGCTGGACCCCGACCTCGAAGAGGTAAACGGAACCGGTGCCGATTGGATTCGGGTGAAATACCCGTCGCGTTGAATATCCGGGGTATGTGCTCCGGAATGAGGGCTCCCTTTAAACTGGTAATGAATTACCTTATCAATTAAGTTAAGTGTTCGTTACGCTACTCAAGATTCAAGGAGTCGGGATTATGGATAATATCATCGCAGTATTTAAAAATGTTTTGACCAAGGCTCAAAAGCTTAACGCATCCGATATCCATCTCTGCGTGGGTACTTCATGGAAATACCGTATCAACGGTCAGATTGTTCCCATAAAGAACCTGCCGACCCTTAAACAATCCGATACGGAAGCCATAGTCCGGCACATTATTCTGTTGTCCAAGAATTTCCTGGGGCAGGATATGGACGATTTCATCCACCTTCTCCAGGATTTCGACTGTTCCTACTCGGTATCGGGAGTATCCAGATTTCGAGTTAACATCTGCCGTCAAAGGGGTACATTCTCCGTAGTAATGCGAGTTATTCCCTTCGAAACTCCAACCATTGATAAACTCGGTCTGCCATCCGTAATCAAGAATATCTCCATGGAGGAACGGGGGTTGATCCTGGTCACGGGTATAACCGGCAGCGGCAAATCAACAACCCTGGCAGCCATGATCAACCACATCAATAACTCGAGACCATGCAAAATAGTCACAATAGAGGATCCTATCGAATATCTTCACAACGAGATAAAGGCATCAGTTATTCAGAGGGAAGTGGGGGCCGATACAGAAAGTTTCAGCAAGGCACTGAGGGCTACTCTCCGACAGGATCCCGATATAATCCTGGTTGGCGAGATGCGGGACCGGAGTACTATCGAGATCGCTCTTAAGGCTGCAGAAACAGGTCATCTGGTGTTGTCTACTCTGCACACACTGGACGCGCCCAAATCGATCCAGCGCATCATAAGTGTTTTTGAACTCAACGAACAGAAAATACTGAGAGAGCGCCTTGCAGCAACGATCAAGTCGGTTATTTCTCAACGCCTGCTGCGCCGGGCTGACAATAAGGGCCGTATTGCCGTTTTTGAAATCATGCGTGCTACCTTGACCATTCAGACCTGCATCAAGGATGAAAAGAAGACTGATACTATCAGGGATCTAATAGCCAGCGGCGGTGATCAGTATGGCATGCAGACCTTCGATCAGCATCTGATGGATCTTTACAACAGAAAGGTCATTGACCTGGCTACGGCAAAATCAGCCGCTTCCAGTCCTGATGATTTTGAACGAGACGTTCAGTTCATATAGGATTTTCGTAATCGGATACGATTAAATCACAATCCTTAATCTTACCGCCATGCTTAGAGCGGTTTGGGCTTTTCCTATAAATCAACTTCCGGCAAATCGGTTTCCAGTTCATTTAAATCCATCAGCATGCGCGCTGCGATACCTGTCCAGATATATGTTTTATGATAACCTGCCCATTGATCATCCGGGCTGTAAAATTCCCACAGATTGTGATCATTTTTCAACTGATCGATTATAGCCGCTAACACTATGTCCGCTAATTGTTCAGCCTGATAATAGTATCCGTAATTGATCAATCCTCTAAAGATCAGATACTGCCATTGAACCCAGACAGGACCATTCCAGTAACCTTCAGGATTATAGTAAATGTCATCAGCTGCCAGTGAAGGAATTCCATAATCGCGCCAGAATTTCTCAGGATCTGTCAGCACCTGAACAAGCTCTTCGGCTTGCTCCTCTGTTGCGATGTTTGCCCACAGTGGAAGAAAACCAATGATTTCCCTACGTTTCAGATCATCGGCAGAATTGAATGTAAAGTCATGATCGGTCATATCAACATGATAATAGAAACCAGTTTGCTCATCCCAGAAGGTGCTATTAATTGCGTGTATGCGTTGGACCGCTTCATTTGTCCAGTAGTCGTATTCACTTGTATTTCCCAGTTCCAAAGCCATTTGAGCTAATGAATACGCTTCACTTACCAACATGACATTCAAATCCAGACCTTCAAAGTTTGCAGGCCAGCCGACCTGATCCCAGACAGCCACATATCCGTCGCGCAAACTTTCTAATACAGCGTGGGCACCCCATTCACAGAGGCTGTCGGAATCGGCGTTCCGGTTGTCCAGCCAGTATCGATAGAACTCTGATCCCGATTGATAGGCATCCTGCAAAAACAGCGTATCTTCTGTAATTTTATAAATCTCCCAATTTTCCCAGTTGAACAATGGAGCGGATGTTGTGTATTGACCGGCGTGCGGAATCGTTTCATTCAAATATGGACCGGTTCGATAATTTATATACCCGTCCGCCCATTGCCGTTCCATATAAACGCGCTGGGAATTCATAGCGCTTTGTCCGTCCATAAAAGCATATGCAATCATTACCAGGCTTTCATGGAAAACCTGACCGCCGTGTCCCCAGCCCCAGGTCGGTTCGCGTGAGAATACATAATAATTACAGGAGCATTCCCCTTCCGGCGGCATCATACACTGCCGCATCAATGAAAAAGCGCTCCAGTACAGCATTTCATAATCATGGTTTGAAAATGCTAAATCCGGGATTCTGCTGTAAATTTGTTCAGCGTCCTCTACAAAACGCTGCAAATCAATAAACCTCAAACTTCTACATTCAGCGATAAGATTATTCACATCAGATTCGGATTCAGCCACGCCTCTGATTATCCGCAATTGAGAACTCTGTCCTGATGGGATTGCTACCGTTTTTTGCATAGCTGCTATCTTGACATCAGCCGCAGGAATGGCATTGCTTAATCGGCTGTTTATTACATCGCTGAAAAATACAGTATTTTGACCGCTGTACCTGCCGCTGTTGCCATGCATGTCCGTAATTGAGGAAGAAGAATCGGCCAGATGAGTATACGCGCCAAAACCATCGGCTTCCGAATCAATAATATAGACATTGATTAAATCCTCCTGATAAGGCACGCCGTGGGAAATAGTCCATCCGTCCGGTCTCTCTTTATGCTGAAAAACAAAACCGTCGTATTCAGGATCGATAATTGATACATCTGAAATCTCATCCGTATGATGATAGAAAAATGGATAAATGGTTAACTCCGCATCAGAACCGCTCTCATTTGTGATATTAACATTCTGTATTGCAATTCTTGAACTGTAAACGTCAAAAAATATTTCGACGCGGATTCCTTCAAAAGGATAATAGTAATATCTAACTAAATCACTGTATGATGTTGTAATAAGCGGTTCCGCAAATAGTTCATTTAAGTAATATCGGAACTCTCCATTTAGTTTGAACCCGATGCAGAGGCTTCCGCCATTGTCCGTTTCGAAATCAATCCCGTCATGCAAATCATACCATTTGAATATGTATCCTTCGTCAATAATAAATTCCGAACGGCTGAGCGGGGCAGCGTAAGTTGTATATATAGGATCATCCTTTCCCGCTTCGAGATTGCTTAAATACGCCTGACTGTACAGCGTTCCGGTTAAAACCATCATTACAAAACAGGTAATGAAATGATATTCTGTGCGCATTCTTACTCCATTCAAGTAATAGGAAGATGAATTTCCCGTCATGCTGCATTTAGCCCAAAACACGATATTTCTCTTTCCCTTGCTGTAAATCCTTAACCTGAATTAATAATGGCTTTGCTGATAAGGAATGCAGCCATCATTAACCATCTCCTTGAATATCATCCTTCGCGCCTCTACATCAAACACGAAATCCGTTCCGAGAACACGTCCCCACCAGATTCTCCCGAACAGCAGCTTTTCGTTTATCCATTTCACAACAACACTGTATGAAGAATGATCAATCAGATCGATCAGGATTGGTTTTTCCTGTTCAGCATTTATAACAATCCTGGTTGACCATGGACCGCTTCGGTCAAAATCAGGCTCAACGAGCAGAAAGTAGTAGGCTTCGTTTCCTGAATAGACAGCCTCGGGCAGAATATCGGGAAATTCTCCCGTGGAAAGAACAATCCTATCCTCATACTCTTCTTCGAAGATCGTATGAAAGAGCCTCGGCGCGCTCCACCTGGAAGGATCAGTGTGATGCTCTTCTCCATTCCACAGCATCGATTCCGTGAGACCATCAGACACGAGCCCATTCTCGTGCCAATCAACATCCCGATCCGAATTCTCGTCCGTCTGCCCAGGACTTCCAGAAACTGAAACCATTGGAAAAGCCACAACCAGAAGTGAAAGCATTATTCTCATATTACATAATCTCCTTTTGAAATCAATGACATCAATTGAGAAACCAATATGAAATCGGATGTCCTGTCTGCTGACCCGCCGGAGTCAAGTCTTATCTGTAATCCCTTATCCAACCTGCCCTTTTTTGTAGACAGAAGCGCTAGTCATCCATGTCCCGTTGGCTTACAATCCAATAGTATCCGCCAGCTCCTATGAAGACATCGTAACGGGTAAAAGTGACCTCGTAATCCATGCCCCTCAATGAATTGCCATAACGGCTTTTAACTCTGATATCGTAGCGATCACCTGCTTGAACGTAGAATACAAATGGCCTGTCACACCACATGGATGTGCCAGGTGTGTCAATGTACTCACCCCATTCAGTACTCGAAGAAAGACTGCAATAAACACGAGTCTCTGGCCATCTCCAATAGTTAACCTCGTCTGTATCCTCATCAAGGCAATAGAGCAATGCTACCGGCGCAATATCTCCGCCCAGATACTCCTCAAACTCAATGTAGTTGTGCTCGCCCAGATATTCGAGTGTCACAGCCCAGCAGAACGTGCCGAAAACAGGTACGTCATGAAGAATGTATTCTCTGTTCAGATCGTCTACGATCATA
This sequence comes from Candidatus Aegiribacteria sp., assembly GCA_030594645.1. Classification (GTDB taxonomy): domain Bacteria; phylum Fermentibacterota; class Fermentibacteria; order Fermentibacterales; family JCC-6; genus Aegiribacteria. Next base: position 14,599 of record JAUVEU010000043.1, read on the forward strand.
ATATCATAGCTCCCGCCTTCAACCGGGAATCCCTGGGTGTTGCCAGGCTTGATGACCCTGTCTTTGCTTCCCAGCAAGCCCTCACCCCACACGCCAGATGCTGCAGGGGAGATGAAGACTTCAATGATTTCAGGCGGGTATACGGATATTCTCGATTGTCTGGGCCAGTTACCCTCTACATGATCGTCATAGGTGACAAGGATGTTCGAGATCTTGATCATGTCGGAAGTGTTGGAAGGAGCAGCACCGTACACCTGGGCCAGGACAGGAACGGTAAGCCCAAGAGCCAGTAGGACAGGCAGTATTCTAAACATCTTCTCTCCAATCATATTTCTCCGGTAGTCCCCTCTTCCATCGCACCTCGCACAGGTCTCGAAAACTTTTCTCTATTCCTCCCAGTAACCTCCCTGTCCATTGCATGCGCTACAGGTCTCGGTGATTGTAACCACTCCATCTCCGCCGCAATTCGGACATTCCACTTTAACTTCACCACCGGTGCAGAAGGGACAGGGTTCGTTGTGCAGGATTCCGCTCCCTCCGCAAACATCGCAGCCTATCTGACCAGAATCACAGGCGGGACATATCTCTTCGACCAGTGTAACCTGATCCTCTGCCAGCACTGTCCACCAGCCGTCACCACCGCACCAGCCGCAGTCGATGGTTCCATCTCCCCCGCACCCACAGCAAGCGACATCGGTATATCCAGTTCCGTGGCAGGTGGGGCATAGTTCCCAGATGAATCCAAATCCTTCGCACTGATCGCAGGTGATGTCGAATTCGAGATATCCGGCTCCAACGCATTCCCGGCACATGACCCAGCCTTCATCCCCCTGAGCAAGCCCCGCGACCAGTAAGATCAGTGTAAGAATGGCAATTCTGTTCATTTCCTTCCTCCCTTTAGAATTTTGGTCGATTTCCTTGTCAATCGTGCTTATTACATCTACCAGCAACATGTAGCCCTGACAGGATTGCACAAATGAAAACTCAACTCATCCTACTGAACACCAGTCGGAATCGACGGGGTTAACATCCGGTAAGCTTCGCGAATCCCGGATTCCGAAGGCCCGAAGACGGGAACTTCCCGACCTAGCCAGAGCCAGCCCCGATTGTCAATCAGCCTTATATCGTAATGCCCGTTCCCCACATGAAAATCCTTCGTGGAGTTCGGTGTGATAACCTCACCTTCCCCGAGAAGGTTCGCTCCCCAGTCAGCTGTACGCACGGCATGATCCTCGCAGATGTCCTGAAATGCCTTACCGGTTGAGGGGTAGACACCGTGCTCTTGAAGAAGAAATTCATACTCAGCTGCGCCCTGAAGACCGCTAATCAGTCCGATGAACTGATCGGAGCAGGAGTATTCCCTGAATGTCAAGTCCATCATAGAGGTAACGGCGAATGCCACTGGCAAGCCGATCCGTTCGCTCCCGCAGGTGAACCAGTATAAGCATGCGGATGAACCGCCAACCGTAAGTACAAGGTTAATCTCTCCCAGGTTACTGTGCTCGATCACCATCGGCATGTCATCCAGCGGATTACCGAAAAGGTCGTCAGGGTATAGGTCTTCGATGGAATCGCACATTCCAAGAATCACCAGGTGGAATGCCGGGAGCCAACCTAGAATTACATAGTCCTGTCCTTCGAAGATCCATCCCAGGGCGTTCTCGGAAAGATCGTTGTCCATTTCCTCCCAGGCTTCTACGAGTGCGGTCCGGGTCAGGATTCCCCCCTCCCGGAGTTCCTCCCATTCCAGCCATTTCACTGTCTGATAGTAGAAATCCTCACCTGGGTCAGTTACGAAGGCAAAACCCTGCTCTATCAAACCATTACCCGGCGGAGTCAACGAAGTTACGAAGACCGGGATGTGCCGCCCGAACGCATGTCTTAAACCTGTAATAGCCATAGGCATATTTTCAGCAGCTAAATCGGGCTCGAAATCGAATCCGATAAAGATCGCATTTTCCGATCCCAGTGAGTCGATGGCGTAAAAAACATTCTCAACTTCCATCTTGGGAGCTGCCGGTGCATCAAGGAAATCAATGGAACCTGTCTCACGGATGAATACTCCAACGATGCTATTACTGGTGTCATTGGTCAGGGAATACTGGCCAGCGAAGGAAGAGAATACTAATCCCGCAGTTAGGCTCAGGAAAAAAGTCATTTTCATAAATACTCCACAGTCAGTCCGTTGAGATCAAGCGGTTCTGAATCTACGGCTCACCGACCCGATCAATTACGCTACATTCTACAGCTACACCTATTATGTTTTCACACAGGTTATCACTGATGTCGAGATATCTCCATTCTCATGACACTCGGCGACAAATTTAAAAACCTATGAATACATGGAAACAGCAAACCTACCCTCTTACCCCTCCAATTGCGTCCCCCTGACGAGTGCCGTATTTCCCATCAACCCATTCTATGAAAGTATCCAGGATCCCGGTATCTTCGTTTTCTGCTTCTTCACCTTCTGCTTCTTCGCTTTCTGTATCTTCGCTTTGAGCAATATAGATCACATCAGAATGCTCAGTACTCGCCATAATGAGCTGTGTTTGAGTATAACAAGCAAAGAGAAGATAGAGCATTAGCGTTATTGCTAAACGCAATGAGACAAACATTCTTAACCCCTTTTAACCAATCTAATTAAGTATTGAGCAAACAACATTCGGTGTCAATGGAATACTGTGGAATTGACCGGGTAAAGCAGGCATCTGAGGAGCAAGGCATGAAGTATTCAAGTATATGAAGATAACAGTGTCGTATAGTCACGGATTTCGGGATCAGATGTTGACGCTTCGGGGCGAAAAGGTTGTCTTCTTCATCGAACTGCCTCAATCATCATGATAGTTTGAAGCATTTGGATCTCTGGAAAGATTGTTATATTTGGAATGCTTCTGTTACGGCCGGAAGTCCAATATCCTCATTGGAAGGGAAGGATCATTTGAGCACAATTGATGACACTGCTGCTTCTATTAAGTCAGATTTGTCCAGCAAACGGTCCAAGTTCATGCGGGTGACAGGTATAGCTTTTGTCGTATCTTCCCTGTTCCTTTTCGTTGCCTGGGATAAGCTGCAAATAGGATACATGAATTCAGGAGCGATATTCGCAGAAATAATTACATATCTGTATGTTTTTGTTGCTGGAATCATTCTGATAAATATCTCGAAGAAGGACGAGATAATACCGAAGAAAACCAGCAGCCTTCTTCTCTGGATGGGCATAGCAGGGCTCGCTGTTCTGCCGCCCTTTGTCGAGAGATTTTTGTATGCAGTCTTTGATGATACCGGAAACGGGGGATTCGGGTTACTGGAGGTCTTCCTGATTTGGCAGTTACTTGCGCTGGCGGCAGTGGACGCCGGTAACGATCTTCGGATTAAATATCCGGACTCTCGGTTTGCATGGAATCTCATCATCTATGGAGGCATGCTTTCCGCAACTCCACTTCTGATCATTCTTATCATCCTTATTCCGGGAATTGCAGCTTCCGGTTATGTTGGAATCCTGATTATCGGTATTCCGTTCCTTCTTCTTATTGCGCCGGTCATAATCAGTATCGTTGGCTGTCGCAGTTCTACTCAGCCGAAGGCAACCGCCAGGATCACTCGAATGCTCCTGATCGGTACAATCTCTTTGCCCTCATTGGCTTTCACGCTCTCCTTGCCTGTGTTTTTCTCGCTTTACATCGCGAGATTTGTCCTGTTTATTGTCGGTGTTTTCATCATGCTCGCATACGGCATTGCAGACTTGATGAGGATAAAGATCAGCAACGAGGAAAATATACCGTGCTGCTAAGCTGGCTGTCCCCACATACGCAAACAATCTACTGTCAGCATTGATGCAAATATGTCGAGGATCATACTCCCATTTTTTCGCGATATCAGGAGTTCAGATCGGGGAACTGTTTAAAATCCAAACAGGTTCCTCTTGCATTCTGAACCAATGTTACTCCCAACGGCCTCCGGTTCCGCCACATACGCTGCATATCTCCGAGACTGTAATTGTTCCCCTACCCCCGCATGATGGACATGCCATGATGCACGACTTGCCGCACGTGGGGCAGGCGATGTATCCACATCCATCACAATCGTTGCAGTATACGGTGATAAGTCCGGTGCTGGAGCAGAACATACAGGGCTCGGGATTAGAATAGCCGCTTCCCAGACAAATGGAGCAGGTGAATCTGCCAGCTCCATCGCAGAGACTGCAGGGTGTGTCATTTGCGCTATCCCAGCCTGTTCCCCCGCAGTAGCCGCAGGTGATAGAACCTTCACCATTGCAGCCCGCGCAGATTCCTCCTTCAGTAAATCCTGTTCCGTTGCAAGTGGGGCAAGGAGCGGTGTAAACAGGATTACCGTTGCATGAAGGGCACAGGATGTTTCCGATACCGTTGCATGTCACACATACGACAGAACCACTTCCTCCGCAGTGGTCGCAGACTACATCAACATCATACGAACCGGATCCACCGCATGATACGCAGGTTATCCATTCCTGACCTTGAACAAGTCCCGCGACCAGCACAATAAGCACAAGAGGTAAAACCTTGAACATATCCAACCCCCCTAAGTAATGAGTTCAGAAATCCTTTAACATCTTATATTTAGATATCTGAAGTGTGTCAATCAGGGAAGGAATTATCTGGGAAATGGATTCGAACTGCAGCTTAGAATATTCACGACACACACGAATTTCTTCGGAATTCATGAAGAAGCTAACCAGCTTTCTGCCTCGCCTGCTTTGCAATATACAAATACAACAAATATTATAGGAAGAGCAAACCATCTTCTTCGAATATCAAAACCTTCTCATACAAAGTATCCTCTGTACTGATACTAATTACTGAAATAGAACTCAGATCAAGGATTTACTGTTCTGTATTTGTTTTTCAGATAAAACTCCATAGCCAGGGATTTTATATCATTGTTATCGTCTCAGTTACGCTCACCTCTCCTATGCTCTTCATCAGTGTCTTCCCTGCTCCCGGAGTCACCTTCCGCATCTTCCACTGATGGTTCAAGTTTCAGAATCATGCTGAACAGATTATTAGAGAACTGAATGGTGCGCTTTTCGGACTCATACCCATCCATTTCCACACTGATAATACCATCCCTGTAGTGCTTGGTGACACTGACTCCCGCCGGGACACCAGGAATGAAGAAGGCCGACTCGCGATCCGACAGGTCGAACGCGTACTCGAGGGGGGTAGTACCCAGAAAGTAGAATTCCTCCTCGAAGGTGTCACTGTCAAAGCTTCCACCGAAACCTTCTACGCTTGCATTAACTTCGTACTCACCCCTCCGCATGAGGTAAACTTCGGCTCCACTCGGATCGGATTGGATGTTAAGCTGCTGTCCAGATCCACAAGCTGTTAGGACAGCGAAAGAGATAGTCAGAATTGAGATACAAATTTTCTTTCTGTTCATACATATCCTCTCTGGATTGTGAAAAGCTGTTAGATTTTAGCTGTCGAATCGGCTTTGGTTCCAAAACCTGTCCCTTTTCCCTCAGTCTTTTACCTGAAATCAGTGATACTGCTTTAACGCTTCCCGGTCAACGTCATTGCTCAGGTTCGTCAGAATCACCGTAGAGATATGAGGTGTGGGACTCGCCTGTGAGACTGTCTCATCCAAAAGTCCCGTGTCTGCGATGAATGCTGCCATACCGGCACCTTCGTGTATGCTGGCCGCCGTACAGAGACGAGCAAGGGGCTCGAACCACACAGAAAACTCATCAAAGCCATCCAGGTAGCCGAGGATGTCCTGTCCTCTTCCAATGACGTAGAGCCGATGATACAGTAATGCATCACCCTGGCGCTTCGGTCGACGCCACTGTAATATTGGTGTGTTGTAGCATAGGATCTCAAATGAATATCGATCTCTTTATGCGAAGCGTAATAAGCTGCACCCGCTTAAGAAAACGTTAGGCAGAAGGCAGGTAGAAAATGAAAGCACCGAAAAGCATGCTCGTTCTGGGAATCATTCTGGTGACGGTTTGTTCCTGTGGGAACAATGATAATCCTGTAGAGACCAACGGCGAAGACATCGAGATCATTGGAATGTGGGAAGGCGAGTGGAGTGGTTATGATTTCGTCCTTTCTATACATAACTCATCAATGAGCTGGAATTTCAGTCAAACGGATGATCTTGAATCTCAAGTAATTGAATATGATAACGATGACAACACCTGTATCTACAGATGGACGAGCCATCCTATGTACACGAACAAATACCAGAAACTCGAGTGGCTGAGCGAGCCAGCAAGTACTGTTGTCATACAAGTCTATAGTGAGTGGGACACTCTCGAAGAGGCCAGAATTGACTCCGTATACAAGTACGATCCTATTACTCTTACGAAAATATAGTGAGAATGCCATAACAGAATGTACCTCTCCACTGAAGCTGGATAAGTGAACTCATCCAGTCTTAATCTCTGGGAGGTTATCTATCAAAAGAATGTGTTCAGTATCAGGTTCATTTTTAGAAGACCAAACGGATATTCAGACCGAAACCACCAGCACTAAGGTCTGTGTTTTCTACTATCCTGAATGATGGCCTCCAATCAGCACTTATTGATATTGGAAATGTGAATCTATATTCGAGACCCAGTTCACCAACGACTCCGAGTTGAAATGGATCATCAAAAACCACAAAAGGTCCAACACCAGCATACCAGTTTAAAGCTTCTCTACCAAAACGTTTGTACAAGAAGTCCACGAGTAAATCAATACCTACACCATCTCCAAAAGATACGTCAGCATGAATCCGGCTATACTGTCCTATAGAAATTATGGCATCAACAGCTATATCACCACCCGACACATCTCCAAATCGGACACCTAGCTCACTTATTCCTGATGCAACTGATGTAATTAACAGTACTGATGCTATAAGTGTGAATAGCTTTTTCATTCTGTTTCTCCTGTTTGTTTGCAGAATAATCTACCGATATCACTTTTCTATTCCATTTTTCTCAGTTTCTTCATCTCAAGTCAAGGATACCGGCAGTAATATTCCCGGTCAACGTCAATATCTGGGATACTTTGAGGAAAGTTTTGCATGTGCTGCAAGTGATCTCTGACCCCAAGGGCGTTAAAGGTTTACCAGGGAGAATTCCACCATTTCGAGGGTCTGTTCTTCGCTGTAACCCAGCTGGCTCCATAGCACCTGAGGAGCAGACGGATACGCACATTCCACATCCCGCGCAAACGTCCTCGTCCAGGCTGACGATATTGGCCACTGACAGATACCTGTCAGAACTTATTATGACGCAGCCCCTTTCGGCAGCTGCCTTGGCCTGAGAAACGGTCTCATCCATGGTGACATATCTACATTGTGTTCCACCTGATTCAAATCCAGCACAAGGGGCAAATCGTAAGCAATTGAGGGCGCTCTATTCAGCTGTCATCCTCTGAGTATCTGTGTCATTTGACTCCATTATCTTTCTGCAGTGGTACCCGTAAATTGCCAGTCGAAGTGCAAGGGGAAGCAACGATGGGCAATTAAACCATGTCCACCGAAACAGCTTCCAGTATTCAAACCTTTCTTTCCCCTTTATTCCCAGTGCGATTATCGATCGCGGGATAGCCAGAAGCTGGTCGAAAGAAATATACGGTTTCGTTTTTCCTGCAGGTTTGTACTCTCTTAGGAATGTTCTAACTCTTTCATAGTACGCCACAGGTGAATAGATACCCAAGAGGATCTTTCTGTACCCGCGCTTCAGTATCTCGAGCCCCATAACCGGCTTGATATTCGTATTTCCGTCTGTTCCATCATTCATCAACCCGGTAATCCTGCCGGCCTCTTTCAACCGAGTGTGAAGCTTCGTTCCGGCAGGAGCCTGAAGCATTGCAACCATCGCAGTCACGATCCCGCTTCTCTGTATAAAATCAATCTGCCGCTGGAACACGGATGGTTTGTCGTTGTCAAAGCCCACGATGAAACCCGCCTGAACCTGAATTCCTGCACGCTGAATCCTTTTTACATCTTCAAGGAGATTTCTTCCTGTGTTGTGTGTTTTATTGCATTCCCTCAGGCTCTCTTCATCAGGGGTTTCTATTCCAATAAACACAGTAACAAATCCAGCATCCACCATCATCTTCATAAGGTCGGGGTCATCAGCTATAAGAATGGAAGTTTCAGTTTGAAAGGTTATAGTTCTTCTTGTTCTATGCCATTCAATGAGGGCAGGCAGCAGCGAAGACTTCAAGTATTTTCTGTTCCCGATGAAGTTGTCATCAACAAAAAATACACCTGAACGCCATCCAGCGTCGTACAGCGAATTCAGCTCAGAAATAATCTGTTCTGAAGATTTCGTTCTCACACGATGGCCAAATAGTGCGGTAACATTACAGAAATCACAGTGATGCGGGCAACCACGGGAAAACTGAATTCCTACCGTTTCATACTTCCCTGTTTCCATCAGACTCCAGTCCGGAATGGGAGTTCTTACCATATCAGGGAACTCATTCGCTCTGTAGAGCGCTTCTGGCCTACCTGCACACAAATCATTAATGAAAGCGGGAAGTGTGTTTTCGGCTTCACCGGCGATGATGTGATCGACTTTACCGATCCAGGTTTCCGGTTCGGCCGAAAATAAAGGTCCACCGGCAATTGTTCTTACTCCAGCGGCCTGACACCGGTCAAGCACCTCCTCTGTTGATCTTAGTTGTGCATTCATGGCACTGACCATCACCATATCAGCCCAAGCAATATCTCTTCCAGAAAGAGATTTCACATTCAGGTCAGCAAGCCTCTTCTCCCATTTCTTCGGTAGAAGAGATGCTACTGTAAGGAGCCCCGTGGGGGGCATAGACGCTGTCTTTCCCACAAATTTCAAGGCATGTCTAAAACTCCAGAATGTATCCGGAAAGGCGGGGTATACAAGTAATACTTTCATGATTTATAGTTCCTTTCTATGTTGACACTGTTAACATATCTATCCATGTTGACATAGTCAACATTCATGGTAATGTTCCGGTACACAAAAACACAGGGGGCAGAGCAATGGACAACAAAGCCTACCACCACGGGAATCTGAGAGAAGAACTGGTAACTGAAGCAATGAAGGTTCTTCGAGAACAGAATATTAAAGCAGTTACCCTGAGAAAACTCAGCAATTCTCTTGGGGTTTCAAGAGCAGCTCTATACAGACACTTCCGGAACAAAGAAGCTCTCTTAACCGCCGTTGCTGCGCTTGGATTCAGGATGATGAGGGAATCATTCGAAAGAAACCCCCAGCCTGAAAAGCCAGAATACGCCCTGGCTGCCATAATGGAAAACTACATCACATTCGCCACTGGCAACCCCAAACTCTACAAACTGATGTTCAGCAGAGGGATTTTCTCTCTACCTGTATCAGAGGAGCTCAGGGAAGCAGCTTCTGATGCCTGCAGCGGAGTAACTGAAATACTGAAAAGGATGAAATCGGAGAATGATTCTGCTGTGAGTATAAACACCGCCTGGGCACTGGTTCACGGGCTCTCCCTTTTAATCAATGAGAATCTTCTTGCTGTTAATGAGGATGGAAATACAGGGCATGCACTTATTGCTCAGGGGAAAGGTAATCCTTCTTCAAAGCAGCTTGCCGAGCAGATATCATCGTCTGTGTCTGCAATGGTAACCGGGATTTCGGAAACGGTTCCCGGAAGTTAATTCTACCGATCCCAACGCGAAGAAGTGATCAATACCGTAAAATGACTACAGGTTTACCAGGGAGAAATCCACCATTTCGAGGGTCTGTTCCTCACTGTAGCCCAGCTGCTCCATAGCACCGGAGGGTCAGACTGTAGAACAGCTCCCGCAGCCTTTGCACAGAGCCGTATTGATCGAGCAGACCTGGCGGCCGTTCTTCCATATCAGGCTCGG
>JAUVEU010000118.1 GCA_030594645.1 Candidatus Aegiribacteria sp.
CTGGTACTGACTGGTGGATGGGCTTCAGGAAGCCGGACTTGAGGTAAAACTGGCACACCCTCTGGGGCTCTTTATGATCACCGGGGCAAAGGTCAAGACGGATAAGAGAGACGCCTTTGTACTTGCCAGGCTTTTGAGGCTCGACGCCATCCCTGAGGCATACATCTATCCAAGGAACAAAAGGGTGATCATGGATCTGCTGAGAAAAAGGCACAAGCTGGTGGCCAGGCGCGCAGTGGAGTACTTTGCATTGAGGAGGATGCTCTATCAATATGGCTTCGACGGGTTTTCCACCAACGAAATCAAAAAGTTTACCAAACAACAGGTCACAGAGTACTTCGACTATCCATATTTGCAGTGCGACTGCCTTTTTCTCCTCGAGAGGATCCAGCTTCTCTCACGGCAGATCAAGATCCTTGAGGAAGGCATCCTGTGTAACGTCGAAGATGAAATGGAGTTCCAGTTCCTCCAACAGGCATCGGGAAGATCCTCGCCCTTACGATTCTTCTTGAAGCGGACCTTCCATTTTAAAATAGTCGTGCCTGAATGAATTTTAAGATCTTTGTCCCTTCAATCCCACACCCCATTACATGATGAAGTGTTCCAAAGGCATCCAGTCTGGCTTATCTGGGCATAAAAATACTTTATGCCCAACTCAAAGGTATAATCGACATAATCACTTGCACCTACGCCAAGAAGCGAGAGCCGGTGCGCAGGAGTCAGGTCATAGTTCACCTTTGCCTGAAAGTCTGAGTAGACCGGGACTGCGTCTATGTCAGCTATTTCCACCAGCAGATCAACATATGACCTTCTTGCGGAGGCCAGCCAGCTTCCTCTGCCATTATCGAGAGGTCCCTCTCCCACTGCGCCAAACCCTGACATGCTGAAATCAATCTGCCCGTCGAACTCCTCCCTGTTGCCATCTCTCAGGTTCAGGTCCATTACAGAGGAAAGCCTGTCCCCGTATGAAGAGGAAAATCCCCCCGCCGAGAACCAGACATTCTCCAGCAGATCAACGTTAACCATGCCGAGGCCGCCACCGGAAGTCCCCTGTCGGGGGAAGTGATTGATATTGGCAATCTCAATATTGTCGATATAAATGCCATTCTCAGATGGGCTGCCGCCGCGCACTGCCAGACCGTTGTATTGGTCGTCCACCTTCGCGATGGAAGGCAGCCCGGCAATTACGCGAGTTACATCACCAGCCGAACCTGGAGTCCTCCGTATCTGCTCTCCCGCGAACTCCGTTCGGCTGGTCGGCTGGATCTCATCCTCAGCGAAATACTCGGGCCGAACCTCAATGGTTCCTCCCTGAATGACCGCAACTTCCAGTGAGAAATCCACAAAGGTCGACCTCTCAGACCGGACAATGATATCCGTCTTCACCCTTGAATGGTAACCGACGCTTGTAACACTGATGCTGTAACCGCCTGCAGGAATATCAGCAATCGTGAAATTTCCAGATGCATCGGTAAGTGAGCCGTACGAAGTACCCTCCACCATTACGAAGGCACCAACGACCGGATCCTGAGTTCTCTGAGAAACCACCTGACCTTTGATGTTTCCTGTGGGTTCAGCTCCATATGTAACTGATACCATGACAATGATTTGAATGAACAGTAAGAATGCTGATCCAAAACGCATCTGTACTCTCCTGACTATCTCAATGTATCGATGAGATTACTTCCATACTTGCTAATCACATGATTTAATCATATGATTCAATCATGTGATTATGATACTGAAATAAGATGATCTGTCAATACCTGCCGGGTTGCCGGAAAGCGTCGGAGAGGTTACCTTAGCTGAGTCAAACCTGGAGGGCTTATGGAAGATAAGAGCGACACCAGAAAGAAAATCATCCTTGCTGCAATAGATATTCTCAACAGTGAGGGAATAGGCGGAATCACCACCCGCAGCATCGCTCTGAAAGCCGGAGTCAACTCCGCCTCCGTGAACTACTACTACGGCTCCAAGGAAAACCTTATCGATCACGCTCTCAGCATGACACTGGAGCATGTCTTCAGCGACTGGATGATGATCCTTGAAATAGAGGAACTGGACCTTCCTGTCAGGATCTACTGCTTGCTGGATTTCACTATGGAAGGTGTCTTGAGATATCCGGGCATAGTACATTCACACCTGTTCGACCCGCTGTCAAAAAAGAAAGCAAGGAAGGCTTTCGCGGAAAAGACCGCTTCCCTCCTGGACATGCTATCTGTAATGCTTGAAGAACGTATGCCCCTGACAAAAGAAAAACTCAGATTGTCACTTGGACAGATGCTTCTCACAGTGATATCCGCGGCCATGATCCCGGAGCTGTTCACAGCGATCACAGAAAACGATATATCCGAAGATCAGGCTAGAAGCCGCTTCATTCTTTACCTCCTGAAAAAATTCCTCGATGTGGAGCTGACGATAACGGATATTGTTCAGAGCGAAATCATACGGGTTCGCAAGCAAGCTTTCAGAAGCGACTGATCCTCGCCAGCCTTACTGAGTAATCAATATCCTATGCGTTTATTCGCTCCTCGGGATCTTCCGGCTGGATCGCTCTATATATGAACGTGTACAGCTTCTCCCGCGTGAGGTATTTCGCGGCGGCTTCGTTCGCCTGTTTCAGACTTGTATCCATTACCGCCTGGTGGAACTCCTCAGAGAAATCCTCGTCTTTGCCGAAAAGCATCGGTGCGCAATCCCGTCTAAACACATTTGCAGGCTTCTCTCCCATTTTTTTCCAGCGACCGTCATAATAAGATTTCGCCTGCTGAAATTCATCCTCGGTAAAACCTTCTGAGCAGGGTTTTGTGATCTCACGGAACATCCCTTCAAGCGCCTGCTCTTCCTTTTCGGGTGATGTCCCGATATAGGCCATTAAGCCGCCCGTTCCGAAATGGCTGACATTCATCGAAAATACCATATAGGCAAGCCCCTCCTTATCCCGGAGGATTTTAAACAATCGCGCGGATATAGCTCCGCCAAGCATTTCGTTCACAATTGTCAGAGCCGGCAGGTCTTCATGACCCTCCGGCAGCCCTGGAGCCAATACAACGATAATTGTCTGGAACTGTTCTTTTGTTTCAATCAATTCCTTATCAGCGGCGAACTCTGCAGCAGGGCGTTCCGAGGGCTTACCGGATGATAATGTTCCGAATGTCGCTTCGACTTTCTTACTCAGTTCATCAGGCTCGAAATCTCCCGCGAATATCAGTACCGCCTCGGATGGATTAAGGAGACCTTTCAGGTATTCCCGTATTCTTATGCTGGTAATTCCGGGAACCGTCTCTATTAATCCATTTCCCGGAAGCCCATAACCCCTGCGGCCGTAAAGAACTTCCCATGCCTTCCGGAAGGTGTACCACCTGGGAAAATCGTGTATTGCCTTGATCTCCTTCTCGACTGTCGCACGAGTAGACTCTATTGCTTTGTCAACCATTTCAGGCTCGGTAACCAGTTCATAATAGAGATCGATAAATCGGTCGATATTCTGAGGCAGAACGGAACCCCCCATCTGGTGCATTTCAGCGAAAACACCTGCATTGAATTCCGCGCCGATTGCAGCTGCAGCTTTATCGAATTCCAATCCTGGATGAGAATCCGTTCCTTGAAGCATCGAAGTAAGCGCGAGGTTTGTTATACCCGCCTCGGGCGGATTCTCAATCGCGGTGCCTGGCAGGGCTATCATCGAAGAATAGATCATATTGAGCGACGGGTCCGGTATCATTACCAGCCGCAGGCCGTTTTCGAGTTTGTGAACGGTTTTTCCGCGCCGCTGCTCATCCCACAGCTTTTTATCCGTGAGAACAGGAACTATAGTTCTGCTCTCCTCCGGCAGATATAAAGACCAGTTAGCTTGATGTCCGAGAGACAGATGCGCCTGTGCAGCATCGATTATCTGTTTACGGTTCAGAGCATTGATCCGCTTCCCGAATTCGTCCTCTTTCTGGAAACCTATTTTAGCAAAATCCTCAGCCAGACTGATTGCTTTCATAAAATACGTTTCTTCGAAGCGGGCTTTCCCGGCCAGAACTCGATTCTTAGCTGATTCAAGTTCACTATCTGAAGGTCCGGTTGTTTTCAATCGATGGATTTCCTCCATCATTATAGCCTGCACCCTCAAGGGATCGGAATCCTTTCCGCAGAAAGCGTTTATTGTAAGATAACCGTCCTTGGCAATGGACTCCTCATACGCATACACCTCCCAGGCCAGTTTTTCCTCTGTTATCAGTCTTTGATACAACCTTGATGATCTGCCTTCTGTCAGATAAGAATTTATCACCTGCAGCGCATAATAGTCGGGGTCATTCATTCCGGGAATTCGAGTACCGTAAGCAGTAACAGATTGATCTATTTTGCCATGGAGAACTTTGAAGCGAGGCTCCGTCTGCTGAGGTTCGGAAAGGTCGGGTGTTTTAACTTCACGCGTCTTCAAACCACCCCAGCTTTCCTCCAGAACATGGAATATCTCCTCTGTCCTGAAATCGCCAACCACAATGTAAGCCATGTTATTAGGCACGTAATGGCTTTTATAGTAATTGTATATGCGGTCTCTGGGAACACTTCCGATAAGATCATGGCTGCCGAGAACCGTCCGTCGGAGTGGATGCTTCTTAAAAATCAGATTCAGGAGTCTCTCCATGTTGTACCTTATAGAATTATCAAGCGAAATCCGTATCTCTTCCTGAACAACGGAACGTTCCCGGTTGACCTCCTCCTCCAGCAGTATTGAGTTCTGTATCTGATCGGTGTGGATTTCAATTCCTTCGAGAATCTTTTCAGGAGGGACGCCTATCGTATAACAGGTCCAGCTATGGTTCGTCATCGCATTGAACATCCCGCCGATCGCAGTAACATCTTCAGCTAGCTTACCGGTGCTTCTTTTATCAGTACCCTTGAAAAGCAGATGTTCGAGAAAATGCGATAATCCGTCGTGCTCATCGTCCTCGTTTATAGCACCGACTCTGGCTACTCCCAGTAATTCGACCCATGGGTATCGGTGGTCCTCGAGAAAAACGAGCTGCATCCCGTTAGCAAGCTTCACGATAAATGGTCTTTCCATCTCTATTTCCCTTCAATAGTTCTTTTAGAATCTGAATTATTCTCTATGATTATACGGATCGGTTGAGTTTACCCTGATATCGAATCGTTGCGAAATAATGTCAGGCAAAACGATTTGTCATATTCCATTCTGCTTAATAGAACCACCGTCTTCATTTCTTAATCTCTTCCCATAGTGTACATACCAGTGAAGGTGTTTAGTCGTTTGATAATCTCCAACATTTGACGAGACCCTGCATCCGCCGAATTTTTTTTCAACTAACTTTGTTACATATGAAATCGCTTTCAGAAATTCGTTGGAAAGTGCAGGATCATTGTCAAAGGTTGACAGAGAATCAATGTGTTTCTTTGGAATTATGACTATATGCAACTCAAAATACGGTTTCGTATGATGAAACGCCAGGATTTCATCCGTTTCATATACGATATCGACATTTGTTCTTTTCGAGATTATTTCATCACAGTAATAATCTTTCAATGAGACCCCGCTTCTGTAAGTGTAAGCATATAGACCTTCTGAGAATACTCTTGTGATGTATTAACTGCTAGAAATCCGTACTCATCACCGGTGATTTCCCAGCTGTTAAGATCGGCAGGATTTCCATCGTATTCCACCATGGCATGGAAAAGGATTTCACCGCTGAAATCATATACACGAAAGACAATTCCAGGGTAGCATCCGAGCCGTACCCACAACCTTTCTTCACCATCTACGAACATATCATTGATAACTCTTCTATATGGATCAACTTTGAATGGTCTGGGTGGTGATGAATCTCCACGCATCATGCGGATTAAACTGGTCCATGTATCCCTTTCAGCCTGAATATCTTCATAGCTTTTTCTTACTCTATGGAAGCTCTCATCCACTATATGGAGGAATGGTGTACCATCAGGCTCACATCCATGGATAACGAATTCATCAATTGATGATCGAGAGTAGAAGACCAGCCCTTCGCGAGTGGCACAGCAAATTATTTCACTCTCTCTATCATCGGAGAAATCGGATACATCTGACGGTACAAGTTCAAATTCAACGGTGAAATACTCCACGGATGGCTCCTGATCATCATCCCACCGAGCGAGAGTAGTAAGCCATATAATCCTATCTTCTTCTGGTTTAAAAGTGATCTGTTTCCCTATAAACCCGCCACCGTCCAGGGCAGTGATCACTGATGGAGCAGTAAACGACCAGGTCATCCGGTTCACGAAACAGTAGTTGCTGTCAAATAAAGAGATTCCATCCCGATCATCGATCAGCAT
>JAUVEU010000131.1 GCA_030594645.1 Candidatus Aegiribacteria sp.
TAATTAAAAATAAAAACCATCATTAAAATTGTTACTTTAATTTTTTTCCTTTTTTATCCCCGACCCTGCAGATCTGAAAGGCAAATGTGACCGATTCAACAGTAAAGCCTGATCCGGAAGCTCTGAAGAAAAAGCTTCAGAGAGCAGACGGATTGGATCGAGTAAAAATCCTCGCAGACCTGTCTGTCGCATACAGGGAAACTGATCGCAGGAAGGCGATTGAATTCGGGGAGCAGGGTTTGGAACTGTTGAAAATAACCGGGGACAAAAAGCTTGAATCCATAATACTGAATGAACTCTGCTGGGCCTATCAGTGCGTCGGAGAGTATCAGAAAGCTCTGGAATACGGTTTGGGAAACCTTGAAATAACTGAAATAACAAATGACGAAATAAGCAAATCTGATACTTTCAATCGAATCGGTATTATTTACTATAAACTGTCGAATATCGATAAGGCTCTTGACTGTTTCCTGAAGTCGCTTCGGATACTTGAGGAATCAAATGAAATTCTAAAAGTATCATCATTGCTGAATAACATCAGTATTATTTACAGTGGCTTGAACGACGAAAGCACCGCTCTGGATTACTGTAACAGAGCTATTGAAATCTCTGAAAAACATGGCTGTCTCACAAACCTGGCGAATTCTCTTAACAACGCTGGAAGCATCTTCCGTCGGTCAAACGAACAGGAGAAAGCACTGGAGTATTATCAGAGAGCTCTGGAAATCAGAGAGGAGCTTGGTGAGAGGTGGAAAATCGCCCGCGTTCTCACCAATATCGGAATGATTCATGATGATATGAATAATCATGATAAAGCTCTTGACTGTTTCTTCAGGGCGCTTGAGATTGAGATGGAAAAAGGAGACATACATGATGCTTCCCAGACTCTCCTTTCAATCAGTCTGAGCTATGCGAGTACAGGCAGTTTTCAGGAGGCTTATGAATACGCGGAAAAAGGACTTGCGCATATAGACAGTATTGACTCGCCTGGAATAAAGAGAAGTATCTATCAATCCTGTGCTGAGGTTTATGAGATGACAGGGAACTTCAGGGAAGCTCTCGAATTTCATAAGAAGTACAAAACGCTTAATGATAAAATATACACTGAAGACAGCAGCAGGAAGGTTAATGAACTTCGGGTAAAATATGAATCAGATAAAAAGGAAAGAGAGACGGAGATCAACAGGCTCAGAAATATTGAGCTTGCGAAAACTAATGAAGATCTCAAGAAAGCTCTCAGTGAAGTGAATCATCTAAGCGGACTTCTCCCGATCTGTTCGTCCTGTAAGAAGATACGTGATGATAATGGATATTGGGAACAGATAGAATCCTACATTTCCGACCATTCGGAAGCTCTGTTCAGTCATTGTCTGTGCCCGGAATGCATGAGGAAACTCTATCCTGAAATTATTATGCACAACAAAGCTGAGAATTCAGTCAATTAATCCGCTTGTCTGAGTATCCGGTGAGTTCTCCGGTGGTGGATTCGGGTCAGGCATCCAGTAAATCTCTTATCTTTTGTCGAAGAGCAGTAAGACTGAAGGGCTTTTCCAGCAGCTCCTTGTCGCCCCTTTTTACGTTATTGGGAATAATATCGTTCTTCGTGTAGCCCGTCATATAGAGGATGCAACCGATGAAACCGTCCTCCTTCAGCTGAGCAGCAAGAACTACGCCGTTGATGCCCGGCAATACGATATCGGTAAGAAGGAACTGGAATTTTTCACAGCTGCCGTCAAAGATTTTCAACGCTTCCTCTGCCGACCCGACAGAAACCACTTTATATCCCTCTCGGGAAAGGTATCGCTCAACTATTCCTCTGAGGGCTTCATCATCCTCCACCAGAAGGATGTTCTCTCCCTTGGCGGATTCAGTGCTCTTCGTAGTCTGCTCCTCATCGTGAATCTGCTCTCCCTCAACCCTGGGCAGATACACCATGAAGGATGTACCGACAGCGGGTTCGCTGCTTACCTCAATAACTCCGTCACTCTGCTTAATTATACCGTACACCATGGCAAGGCCCAGGCCGCTGCCCTTCTCGCTCAGCTTGGTGGAATAGAAAGGCTCGAAGATACGTGCCTGTGTATCTGTGTCCATCCCGCATCCTGTATCGCTGATAGAAAGCTGCATGTAGCGGCCCGGATGAAGATCGGGATTGATCACCAGTGAGTGTTCGTCAATATCAACGTTACTGACGTCGATAGTTAGTTTACCGCCTGATTTCATAGCATCTCTCGCGTTTATCACCAGATTGACGATCACCTGTTCGATCTGGCTTTCATCAGCGAAAACACAGCCTGCGTCTTTCGAGAATGATGTGACAAGCCGAATATCCTCACTTAACAGCCTGCTGAGCATCCTCTGAAGTCCTGAAACGATCCTGCTCAGGTCCAGAACCTTTGGCTGAAGTATCTGCTGCCTGCTGAAGGCCAGAAGCTGCTGGGTGAGCAAGGAAGCTCGATCTGCGGCTTTGTGTATACCCTCGGCATCCGGTCTTATGGAATGGGATTCGGGAATATCCAGAAGAATGAACTCTGTATGACCCTTTATCACCGTAAGAAGGTTGTTGAAATCATGCGCGATTCCTCCCGCAAGCCTGCCGACAGCATCGAGTTTCTGTGACTGTAGAAGCTGACCCTCAAGTATTTTTCTGTTGGTAATATCCCGCACCAGAGACTGAATCCCCTGCGAAACACCGTCCCGTTCTACCACAGCAACACCAATCTCAAGCCAGATTTTGCTCCCGCTTTTCTTGAGTCCTTCGAACTCGAATCTGTCGGGAACGTCTTCACCGGCAAGGTACTGTGCGTGGTAATTCCGGACCCTTTCTCTCCATTCCGGAGCAACGCACTGGAAAGAATCCATATTCATAAGATCGTCTCTGGTGAAACCGAAAATTTTCAGGAAACGGTCATTCGCGTAAAGAATTTTGCCTTTCTGATCATCAATCATCACACCATCGGAGATTTGCTCCACCATCCGGCTGAGGAAATCATTCTTTTCCTTGAGAAGTTCCTCAAGTTCCTTATTCTTGTTAATGAGTTCTTCCTTGTGAACGCTAATTTCCACATTGGCTTTCTGAAGCGATTCAGCCTGTACCTCTATGAGCTGTTTCTTTTCGGCCAGTTCAATATTCTTAAGGCGGCGTATCTCCGCTTCCCGCTCAGCTTTCTCCGTCTGGTATTTCGCTTCTGTTTCGGCAATGGTCTTACTCTTCTCAAGGTTGAAGAGCTTTCTTTCGAGCTCGCTCATACTTCTGTGATATTCAAGCGATTTTTCGAAATTTCCTTCCTTCTCGTAGAGTTCACTGAGGGAATGATATCCCTGCATCATGAAATCCGATGCTTCTGACTGTTCAGCTATTTCAAGCCCCCTGTTCAGATACTCACGGGCATCATCGTAATTGTCCAGCTGAACGTAACTTGTGCCTATATTGATATAATTGCCGGCAAGTGATCTCAGTTCTCCCTCGTGTTCACTGAGTTCCGCAGCTTTCTTGAAGCAGGTGATTGCTTCTTCCAGGTTATCGTTCCTGTAGTGGAGGATGCCAATATTATTTGTGGCACTTCTGATCGTTTTTAAATCATCCTCTTCCTTGGCTAATTCCAGTGATTTTGTCAGGTATTTCAGTGCTTTCTGATTACTGTTCATGCTGAGAAGAACCAGACCGGTTGAGTTAAGATTGCCGGCAAGCTGTTTTCTGTCGCCGAGTTCTTTGTAAAGCGTCCTGCTTCTGCCAAGGTATTCGAGGGCATCTTCCTGTTCACCACTTGAGTGGTAAACCTGACCGATGTTTTCAAGCACCCTGGCGATGCCCTGCTTTGAATCAAGTTTTTCGTAAAGAGAAAGAGCGCTGTGAAGGTATTTCAGAGCTTCATCATGAATAAGCTGTCCCAGGCAGGCTCTGCCAAGTGTATTCAGGGCTTTTGCTTTCAGTTGTCTGGACCTGGCGGATACTGACAGGCTAAGGGCTTCTTCCGCATAGGAACGAGCTTCAGCGGGGGATATCTTGCAATTCCTGAGAGAAAGATCGATCAGAAGCTCGATACGCTCCTTACCGGTTACCAATTCAAGTCTGTCCTCCAGCGCCTGTATCGAATCGGTCATAAACCTTATGTCCCCTGCCTGAAAAAACCGCATGTTCTATACAATTGTTTAACGAAGCTTCCTGTTTATCCATGATTTTTGTTTGAAGTGACAATACCTTGATTGCTCCCGGACAGTCAATACCGTCAGGGTCTACCGTCAGGGTCGCCCATTAGCTGACTGATGTCAAGAGTGTAGACTTTTCCATCCTGCATTTCTGCTCTTCTATCAATTTCAGTCGATAGTCTGATACTTCAGCGCACCCTTGTTTACGATCGGTCGGTTTGCACATCACGAGATGCGCACCAGTCACCCATCTGGATCAAGACATTGGGATCAACGAGCATCGATGGTCGATCCCGGTCCCTGGCCGGTGCTTCGGCCCCAGTAAACCTCCGGTGCCCCGGCGAGTCCAATCGTATCGAGAGATAACAGACTCTATGGCTTGTAATATCCAACCCCTTATAGCTCACGCCGGAGGCGCATCTGTTCTCAGACTTTCGCAATATCCAGCGGGACGGGGCTGCTGCCAATCGGACGTTGTGGCTCATTGTCCAGACCCTGTGCAAGCTCACAACCCCATCCCTGATCATTAGTGGCCGAATGCTCTCTCTACATCGAACGGGACCTGGTCAGTAAGAATATGGTAACATGCCCGGGCGAGTTTATGAGCAACGGCCTTGAGTGCGATCACTCTCTTAGTCTTTGACATTTTCCTCTGATAGTAACTCTTGATCCTGTCATCGTAGCGTATTGCACAGTTTGCCGCTTCTACAAAAGCCCAGGCAAGATACTTGTTGCCGTTCTTTGTATTTCCCGTGCCCTTACGCTTCCCGTTGCTCACTCGCTCACTGCGTACACACCTGCAGTACGAGACGAAGTTCCCTGCCTTCCGGAAGCGACCGATGTCGCCTACCTCAAG
>JAUVEU010000033.1 GCA_030594645.1 Candidatus Aegiribacteria sp.
AAGCCGCTCGGCGGTGGACTCTCATCCGATAGCTACAAGCAGCCAGGCTGTATAGACAGTCATATCAATGATATAACCGACTCATCACTTCAGACTGTAGATAGCTCATCATTAGACTTCATACCGATTCTACCGGACTCAGACATCTCCTCTGCATTTGGACTTAAGTGTTTCAGTTCTCTCGGATCGAAGACAGACCCAGTTCTGGAGATTCAATATCCTATGCCATGGAGAATACTCGCGGAACGCGAGTCATTTTCTGAAAATTCGGAGATTTCCGGGAATTTGGCAAACTGGCGGAGAGGGAGGGATTTGAACCCTCGGAGACGTGAATCTCATACGCTTAGCAGGCGTACGCCTTAAGCCATACTCGGCCACCTCTCCGCGCAGGGTCGAAAGTATGGTATAGAGAGCCCTCTTGGTCAAGGTGCGGAACAGATTGTAGAATATCAATGAACTGGTATTAAGCAGTCTTTCAAAGAAGGGGTTGTGTTTTGCCAAGAGTCGAAAGACAGATAATCGGGATTTTCGGGCGTATTAACTCCGGAAAAAGCACTCTGATGAATCTGCTCACTCAGCAGGATACATCAATAGTAGATGCCGCACCCGGAACTACATCTGACATAAAGAGCGCCATCATGGAAATTCATGGTCTGGGTCCGGTGCAGTTGCTGGATACTGCCGGGCTGGATGAAGAAAGCGACCTTGGGGCAAAAAAGAAAAAGAAAACTATCGCGGCTCTTGAAGAGGTTGATCTTGCTGTTCTTGTCATCGACCCGGTTCAGTCATTCCTTTCCGGCGAAATGTACGTTGAGGATCTGGTATCCTCTCTTACGCGGAAACTGGGTAAATCTCTTGCGGTTGTCTTCAATATTCATGCTGATCATTCAAGCAGTCTTGCGGGAAGCATGGCTTCTCTTCAGGAATCGATAGAGTACTGCAGAGCAATCCTTCCGGACAGGATGGGTACACCTTCACTGAGTATCGATCTGTCTGACACTTCTAACACTCTTGAACTGGTAACATTCATTGAATCCGCAATGCCTGATAAAAAGAAGAAAACCGAACTGCTTCCGTTTGTTGACAGACACGGCCCTGTTCTTCTTCATATCCCTCTGGATGAGGAATCTCCAGCTGGAAGACTTCTCCGCCCGCAGGAAATGGCGATGGAGTACCTTTTAAGGCTGGGGATACCGATAGGACTGTACAGAACAGATTTGAAACTGGCCCGAAGCCGTTCTGAAACCATCTCTGAAAACGAATATGGTAAGTTCATGAGATTTCTTGATTCATTGAGTACAGATCAGGGTGTTCAGCTGGTACTCACTGATTCGCAGGCAATCGATATCATGAGCAGCTGGGTACCTGATGATATTCCTCTTACTACTTTTTCAATCATGATGATCAATATTACATCCGGAGGTAATCTGCATTTTTTCGCCGAGGGCGCTGAAGTTCTTAATTCCCTCAAATCCGGGGACAGGATACTGATTGTTGAGGCCTGCAACCATGACAGGATTTCGGAGGATATTGGAACCGTGCAGATCCCGCAGAAACTGGGAAGAGTCTGCCCCGGTATCAGAATAGATCATGCCTTTGGCAGGGAATTTCCAGGGCCTGCGGAATTGAAGAAGTATCGTCTTGCCATACACTGCGGCGGATGCATGATAAGCAGTCAGAAACTTGCTACGCGGGTGCTGAGATTGACTGAAGCCGGTATTCCTGTTACGAATTACGGAGTTGTTCTTTCATGGCTGGATGGCTCTGATACACTTGAGAGAGTTCTCAAACCATGGATAGAGAAGGGGTCGGAACTGTGAGAACACTGAGTTTGCTTTTTATTGTTGCTTTGTTTCTGCTGGCAGGATGCCGTGGTGAATCGGCGAGCGATATGGAGACTACTCCGGATTCGGCGCCTACCGGTGATTCGAGTACTCTTGAACCTGACTTTCTTCCAACGACTGAATTTACTCATACCAGTCCGCAGGAAGCTATAACGGGAGCGTACAATCTTATCGATGAAGCAGGCACTGCTGTTGAGGCCACAAATGAAAGAACTGAAGAGCTTGAACAAATGATGGAGGATCTCTAGGTGACCGGGCTACTTCTGATCTCGATGCTGCTGGAAATAAGTGTTCCCGTTTACAACCTCCCTGCGTTATCCGATTCCTGTGAAATCATAATTGTGATGATGGAAGATGGACTTCTCCCGGAATCCGCCTGGTCCGGTATCTTCCCGTGGCAGAGAGAGGAGTTCTGGACACTGGCCTGCAGCGGGATGATGATCCAGAGGGCAGGATGGTCAGGCTATCTGCTTCTCTGCCCCCTGGGAGTGGGAGCGGAAATCCTTGAAACAGCGGAAAACCTTGCTGAAGTAGAGACTGCAGAGGACAATTCATCAATGCGCATCGGATTTCAGCTTCATCCCGTTTCGGACTGCCCATCATCAATTCTGTTCTTCAGCGCTTCCGGTGAAGATCCTCCTCCCGATCGTCTGCCTCTGAGGACAAGCACATGGCTTCAGGAGGAATCCGATACACTTATGATTAACTCCTCCACTGAAGGAAATGCATTTTTCTGGACAGACCTGCCGGATTCAGTCTCTCTTTTATCAGCAGCCTGGAGAGGTTTCGGAGAAGAGATTGTTCCAGCGGGAAGCACATCTGTCAGAGTGGCTTTTTCATGCGTTCATGGAAGCGTTCCATCAAACCTTTCATATGTTGATGTCGAGCCGCATCCAATTGATGATATGTACATGAATACCTGGGGACTTGCTCTCTCCACGGTAGACAGCCTCATCGCGAACTTATACCCTGTCATTCAGGATCCCGGACACCTTCTCTGGGTCAGGGGAAGCGGTACTGTTCCCCCATGGAGATACTCTTCTTCCCCAACACCACCCACGGCCGCTGAATATGTAATCGCATTGCCGGATAACTCGGCAATAATCGGTATGCCTGGAATTGATGACCCTTCGGCAATTCCGGATATTGCCGGGATTGAACTTCCGGGAAGACTTTCGTCTACCGCAAACTGTGCGATTATTGAAGCAGTGCTTGAAAGAATTGTCAGTCGTGATGTAATTTCTCAGTTCGGCAATGATGTTTACTTCGACATTGTCTGCGGAAACGGTGGTGAGGTTTCCATCTGGCTTGTCAATCAGGATGAAGAAGAGCCGCTTGGGGATGAAGATTTTCAGATGGTTCTGGAAACACTGAGGAGTTCAATTCTTGTTCCGCCAGGACACGTGCTGATCAGAAACGCTGCGATCAGGGCATCTCTTCTGGAGGGACAGGTGCAGAATCCCCCTAATGTATATGTGATATCAATGGAACTGATGAATGTCCTGTTTCCTGACTGATCGAACGGAATTCAAACGTACTCAGAGGAAGTGAAACAATGAGAATACGAGAATTTGATTGCCCTTCCTGTGGAGCGTCCTTAAAAATAAAGCGAAATCAGATGACTTCTACATGCCCTTACTGCGGAAGCTCTGTAATCGTCCCTTCAGAGCTTTTTTCCGGGACAGGAACGGTGCCGCATAAGATAACCGGATTTCCGATTACACTTAACACCGGTCATGTTGGTAAATTATTCAGCAGGATAATTTTATCGATTGTTCTCATCACCCTGCTTACGGGCGGGATAGTCTTTTTCTTTGTCATGAAGACCAGCTCAGTAATTGAATCCGGTATGGACACATTCAAAACGACTTCCGAATCTTCAGATCTTCCAGTGGTTCTCGAATTCGGCGGAACGGGTATGGGCGCAGGGCTTTTCCAGAACGCCAGATACATCGCTGTTGACGCGAACGGACATATTTACATCGGTGAATTTGAAACGGGCAGAATACAGGTTTTCGACACGAATGGTATTTATATCACGCAATGGAGCTTCGGTGATCCGGATAATTACTATCTTCAAGCCATGGCAGCATCAAGAAACGGTGAACTGTATCTGATCTATGGAAGCGAGTTACTGATTCATGACGGCATGACAGGCGAACTCCTCGGTTCCCTGGCACATCCGAATGGATGGGGATTCGATGATGTTGCGGCGTGCGTTGATGGAAGTGTTGTCGCTTCATGGTACAAGCACAGTGACGATATCATCAGGTTCTCCCCGGAAGGGAGAGTTGATCTTCTGCTGGAGGAGGCTATCAGCGGTCAGAGCGGGGATTCTGAATTAAGTACCGATGTAACGGTTGATGGCATGGGGAACATTTTCGCTTACGGTTCATTCAACGAGAGCTTTTTCAAGTTCAGCCCCGATGGAAGATTCCTTAATCGATTTGGAAGCGATGGAGACCGTCCCGGACAGCTTACTTCTCCCTCATGTATCTGCACCGACCCTCAGGGCCGGCTCTGGGTCAGCGATTTCATGGACCTGATTATCTTCGACAATGACGGGTTGTACATCGGAACAATCGATCTGAATTGCAGTATATATGACATGGTAATGGGGGATAATTACCAGCTGTACGGAATAACCGTTGATGACGTGATAATTCAGCTGGATCTTTCGGAGTACATTGAGGAGCTTTGATAGAACCGGATTCTATTCAGCACTGCTTATGAATAGAACAAATTCATTGCACTGTAAACAACGCAGTTGTCATATCGGATGATTTGCATATTACGTAAAACTGTTTTATCATGCAGGTTCAGTCCTATATCGGACGGGTTGGAGGTTGAGCAGTATGAGCAAGAGCAGAGATATGAAGAAAGAAAGCAAGTTGAAGCCGAAGAAAAGCCTCAAAGAGAAACGAGCTGAGAAGAAGCTCAAGAAGAAGTAGAATCGGCTGATCTAACCTCTGTTTTCCCGGTCTCAGTATGCAGGATTGTCAATCACCCATCATTTCGGCCAGCTCGTTCCATATCTCCTGATAACCCTCGATCTCTTTGCACAGGTTTGAGTGTTCACCCAATTACAGAAACAAGGCTTGCTCCTGTTAGCATCAAGAGAAGAGAGAAAACTCCCGTTTTCAAAATAACCTCCTTTGAAGAAAAGATTACATACTATTTAGTTTGATTACGTTCAGTGCCGGTATCCATCCGTAAGCGCAGCCTTTTCCGGATGCTGTAATACTGTGTGTTGAAGTGGATAATAACTGTCCCCACTTTTGGTGAAGAGTCAGATAATCTCAGGCGGTATACTACCTGATTTCCAGCTGGAAACCGTTCAGCAATCAAATCATCAAACAGTGTTTAATTACCCTTGACTCGATTAAGCAGTAAGTGCATTATAATTAAAAGGAGGCTTTGAATGAAAACAGTATTAGTTCTATTACTTGCTGTGACTATTCAAATTTCTCTTGCATGGTCCTCTTTGTACTCTTTTCAGCAGAACTGGGCCGATGGTTCCGGTGTATATGGCCCGGAATCCAACTGGGGTGAAGCTTTTTATCAGAGCAGAGATCTTGCATGGTGGGAACTTGATCCATTGCTAAACTATTTCCATCAGATTCAATTGCTTCATTTTCAGATGACTACCATCTATTCAGGATTTAACAATGCTGTCTCGCTGGCCACTTCTGATATTGATGGTGACGGTGACAGGGATGTACTGGTTTCATCGGGATATGACAATGAAATAGCATGGTGGGAGAACGCTGACGGAACAGGTACAGCATGGACAATGCACTCGGTTGACGATGACTTTCCCGGTGCGTTTTCTATTTGCACCGAAGATATAGACTCAGATGGATTCCAGGACATCATTGGCACCTCCCGTTCTGACGACGAAATAGCCTGGTGGAGGAACACTGACGGCAGTGGAACCACCTGGACTAAACATGTGATCTTAAGCAATTTCGACGGTGCCAATATTCTTCACGTTGGTGATATCGATGGTGATGGTGATCTGGATGTTGTTGGAGCATCTATTCTCCCAAATGAAATCATATGTATGGAGAACACTGATTCTGCGGGTCTATCCTGGGCAGAACACATTGTCTCAGAAACCTTAACAACCATTTCCGCAGCTGGTATTGGAGATATAGACGGTGACGGTGATGTAGATATCGTTGCTTCAGGTAATGGATCAAACATTTACTGGTGGGAGAATGTCCTGGGTTCAGGAACAATGTGGTCTGTTCACTCCATCGACAACTTGTATTCTTCCAGTGAGGACCTTTCGCTGGCTGACATTGACGGTGATGGTGATATTGATGTGTTTGATACAAGAGATACTGGTAACTGGAAGGTCAACTGGTGGGAAAACCTCGATGGATCTGGAACTTCCTGGATACGGCGCATAATTGGTGGGCAAGTTCTTTACGCAGCTGGAGGAAACAGTATTACTGCTGTTGACCTGGACAATGATGGAGATATGGACGCAGTAGCTTCTTCAGGTGTGGAGAAGACAGTTAAGTTCTGGGAAAATGTGCGCGGCACCGGTGATGACTGGAACAGAATGTATGTTCATGGTGATTTCTTTGAAGCAATAGACGCCTGTGCAGATGACATTGACCTTGATGGTGATCTGGATTTCGTTGCTATATCTTCGAATGGTACGATTGCCTGGTGGAAAGACACCACCTACACGGAATCCGGATGGCTGGAATCAACTATTGACGACAACTATCCCGGAAACATCGTTTTCTCTCTTCTTACTGCATCTTTCAATACTCCCCCGGGCACATCAGTACTCTTTCAGTTAAGAGCCTCAGATGACGTAGCTGATATGGGATTATGGTCTGATACCTTGTCGGCTCCCTGTGATCTTGACGGTGTTCTCAACAATGGTTCGCGATTTCTGCAGTACCGTGTAATGCTCGCCACAGAAGACCCGCTGGTTACTCCCAGTTTAAGTCAGATAATGGTTTACTGGGATTACGTCGGTATTGAAGATGATCCATCTGAAGACATATTCCAGCTCCTGGGGCCTGTGCAAAATCCGGTCTCCGGTTCATTTTCTGTCAATTTCTCTCTCCCCTGTATTTCAGAGGTCAGTTTCCTGGTGTTTGACTTTGCAGGACGCATCCTGGAGGATATTTCTGCTAAGGAATACTCTCCCGGTTCTCATGAGGTGGGTCTTAATGAGCTGCCCTCCGGAGTATATCTGTTTAGAATGAACGCCGATAATTTTACAGACTGCTGCAAAATCGTTGTGATTAATTAGATTCTGAAAGAATTGACAACTGCCCCTACCTGGAGTGGAAAGCCTTACTCACCCATCATTTCGGCCAGCTCGTTCCACATCTCCTGATAACCCTCGATCTCTTTGCACACATACGCGTGTTCCCGCTGAAACTCCACGATCCTGTTGCTGTCAGACAAAACTGCAGGGTCTGCGAGGAGCCCTTCGAGTTCTTCCCGTTTTTCCTCCAGCGGCAGGAGTTTTCTTTCAACTCTGTCAATCCTGATCCGTATCTTCTTCTGCTTTTTATACAACTCTTTACGCTCTGCGGCTTCTCTTCGCTTTCTGGCGTTTTCCAGTTCTCTTGGGGATTTAGTCTTTGCGGAATCAGTCTGCCTTGCTTCAAGCATCCTCCTGATTTTCTCCTGCTTCTTCCGAAGGTAGTATGCGAAGCTTCCCTGGAACAAACTGACTTTTCCCCCCTGAACTTCGTAAACTTTTTCTGCCAGGGCGGACAGCAGCTGCTCGTCATGACTTATAAGGATCAGCGTGCCTGGATATTTCTCAAGCGCTTCCTGCAGAACATTTCTCGAAAAGATATCGAGGTGATTCGTCGGCTCATCAAGTATCAGGAAATTAACAGGGCTCAGCAGAACCCGCGCCAGAGCAAGCCTGCTTTTCTCCCCTCCTGACAGAATTCCAGTTTTCTTGAAAGCATCGTCTCCGGTAAAAAGAAAGCCGCCGAGTAGCCCCCTGATTTCCTTTTCGCTGCTTGAAGGGCTTATCGCTGAAAGCTGCTCAATAAGATTCAAATCGGGATTGAGACCCTGATCAACTTCCTGTGTATAGAAACCGGTACTGACTCTAGAACCACGATTGAAGTTTCCCTCAGTTGGTTTTTCAATACCTGCGAGAATCCTGGAAAGAGTGGATTTACCTTCTCCGTTTTTCCCGACTATCCCGATCCGGTCTCCCCTTTCTACTGAAAGATCCACATTGCTGAAAACAGCCCGGTCATACTTCATTGAAACTCCATCCAGGCGGGCAACGATTTCTCCGCTCCTTGGAGGGTCAGGGAAACGGAGTCTCATGTGGGATGGGTCTCTGTGAGTCTGGA
This sequence comes from Candidatus Aegiribacteria sp., assembly GCA_030594645.1. Lineage (GTDB taxonomy): Bacteria > Fermentibacterota > Fermentibacteria > Fermentibacterales > JCC-6 > Aegiribacteria. Next base: position 8,198 of record JAUVEU010000033.1, read on the forward strand.
TGACCTCCATCTTCTCAAGCATCTTCTCACGACTTCGAACCTGAAATCGCTTGCTTTCCGTAGCTTTGAAACGTTTGATGAACCGCTGTATCTTCTCTATCTGCTCGGTCTGGTGTTTTGCCTGCTTTTCCCTTGTAGTTATATCCTCACGCTTCTTTTTCTCGTAAAAAGTATAATTCCCTTTATAGGAAGACAGCTTTCCAAATTCGAGTTCGTACACCTGAGTCACAACCCGATCCAGAAAACCCGGATCATGGGAAATAATCCATACAGCGCCCCGGAATCTTTTAAGATACTCCTCAAGCCATATCCTGGCGTCGAGATCCAGGTGATTCGTGGGTTCATCGAGCAGAAGCAGATCGGGATCGGCAAGAAGCAGCGAAGCCAGCTGTGCTCTCATCCTCCATCCGCCTGAGAACTCCTCAAGCGGTTTTGAAAAATCATCAGTTGTGAATCCAAGACCGGACAGCACTTTCTCGGCCCTGCTCCTTATGTTGAATCCGTCCCCTGAATCAATAAGATCATGTGTATCGGATAATTTCCTGAGCAGCTGTTCACGCTCCTCATGTTCCTCTACTTCTTCCAGTTCCATATGTATCTGATTCATCAGTTCGAGAGCCTTTGCCGCGTCTCCCGCCCGTCCGCAGACGGAGTCGAGAAGTGGACCTTCGGGGAAGCGTCCCATCTGCTGAGGCAGAAGAGCCACCCTTGCCGATAAGGCATGATGCACATCTCCTTCTGAAGGCTCCAGTTCCTCTGTCAGAATGTTTATCAGGGTTGTTTTCCCCGCACCGTTTACTCCAACGAGCGCAGTACGCTCGCCGCGATTGATATTGAAGGAAAGCCCCGAGAATATCTCCTCCGCACCGAATTTCATCCCGACGCCGGTTACGCTGATTATCATTTTCTCGAATCCGATCCTAAATGAATCTCCAGAGGCTCAAATCCAAGGTAGTCAGAAGAAACAAGCCTGTACTCGACTCCATCTACCGTTGTATCAAGCTGCTCGCTCCATGTCCCCGGCGCACTGTGAAGATGTCCGTAGACGCAGAGAGTAACACCTCTTTCCGCCAGTATCCTGGAAAATTCAGTCCTTTTTCCGTTAACTATCGGTGGATAGTGCATCATCGCGATTATCGGCCTTTTTTCAGTTCTCATGCTCTCTGCAGCGTCCAGCGACAGATTAAGTCTTATGAGCTCTCTTCGGAAGATAGATCCCCCGTTCTCTTCCAGGCACTCATCCGATTCCGGACTCATCCATCCCCTTGATCCGGCTACAATAAACTCCCCGGCGTCATAAGCGGAATTCTGAAGAGGGATTATCCCTTCAGGAAGTTCGCTCTTCATCTTCGAAGGAGAAGCCCACCAGTAATCGTGATTCCCTTTCAATATGATCTTTCTGCCTGGAAGGTTCGCAAGCCACTCCAGATCTATTGCTGCCTTATCGATATTCATCGCCCATGAAAGGTCTCCTGGAAGGAGTATCAGATCATCGCGCGAGATCCGCTCTTTCCAGTTCGCTTCCAGATGGATATGGTGATTTTTCCAGTGATCTCCGAATACATCCATCGGTTTGTCTGTTGAAAAAGACAGATGCAGATCACTTATGGCAAATACTCTCAAGGCCACTCCTGTTCATCATGAAGATCGCCTCTGTCAACGAGCCAGAGCCTTGCAGACTCGGCAACACCGCCGTCCGCGCCGGAGGGAACTTCGCGAAAACGGGTACGCAGATGGGCTGGAGAATTCTCGACCACAAAAGCCGATCCGGCCCATTCAAGAAGATCATGGTCGTTATAATCGTTTCCCACTGCAGCGCAATCTTTCCCCGTCAATCCGTTTTCCCAGGCTATCCACGAAACACCTTCACTTTTGGAGATACCCCTGGGGAATACCTCTATCCACAATGATTCTCCATCGAGAGGAGAAGTTGTTCTAAGAACATTATATGAATCTCCAAGACGATCGGTCACCGCTTCCAGAACGCTCTCTGTTTTTTCAGGGGGTACTATTACCACAAGCTGTGTTGAAATGACATTCTCATCCCCGGATCTCATCGGGCGGCAGTGACCGGGATAATAAGCAATACGCCTTTCCAGATCCGGGTTGGACTCCGAGATAAACCGGTATGTGAAAACATGGTTTTCAGGAATCGCTCCCTGAAGACAGAAATCATATCCAAGTTCATTCAGAACCTCTACAGCATACGCTGTATCTTCGCAGGTCATCGATAGAGAGCGGAGATATTTCCCGCTGCGATAATCCAGTATCGCGGCTCCGCTCGACAGAGCAAGGTAGTCAATCGGGAGAATCCTCTCTTCCATCATTCTGTAAAATGAGAAGGGGGATCTTCCTGTAGCAACCACGCGAAGTATTCCCATTTTGCCAAGAGCTTCCAGAGCGGCAATATCCCTCTGGTGGAAACCACGACCCGGTAGAAGCAGGGTACCATCCATGTCTGCCGCAAAAAGCCCTGGCGAGAACGATTTTTTAATCATCTTCCGCCGCCTTAAGCAGAACCAGACTTCCGACAGAAAATCCAGTGTGATCCTTCACAAGATCACACTTCACTCTGAAAAGGAAATAGATATTTGCCTTCACGGATGAAAGTGACTCGAAATTTCCCTGCCCTTTGGAGATAATCAAATCCGCCTGTCTGAATATTTCTCTGAATTCAGGGGAACAATCTCTCAGGACGGTGGCAGGCGCGCCTGAACCATTCTCGACAATCTTCGCGACCTTATCAAGTCCGGCATCTAAAGCATCCCTGAGAGTTGCGTCATTAATAGCGGGAGCGCCCCTTACGGCCACTGTAACTTTCCCCTGCGGAAGCTGCTCAATAAAGACTCTGTCAAAAACCGTTTCGCCTGCGTTGTCAGCAAGGTACAGAATACTCTCTGCATTGAATACTTCTCTCCGGAACTGCTCCGGATCAACACCTGAGAGAGGTATGCTCATTGCTTCAACGAGAGTATGCATGATTTCCTCTTCAGAGATGACGTTCTTTACTCCGAGGTCAATAATATTGCCTGCTATTGCCAGCCTGAGACCGGAAATGAAAGGATCCTTCGATTCCGCAATGATCTTTTCCATCTCGGGAATCAGATGAAGAGCTTTTTTTGTATGAGCCGCCTTTGTTTCCAGATAGAAATCTTCTACGCCGGTCATTGAGGATACGATAGAGCTTATTCCCTGTGCCAGCTCGGGCGGTGTTTTGTCAAAATCCGTTTCGGACATGAATGCAAGGCACCTGCGGAGGATATTCTTCCTCAGAACGGAATCATCAGTAGCTCTCTCGGCGGCTTCTGTCGCCATACGGACAAGACAAGGAAGGCAGGCAAGTTCAGCTTTCATATTTCAGTCCATTCACGTATGTGGTTTATCTTATCGTAAGCTCGAAAATAATGAATTCTTTAATCATTCGCAGTTTTACGTATATTCTCCGCTAATCTGTAACAGGGAAAGGTGTACTCATGGAAAGCTGCAATGTTGCTATCTTCGATCTGGACGGAACTCTTCATTTTACTGAGAAAGCTCTCGTTCCCGCTATCAATATGGCAATAACGGATCTCGGCTTTCCTCCCGCGGCCGCGGAGGATATCAATGCCCTGTATGGAGAGCCGCTAGAGGTTTTCTGCAGAAAACTCCTTGATGACACTGAAGAGAATTGTACAGCTTTTCGTGACGGCGTTCGTAAACACCAGAAGAACACGCTGCCGGTAAGCGGAGAGCTGTATCCCGGAATACATCAGATGCTTCAGGAAATATCCGAACTTGGTTTCACCCTTGCCATCTGCTCCAACGCAGGGATGGAATATATCGAACTTGTGACAGATTCTCTCGGGATACGCAGTATGTTCTCCATGCTGCTGGGTCGTGATGGTCATGGTTCAAAGACGAACAGGGTAAATGAGATCATGCGAAGAACGAAAAGTAATCTTGCAGTTATGATCGGTGATCGGTATCACGATATTGAAGCCGCGTTCGAGAATGGAATACCATCAATAGGCTGCGAGTACGGTTATGGAAAATCTGAGGAGATGGATAAAGCGGATTTTTCGGTCAATTCCCCTTCGGAAATACCTAGAATCATCAAGGAATTAATGGGGAAACAATCCTGATAAGTTAATAGCGCTCACCTTGATATCTTCGTTTGATGTATCAAACCTGATTGCTGAGCCACCGTTCTGCTTCGTCTGTCCAGTTTATTTCTGCCATGTTCTGATTCTGTGCTTCATCTCAGTATTGCTGATTGTCCTTTTTGAATTAGAGTCCTTCAGACCGCGTTCAACCATTCGAGCAAATGCTAATTCGCGAAGGATCTCATCGTAGGAACTATCATCAGGCTGTTCATGGATGATTTTACTCACCTGTTCTTTTGCTGAATGCATAGTATCATCTCCTCTTGTATTCATAATGTATTAATTCTGAATCGTCATATGAATCCGTTTGGCTTCACCCAACTTCTGTAAACCACTTAATCTTCCTGGCGGGAGATTGTAGGGGGATAGCAACAGGTATGATTCTATTCAGGCTTAATTGTGCTTACCTTGATATCTCCGTTGGATGTATCAAGCCTGATTATCGGGCCGCCTTCACCAAGTGTTGCACGACCGTCCGAGTCAGATATTCTGACATCTGTCAGATCTTCCGCTTCAATTGTTATAGAACCGTTTGAAGTATCCATATCGAGTTCCGCGTTCAGTCCCCGGAGAACACTGATGATTATGTCGCCGTTGCTCGTGTCAAAAACAGTTCCTTCAGGCGGGACAGCATATATTTCCGCTTCTATACTTCCGTTTGAGGTTCTAGCCCCTTTAAGAATACCTCCCAGTACAATGATATCTCCGTTACTTGTTCTTATATCTATTGTTCCGTCTAAATTTGAGAATGCAACGTCTCCGTTTGATGTATTAACTTCCGCATTACCAGTGCCATCGTTCACTGTTACATCACCGTTGGAAGTTTCAAGGACTCGTATTGCGGTTCCCACAGGAAGCAACAGAGACAGGGATACTCCGACATTTGCATCATCATCAAGTTTACGGGCTGTTATCCTTGTTTCAGAATCAGTAATGACGACTACTTCAACCTTTTCAAGTTCATCTTCGCTTCTCCATGAGGTTTTTGTTATCTCAAGAGACATCTCGTCTTCATGGTACCACTCGATATCAATATCACCATTGAATGTATCAACACAAATTGTTGATTCCTGCGGAACAGCATGCTTTTCTGTGTAGACAATTTCATAGTGACCGCACCCGATCACTGATAACACAGACAACACCAGTATTACATTTCTGAAAATGGACAGATTCATTTAATTTGCTCCTTCACAATAATAGTCTCTCTATTCCAGTTCCCGGAAAACTGCTGTGACTTTCCCTACTATCCTGACAACATCCGAGGAACTGTCGCAGATTATCGGATCGTAGTCGGGATTTCGGGGTGAAGTTCGATTCTGCCGTTCTTTATGTAAAAACGCTTGACTGTGGCTTCGTCGCCAATAAGGACAACAGCTATCTCTCCCTGTTCGACGAAAGGCTGGGGGCGGACAAGCACAAGATCGTCCTCGAGTATTGCGGCGCCTGTCATGCTGTCGCCTTGTACTTTCAGATAGAACATGCCCTCTGATCTTGCTAATGATTTTGAAACGGGCCGATAATCCTGAATGTTTTCTTCTGCAAGCAGCGGTAATCCTGCGGCTACTCTTCCCACAACGGGAACAGTTCTTACTGATGATGATCGCCCGACAATCTCAAGTGCCCTGGCTGCCCCATCAGTTCTGTGCAGATACCCCTTTTCTACAAGTCTGTCTATATGATCTTTCACGCCCTTTGTGCTTTTCAGGCCAAAGTGCTTCTGAATATCCCTTATGCTGGGAGGGTATGAATGCTCAGAAATGAACAAGGAAACATAGTCGAGAACCTGCTTCTGTCTTGCTGTCAGCTTTTTCATTTTCCACCACCTTTACCCTATACATATGTTTACATATTGCTGTGTCAAGGTTTGGTGAAAAAGTGACAGGGGACACGCAGCAGAGAGTCTTGTTTATGGGGGACACGCACCAGAGCGTGCATGTCCCCGGCTGATTAGTTAGTTTAGTCTTCCAGGAGATCGCTGAAGAAGACAAGGAAGACAGCAATTCTTCTTGTCATGTTCGCGTGGCTTCCGTCAGCGTAGAGAATTACTCGGAAACAGTCATCTTCAACAGTTCCGTCGCTCTGGATTTCAGCTATCATCATAAATCTTGAATCTGTGAGTCTGCCATTCCCCGTGATGGTGAAAAGTTCGTTGAATGAGCTGTCTTCTATTTTTCCATCTTCGTCAATGTACCCCAGTGTATGGAATGAGCTGTCCTCAATTCTACCATCGTCTCTTATATATCCAAGGGTTTCGAAAGAAGCGTTTTCTATTCTTCCGTTATCCTTTATGTAGGCGAGTGTACTGAAATTGCTGTTTTCAAGGCGGATGTCTCCAGCTGATACAATTGTTATTGTAAGAAGTACCGTAACCGCTGTTAAAAGTAAGATCCTCATTTACCCCTCCTTTCTTTCCTGTGTGGGTATGCTGAACTCTGAACGGAGCAATGTCAAGGAATGAACTGGCTGATAGCACTATTATTAACATTTTCACTACTCTCAACAGACTTGGTGGATATCAATTCAGCTGGAGAAGAAGCTCTGCAGACACTCCCCGGGATTGGTCCGGTCAAGGCGGAAGCCATTGTGGAGTACCGGGAAAAGTTCGGTCCTTTTCTGCGGCTTTCCGACCTTGAGTACGTCAGCGGAATAGGCCCGGGGACGATTTCCCGTATTGAAGAATACATTTTCATCGACAGCATTTCTTCAGCCGTAACAGATACTCTGCACTGGCTTGAATCCGTGGATTCACTTGCGCCTCTGCTCAACGTTTATTACCTGGATGTAGGCCAGGGAGACGCCATTCTGATAAAAGCAGCCTGCGGTGAAACATGGCTTTTTGACGGGGGTCCGGATGCTGGCGGCCCTCTTGAGCCAGCTGTTGTTTTTCGGCTTAATGAAATAGGTGTGGATACGCTGGATGTTGTCGCTTTTTCTCATCCGCATTCGGATCACGTTGGAGGACTTGCATCCGTCATAAGGAATTTCACTGTGCTTAAAGTTCTGGATCCTGGTATGCCCTTTTCTTCCTTTGTATACGAGGATTTCCTGAATGCTGTGATGGATGAAGGCTGCGATTATATGATTCTTGAAGAAGGCAGTGTGTTCCAGCTGTCACCCCATGTTACAGCAACTGTAGTATCTGCGGGAATGGAAGGAGTAAATTTAAACATAAATGAGAGTTCCGCTCTGCTCAAAATCACATGCGGCAGTTTCTCAACTCTTCTTACCGGAGATATCGAGGAAGACGCTGAACGGATGCTGACTCCGGACACGGAACCGGTAACGGTACTGAAAGTTCCTCACCACGGCAGCATATCCTCTATTTTTCCACCTTACCTCAGAAGACTGAGTCCACAGTTCGCGGTTTTCTCAGCAGGCAGGAACAATAGCTTCGGTCATCCTCATCCTCATGTTATCGAAATTTATATGGAACTCGGAGCTGAAATCTTGCGAACAGACAGACTCGGGACTATTGTTGTGCGAACTGATGGAGAAAAAATCAACGTTTCATCTTTATCGTACTGTAGTTCAACCAGGGGAATTCAGTGAAACTCAGATCAAGACTTGCGCCATATGTCTATATTTTACCTGCGCTTATAATAGTGCTCGCATTCAGGACTCTTCCTATCCTGAGTTCCTTCACCGCTTCGTTTACAGATTACGATATCGGTGGTTTCCATGGTTTCATAGGTTTCGACAATTACGCGAGGATGCTTTCTGATGCCCGTTTCTGGCAGAGCGTTGTTAATACTCTGTACTTTGTTATCGGAGTTGTTCCTGCAGGTATAATAATACCCCTTTTCCTTGCAATTCTTCTCAGGGGAAAACTTGCGGGAAAGAGCTTCTACAGAACCATCTACTTCCTGCCTGTGGTTACTTCAGCGGTAGCAATCTCTGTTGTCTGGGCATGGTTATACAATCCTGAAGCGGGCCCTATCAACCAGATAATCACGCTTTTCGGTGGAGAACCTCTTCTGTGGCTCAGAGAGCCGCGGGGAGTTTTTGAGATGCTTCTGTCGCCTCTCGGCATACACCCCAGAGGGATTCTTGCCGGTCCAAGCCTGGCTCTGGTATCGTTGATGATTGTCAGCGTCTGGAAAAGCACAGGTTACAATACAGTGCTTTTTCTCGCAGGACTGGAAAACATCCCCGGCACTTATTACGAAGCAGCTAAACTTGATGGCGCAGGCACCTGGGGAACATTCAGGAACATCACCTGGCCTCTTCTTTCTCCAACCACTTATTACGTTCTGATAATGAGTACTATTATTTCATTCAAGACATTCGCTCTTGTCTATGTAATGACTCCTCCTCCGGGAGGAGGGCCTCTCGGAACTACAAATGTAATAGTATTTTATCTTTTCCAGAAAGCATTTGATAGATTCGATATCGGTTATGCCAGCGCCATATCGGTCTTCCTGTTCCTGGTTCTTCTGTCACTCACCGTCATCCAGCGAAAGATAGCGGGTAGAAAAGTGCATTACGGATCATGACAGCACGAACCCTGGCACTGAACACCACCAAGCATTTCTTCCTTATTCTGGGCGGTATCGTAATGCTTCTCCCTTTCCTGTGGATGGTGAACACATCTCTTCAGCAAGGCGGTTTCGGTAATTTCGTGGAAGCATGGACAAAGGTCCCGTTCGGCAGATATTTTATTAATACCCTTATTGTTACAGTTCTTACTGTAAGCGGAGTCCTGGTTACATCCTGTCTTGCAGCCTACTCTTTCGCAACGATGAGATACAGGGGAAGGGACATGCTCTTCCTGCTGTTCCTTTCGACGATGATGGTTCCCCAGCCGGTGTACCTTGCTCCATCTTATGTAATTCTATCCAAACTGGGATGGATCAATACATATCTCGCTCTGATAGTGCCGTGGACAGCGAATGTATTCAGCATATTTCTACTGAGACAGCACTTCAGAACTATTCCGATATCGCTCTACGAAGCGGCTATTCTTGATGGATGCAGCAGGCTTAAATACCTGTGGAAAGTTGTTCTGCCTTTATCAAAATCTGTAATCATTACAGTACTTCTTTTCAATATCATCGGTTCCTGGAACAGTTTCATGTGGCCGCTGGTTGTTACGCATTCAGAGAATCTGCGAGTACTTCAGGTCGGTCTTTCCTACTTCAACCAGGAACAGTCAAGTAATTTCCATCTGCTTATGGCAGCCTCCACTTTCTCTACAATGCCTTTGATAATCCTGTTTATCGCGGCGCAGAAGCGGATAGTAGCCAGTTATTCAAGATCAGGGATCAAGGATTAATGTGAAAACGGTACTTATCATCATCTGCCTTGTTGCTGCATCGATATCGGCATCGGAAAGCCTGTATTCCGAAGCTGTATCCTTTCTTGTGAGGCTTTCATCTCATGGATACACGGGAAGCGGAATTATACCTCTTGAACTCTCGCTCCTCGTACCCTGTACACTGTCAGTTTACCCTCCTTCTCATTCAGCTGAAGGATTCTATATCGGAATGGGCGGGAACAATATTCTCAATCTCGGTCTAAGACTGGAGGGAGAGGAATGGTTTCTGGAGGATTCCATGCCTGATGATCTACCTGTTCTGAGACTGGACTCAACAGAGGCCGCGAAAGGAAATCGTCTTATCATCTGTGCAACGGACATGATTCGTGGCTGCAGGATGGATAGCGTTATGGTAATCTGGGCATTTCTCCCTGTTGACCGGAACGGGTTATAATTATAGTCTACTTGATATTGAAAAATGATTTGCGAAATGGAGAATATCAATGAATAAATTTCTTGCTGCAGTCCTTTTGACGGTATTATGCGGTGCTGCAACTGCAGATACCGCGGGTTTTGCTTTCCTGCAGGTTCCCACAGGCGCGAGGGCGGTTTCCATGGGCGGTGCTTTCACCGCAGTTCCAGGAGACCCCATGGGGCTTTACTGGAATCCCGCGACACTTGCCGCGATGGACAAACAGATGTTCACCTCTACTTATACAGGTTACCTGATGGATATGCAGGGAGGATTCGCCGGATGGGTCAATCCTACCGGTAATGATATCATTGGAGCATCAATCAACTATTTCTACGGTGGAAGCTTCCTGCGAACCTCTATGACGCACCCTACCGGCACCGGAGAGGAATTCAGCACAAACAGTGTTGCTCTGGGGGGTACTTACGTTTTCAGATTCGGACAGTCTTTTGCAGCGGGTACAACAGTAAAATTCGTATATTCAAACATAGATACATACAGCGGTAACGCTTTCCTTGTTGATGCAGGGGCCTGGTACAGACCTTCATGGATATCACTTGGATTCGCGGTCAGAAACGTGGGAATCCAGACAAAAGCTTTCTATCAGGAAAATGATCCTATGCCAACTGAAGTGGCTGCAGGAGCAAGCGTAGAACTGCTCGACGGCAAACTCCTTGTGGCAAGCGATATCACTTACCCGCTCCAGGGTGATTTCAATGTTGCTCTCGGCGTCGAATACAATCCCATGCAGATGCTGTTCCTCAGAGCAGGTGGAAACCTCAATGACAAAGACGCGGCGGACAACGCGGGGGGAAGTATTATCGACGCTCTAGCTTTCGGGGTTGGAACGGAGTGGAACAGCTTCAATCTTGATTACGCGTTCAAGCCTTTTGCTGATCTTGGCAATATTCACAGGATAAGCCTCGGCATTTCTCTGTGAGTCACACCGCCTGGATCTTTTTGCTCGTCTTAACGGCATTAACGATTTCATCCTGTAGTCGAGAATCCAGAATCGAAAGCAGACAGAAAAGGTTGAATACTTTCAGATCAGTTCTTCCTCTGGATGTTAGAAACGAATTCGATGAAATCATGGACAGAGGAAATTGCGCGGATGTAGGTTTCCTTCTTGAGGAAGCAAGAGCATGTAATGTCTCTGTTGATACCGCTGTTGATTCAATAGTACGCGCTGAAATGATTGATACTTTCAGTAATGAAGAAATTGTGTATTTTTTCTGGTACTATTTTGCATATGCCATAGAAACAGGTTCCGTGAGAGAACCCTGAGGAGAACAATCAATATGTATAAAAAGCTGGGGCTGGATCCCCCTGACAATCCTCCGATCCGACTCGATCGCACGAAGGTCCGTGGTGAATTCGGTTTGCAGGTCGATGAACTGAGCGGACAGCACCTGTTCGCGTGTTATCAATGCGGAAACTGCTCATCCGGCTGCCCTCTTGCGCAGGAGATGGATATTCTTCCCAGCAGAATCATCCGCCTCGCCCAGCTCGGACAGAAAGAGGAGATTATCCAGAGCAAAACTATCTGGATCTGCGCGAGCTGCTTCCAGTGTACAGTCAGATGCCCGAAGGGAATTGATATCCAGGCAGTTATGGATACTCTGAGACAGATAGCACTTGATGAGGGGGTAGATCATTTCGGTCCGGATCAGATCGATTCCAAACATGCGGCTGAGGTTCCTCAGCCAGGGCTTGTAGGAGTTTACAGAAAGCTGTCAACCTAAGGAGCATGTTCAACAATGAAGCATCAGCATAAAACCCACACAGCTGGCTATAATGCCCGGATATTATCGTCAAATACTTCCAGTATTCTCCTCAAATCTCCGAGCATTCTATCTCAGCCGTGAGGATATTCTGCTAAATGCACATTATCGGACAAGCTCCTAGAACTGGAGGAAACATGGCCAAGGTTGCTTACTATCCGGGCTGTGCTCTGAATGAACGGTCTTCTCACCTTGACCGTTCTGCCAGGGACGCAACAGAAAAACTTGGTTTCGAGCTTGATGAGCTTGAATCCTGGACCTGCTGCGGAGCCGTTCCCCCGGTCTCAAAAGAACGGATAATGAACCTGATAGCTCCATCAAGAATACTCAAGGATGTCAGAGATTCAGGCAGGGATATGCTCATAACAATTTGCGATTTCTGCTACAACACTCTGAAAAGAACGAATTTCAGTATCAGAACTGATGACATTATCCGAAAAAGAGTGAATGCCTTCCTTGCTGACGATACTCCGACAAGAACATATCTGGAAGAGGAGAAATCTCCCTGGCAGGAATACGAAGGTGAAGTAAAAGTTGTTCACCTGATGGAGTACCTTCGCGATGAACTCGGGTATGCAGTGATAACAGAAAAGCTCAAACGTTCCCTGAAAGGGTTGAAAATCGCTCCATACTACGGGTGCGTCATGCTCAGACCTTTTGACGAAATACAGCTGGATAATCCTGAAAACCCGACCATCATGGAAGATTTCGTCCGAGCCCTGGAAGCGGAACCGGTGAAATATCCCTATCGCACTGAATGCTGCGGGTCATACCTGTCTGTTTCCAGCCCGGACGCTTCAACAAGACTTTGTTACAGGATACTCAGCTCAGCGATGAAAAACGGAGCTGACGCAATCGTAGTCAGCTGCCCTCTCTGCTTCTACAATCTTGATTCAAGACAGAAGGTCGTACTGGATGCCTACCCTGATTTCAAAACGATACCGGTATTCTATTTCACGCAGCTCCTTTCACTCGCTCTCGGGGTTGGAATGGACAGACAGGGTTTTGAAAGGCACTACGTTGATGTCTCCTCGGCTCTTGAGAAAATCGGCAATTCCGGTGAGAGGGACAAAGCATGAAGCGGATAGGAGTCTTTGTCTGCCACTGCGGCATCAATATCGCCGGGACGGTTGATGTTGAGCGTGTGGCTCGGGAAGCGGAAAAAATGCCCGGTGTGGCTTTCGCCATGGATTACATTTACATGTGTTCGGAACCAGGGCAGTCTCTCGTCCGTGAAAAGATCAAGGAAGAGAAACTCGATGCTGTAATAATTGCTGCATGTTCGCCCAATCTGCATGAATCAACTTTCAGAGCCGCAGCGGAGGAAGCGGGACTCAATCCCTGGCAGTGCGAAATCGCGAATATCCGGGAGCAATGCAGCTGGATTCACTCCGACAGAAAAAAAGCAACGGAAAAGGCCATTAAAATCGTTGGAACTATTGTTGGGAAAACAAGGCTGAACGAGTCGCTGGAACCGATTTCGGTTTCAATTACAAAAAAAGCTCTTGTTATCGGAGGCGGTATTGCGGGCATTCAGGCCGCTCTTGATATCGCTGATTCCGGTTACCCAGTAATTCTTGTCGAGAAGGACTCATCCATAGGCGGGCACATGGCTCAGCTCTCTGAAACATTCCCCACTCTGGACTGTTCTCAATGTATTCTAACTCCTAAAATGGTTTCCGCCGGAAAACATCCCAATATCACTCTCATGACTTATTCCGAGGTCGAGGAAGTTTCCGGATATGTAGGAAATTTCAAAGTCAAGATCAGGCGTAAAGCAACATCTGTGGACTGGTCAACCTGTACAGGCTGCGGGCTCTGCACCGAGAAATGTCCCGCGAAAGTCCCATCTGAATTTGACAGGGGTCTTACAACTCGCGGCGCCATTTACGTTCCCTTCCCTCAGGCCGTTCCCAACAAGCCGGTTATAGACAGAGATAACTGCATCTACTACAAAACAGGTAAATGCAGGCTGTGCGAAAAGGTCTGCGAAATCGGAGCCATAGATTTCGATCAGAAAGATCTTATTATCGAGGAAGAAATCGGGGCCATCATCACCGCTACGGGATATGAGACTCTGCCAATTGCAGATCTGCCCCACTACGGCGCGGGAGAGGTCCCCGACGTAATCGACGGTCTCGCCTTTGAGCGGATCCTTTCCGCTTCCGGCCCGACTACCGGAGAAGTCAGAAGACCATCTGACGGCATGATTCCAAAAGAAGTGGTCTTCGTGCAGTGTGCCGGCTCACGAGATCCGGAAAGATTCAAACCCTACTGCTCGAAGATTTGCTGCATGTACACGACCAAACATGCTCTTCTGTACAAACACAGGGTTCATGACGGTCAGCCTTACGTTTTCTACATCGACATCAGGACGGGCGGAAAAGGGTACGAGGAATTCTATCACAACGCTGAGGAGGAAGAGGGAATAGTCTACCTTCGGGGAAAGGTCGCGAAGATCTTCCGCGACGGAGACAAGACCGTTGTATGGGGAACCGATACTCTTACAGGCCGAAATATCGAGATCGCCGCCGATCTGGTAGTCCTGGCAACCGCCATAGTCCCGACAGAATCCACTGCTGATCTTGCAAATAAACTCAGAATTCAGACAGGTCCCAACGGCTTTCTTTCCGAAGCACATCCAAAGCTCAGGCCGGTAGAATGCATCAACGCAGGATTCTTCATCGCAGGCGTGGGACAGGGGCCAAAGGACATTCCAGAGACCGTTGCTCAGGCCAGCGGCGCTGCGTGTAAAGTGATTTCCCTGTTTTCCAGAGATCATCTGGAGCAGGATCCGGCAGTAGCCTGGGTTGATGAAGATCTCTGCAGCGGATGCAGGACATGCATTTCTGTCTGTCCTTATGACGCCCGAGAATTTGACGAAGAAAAAGAAATTGTAACTGTGAATGAAGCCCTTTGTGAGGGCTGCGGTTCCTGTGTGGCTGCCTGCTCCTGCGGAGCGACACAACAGAGAAACCTCTCCGATTCTCAGATAAAATCCATGGTCACCGCCAGCCTGGGAGGTGAGTGATATGAAGATTAACACACCAGATGAAATAAAATCAGCCAGTACTAATTTTGAATTCACGGAGAAACTACGTTCCATAGGACCGCTGAAGCTCGCGGCAAGGGAGATGACAAAATGACAAAACCGTCCAATAAGCCCGTGGACGAGCTGGTTCCCATCTTCTTCATGGGAAAAAGGTACGATGTACCGGCAAGTCTCACGATTCAGAAAGCACTCGAATACGCAGGTTACCAGCACATAAGAGGCTGCGGCTGCAGAGGAGGTGTCTGTGGAGCCTGTGGAACGGTCTACAGAGAACCGAGCAGTTACAAGCTCCAGGTGGGTCTGGCGTGCCAGACAGTTGTGGAAGCAGGCATGCATCTGATGATCCTGCCTTACTATCCCGGTAACAGATCAATATTCGATATTGAAAAGATGAAGGGAACCGGCAGCGAAATCGCTGCTCTATATCCGGAAATATTCAAATGCATCGGGTGCAACGCATGCAGTCAGGGATGCCCTATGGATATTGATGTCATGCACTATATGGCTCAGGCCATCAGGGGCGATGTCTCCGGTGCAGCTGAAACTTCCTTCGACTGTATCATGTGCGGTCTTTGTGCGTCCAGGTGTCCTGCTGAAGAAGTACAATTCAACGTTGCTATTCTGGCAAGAAGACTCAACGCCAGATATGGTAAGCCCCGTGCAAAGCACCTCGCCGTTAGAGTTAAACAGGTGGAAGATGGAGTATTCGAAGAACCGCTCCATGATCTGATGAAACTTTCAACTGACGAACTCAAGCAGCTCTACCGTGACAGGGAAGCTGAGCCGCAAATGGCTGAAGATGACTGGACTCCTCAGGATGCGAGGTACGTCTGATGTACGCTTTAAGGAAACCGGAGGTCAGTGATGCCATATCCTGAACAACTTAAAAAACTGATGGAAAAAGTGGTCAGCACGCGCTCGGCAAGAGTGGAGCGGAAGAAAAAGAATGAGGAATTCCCCGCACTTAAACTGGAGGAGCGTGATCCTGTACTCAGGAATTTCCATCCTGATTTCATAAAAGGAACCAGACGTGAGATAAAAGTCGGTCCAAGCAAGGGTTATTCCATCAGTAATGAAATGGTTGACATCCTTGAAGCTAAAAGCCGCGTCAATCCTGAACTGGTCGATCTCACAAAACCGGATTACGAAACAGATGTCCTGGTTATCGGCGCAGGAGGAGCGGGAACAGCCGCAGCCATTCTCGCTGCTGAAAACGGAGCAAAAGTACTAATCGCAACCAAGCTCCGTCACGGTGACGCTAACACCATGATGGCGGAAGGAGGCATCCAGGCGGCTGACAAGGTCGGCAAGGATTCTCCTTATTACCATTATCTGGACATTCTTGGCGGGGGTCACTTCGTCAACGATCCTGAACTGGTCTACACAATGGTCAGTAACGCTCCGGATGCCCTGAGGTGGCTTGAAGGACTTGGCACAAACTTTTCAAAGTTTGAAGACGGCAGGATGAAGACAATGCATGGCGGTGGAACATGCAGGAAAAGAATGCACTATGCAGCTGACATCACCGGCGCGGAAATAATGAAAACCATCCGCGATGAAGCCAGAAATCATATTGATATGATTGATGTAATCGAGTTCTGTCCGGCTGTTGAAATCGTGCTGGATGAATCGGGCCGTTGTGCCGGAGCCATTCTCTACAACCTTGAGACATCGGAGTATCATTACGTAAAAGCAAAGGCGGTAATAATCGCTACTGGCGGAAGCGGAAGACTTCATATTCAGGGATTCATGACGACCAACCATTACGGTGCTACAGCGGATGGTATCGTCATGGCCTACAGAGCCGGAGTACCGATATCATTTCTCCATACCGTTCAGTACCACCCTACAGGAGTGGTATTCCCTGAACAGGCGGAGGGAATTCTAATCACTGAGAAATTCCGGGGAGCGGGTGCCAATGTACTGAACGTACACGGGGAGCAGTTCGTGTACGAGCGCGAACCCAGAGATGTTGAAGCTGCCTGCATCATCCGTGAATGCAGCCCTGAAGGCAGAGGAAACGGTGTTCCTACCCCTACCGGCAAGTTCGGCGTATGGCTGGACTCCCCCATGATCGACCTGCTGAAGGGTGAGGGTACCGTGAAAAAGGAATTTCCCGGCAAGAGCATCCTGTTCAGACGATTCGGGATAGATATCTCGAAAGAGCCAATGCTCATCCACCCGACACTGCATTACCAGAACGGCGGACTGGACATCAACAGCAAATGCGAAACGAACATTCCGGGACTCTACGCTGCCGGTGAAGTCGCGGGCGGTATCCACGGGGAGAACAGACTGATGGGTAATTCTCTTCTTGATGTTATCGTCTTCGGCCGAATCGCTGGCAAGTGCGCGACAGAATACATCAATAAAGCTGGAGAGCTTGGAAAACCGGGACTTGAACATGTAAAGCGCTACAACGAGGAAGTTGAGGCCGCGGGTATTGAGCAGGACCGGATAGCTCCAATGCTTCTGCCGGATTACAGTAATCCCGAGGTCCGCGAAAAACAGCTGACGAAAGACTACTTCGGAACCCTTTCATAGCAATAACACATGGGGACATCCACTCTATCGTAGGTGTCCCTGTGTCTCTGCCCTTGACAGCATCAGCATCTTTCCTATAATGCGCCCTGCAGACGCGGGGTGGAGCAGTCTGGTAGCTCGTTGGGCTCATAACCCAAAGGTCGCAGGTTCAAATCCTGTCCCCGCTACCAACCAGAATGAGAGGCGTTCAGCAGTTTAATCTGTTGAGCGCCTTTGATATTGGTGGTTCAAAGTTCTTCTTCAAAATCATACACCAGACCATTAGGAAATAGTGCCCTGGGATCTGAGGCGAGATCTTATCTTGACTCAAGGGTATGGAACCGTGCAATATGCACAAGTGAGTCGTTCCTGAAACTAACTTAGGGAGTGGCATGAAAACCCGTGGCAGGTCATGAAGGCGGTTTTTCTCTTAGTGACGGTATTATAGTACTCCTAAATTGACAATGGAGGCTGTAATGATATCCAAGTTTACAATTGTTCCCTTTTCTGTCGATTCCTCGAACCAGAAACAGATAAATGCCTGGTACACTCTGCAGAGGAACCTTCGCAAGGAGATCCTTCCTGACGAGTCTTTTTTAACCATGGAAGAGCTGCTTGCACATAACCGTGCTATACATGAACTTAGGGATTCTGTTGACTGGTGCATCTGGCATGGAGAAGATGAGGCCATGGTCGGGCTTTCTGGTGTCCGTTTCTCAAGGCAGGATTCTGGAAACGATCCCGCCTATTTCACCGTACAGATCGATCAAAACTACAGACGTAATGGAATTGGCAGTGCTTATCTGAGAAGAATAGTTGAAACTGCAACAGAACGGGGCAGGAAGATACTTCGCGTTCAAACAAACGACAGGTGTCTGTCTGGTGAGAAATTCATCATTCCCACAGGAGCAGACATTGTCCATAAGGGACACTTCAATATTCTTGTACTAAAGGATGTAGAGAAAACCCTGATCAATTCTTGGCTTGGGCTTCCGGTGCAGGGATTCAAGGAGCTCACCACTGGTAACTGGGAAGGAATAACCCCGGAACATCGGATCCAGGAGATATCTGACTTCTATCAGGTGATCTATGACGCAGGGAAAGAACAGCACGGGCATTCTGGTTACAGATTCACCCCGGAGAATGTTCGTGAAGGTGAGAAAGTTTCGATTTCAATGGGCAAAAAAGTTCATTCAATTTACGCTGCTGATGCAGAAAGTAACCGTTTACTGGGACTTACGAAGATATCCTGGTACCCTTCTCGACCTTCGCTTGTTTCACAGGGATACACTGCTGTTCTTCCCGATGCCAGAGGAAGAGGAATAGGGAGACGGCTCAAGGCCGAGATGCTGCAAAAAGTGTTTCGGGACATGCCCAGGGTTGAGTATATGAAAACGGGAAACGCCGACAACAACGATGCCATACTGAAGATAAATGCTGAGCTGGGATTCAGACATCAAATGGCAACAAAAACCTGGCAGATAGAAACGGCTGCTTTAGAGGAGTATCTCAGTAAATTGATCTTGCTCCCGAATACTGGACACATTCAGATTTAGGGATCATCCTCCTGGAGTACTCCTTCAGTTTGGATATGATTAAGAGCTTTTCAGCCATTCCAGATTTCGTTAAATCCCCTGATCCATATTAGAATGTGGTTCAAACGAAGCTTGGTCCCCGCTACCAAATCGATCGGGAGTACCAATAGGTGCTCCCGATTACCTTTTCAGCGGATTCCATCTTCACGGTTGTCCATCAAATGGGGAAGCTGACGGTTGGACTTCTATTTTCGGTGACAAGTCAGATACGTGCGGATATCATGCAATCCGAAACAGAAAGTAGCAGAAACCAAAAGCCTACATGCTGAATATTCCCAGGAAGAACCTTCTATATTCTACATAAATATCGTTATCCGTCTCAAGATAGATGCTTGAAATTCCCTCCACGGTACTGCTAGGTAGAGGGAAAACAACAAGTGTGTCTCCGCTCCATTCACCGCCCAATACCCAGTCTTCCCAGGTTTCCCACATAGCCTGCAGCTCCACGGATTTCATGTATTTGCCAGCCCAGTCGAACAGAATCTCGGGAACCTCGGTGAACTCCACTGCACCAGTCCCCTCTGACGAAACAAGCTCAAGCATTACGGAATCCTCGGACATTACAGCCCTGAGCGTATTACTATCCCATTCGGGATCTAGAGTCGGTCCATCATCCGTCATCAGCACGGGATAGTAGGCGGAGTTCGACTGGGAATTCAGTCTGCATTCATAGTAGATGAACTTCTCTCTGTAACCGTCGCTCAGCTCCAAATGCATCGAAGGGGGCTTGCGCCATATCACAGTCTGTTCCCCGGACACGCAAGAAGAAAAAAACGCAGGTGTAGGTAACATAAAACTCATCTCCCGCAGATTGGAAGGAGCCTGAATTGCGGAGGTTATATTCCAGCTGGCGTTTCCAGATGGATATTCCGTCATGGGAGATGTATCCACTATGGTGTCAGGTTCAGGATACAGCTCAATGAAACTACCCGAGTTTACAGTCACTGTAAAAACACCGCTGAAGGGCTCCCCGTAGAAATAAACCACCGGAGCTCTTGCAAGGGGTTCCTCCAGCTGATCTGTAGGTATGGCTTCCGCAAAGGGATCCGTCTCCGGATCGGCCCCGAATATCACACTCTCCTGTGAAAAAGTAACCGCACCCCACTCATGGACTTCCACTGTATTCTTTCTATTCAGAACCCTTCCTGAAACCACAAGATTGCATGTTGTAGTCCGATTTTCAGTAACTCGAATGCCCTCAATAATTCTAGGGCACAGTCCGACCATTGAGGCCTGAAGAGAGTATGTTCCTGCTTCGAGATTGATAATTGAATACTCTCCATTCGCATCTGTCATAGCTCCATATACAGTACCTGCAATAATCACTGTTGC
>JAUVEU010000106.1 GCA_030594645.1 Candidatus Aegiribacteria sp.
TTTGACCGGGATCAGGAAAATTGAGGATATGACATCTTCCGATTACAGTTCTATCGGACTTCGAAGCGGGTTGGAGATACATCAGCAGCTTGATACGGAGAAGAAACTCTTCTGCCGTTGTCCGGTGCTTCCATACTCGCAATCATTCGATGCGGAGATACTGCGTCATATGAGACCGACTCTCTCAGAACTTGGTGAATATGATGGTACTGCACTCATGGAATTCAAGACTAAAAAAGAAATTATCTATCAGATAAACAGGAATTCTGTATGTACTTATGAAATGGACGATACTCCTCCTTTCGAATTGAATCTTCAGGCGCTCGATATAGCTCTTGAGATCACAATGCTTCTCAATTGTAAACTCATCAGTGAGCTTCATATTCAGAGGAAACAGTACCTTGATGGTTCGATACCTGCGGGATTCCAGAGAACAACCATTCTGGGTGTGGACGGATGGATTCCATACGGTGAGAGGCGTATAGGCATAATTCAGCTTGGACTCGAAGAAGATGCATGCCGTGAGGTAAGCGATAAAGGACATGATCGTATTTACCTGACAGACAGACTGGGTATCCCCCTCATAGAGACAGTTACTGCTCCGGAGATGGTAACGCCTTATGAGGTTGCAGAGGTGGCAGCGATACTCAGCAATCTTGCCAGGGCTTCAGGAAAGGTTCGCCGGGGGATAGGAGCCGCAAGGCAGGATGTAAATGTCTCTGTCACGGGTGGGCAACGGGTTGAGATAAAGGGTGTTTCGAGAATTCCGGCTATTCCGCTCCTTGTTCATAATGAAGCTTTCCGTCAGGTCATGCTTCTTTCAATAAAGAGCGAACTGAAAAAGAGAGGGATAACCGGTTCTTCGTTCGAATCATCCTCATATGATGTATCGGAGATACTTGCAGATACACAGTATGAACCGGCTGCAGAGGCACTTTCTAAAGGTCTTGAAATTCACGCTGTGGTACTTCGGGGTTACAGAAGGATATTGACAACAGTCACACAGCCGGGACAGACATTTGCAAGTGAAATATCCGATCGAGTTCGAGTGATTGCGTGTCTTGACGAAATTCCCAACATCACTCATTCCGATTCAGGAGGTGATAATTTCTCCGATACTGAATGGGAAAGGATAACTGAATCAACAGGTGCATTTGAGAACGACTCTGTTGTGCTCGTGTGGGGTAACGGGCAGGATGTTTCAACTGCTGTAAGAGAAATTACGATAAGAGCTCAGGAAGCAATCGATGGCGTATGCGACGAGACAAGGCAGTCATTTCCTGACGGAACGAACGGGTTTGAAAGGATACTTCCAGGTCCAAACAGAATGTATCCTGACACTGATCTTCCACCACTGGCAATCAGTGTAGATCATATGGAGAAAATCAGATCCTCACTTCCTGAACGCCCATGGGAGCGCGCTAAACGATATACAGATGCCGGAGTTCCTGAAGAAACAGCGCGACAGATGAGCATTTCGCGGCTGAGAGATCTTTTTGATCGAGCTGTCAATGAGACTGATTTTGCTCCAGATGTTCTCATACATTTCTTCCTGAGTACACTGAGCCATCTTTCGAAAAGGGGGAAAGCACCGAATTTAAGTGATGATATACTTATTTCAGCGTTGAATGAAGCAGGAAGAAGGTTTCTTCCAATCGAAGCTGTTGCGTATATCCTGGAAACCGTCCGTGGATCCGATATGAAAGATATCTCCATTGCTGCTGATGAAATCAAGATGCCCGACACTGATATCCAGAGAGAGAGTGTAAAGAATATTCTGTCAGATGTCGAATCTTCAGAATTTGAGCAGGGTGTTCTGACTCGATATATTGCAGGAAGAATCAGGCACAGATTCAATGGTCTGATTAATGGAAAAGAAATGTCTGATCTTATTCGAGCGATGATTATATAGGGAAGTAGTATCCGGTATGGAGGTGATCGACACTGTCTTCTGATTTGTACAAGGGCTACAGAGGTGGAAGCCTTGAATGCCTGAAAAAATTCAAGGTTGGGGTCTGGAGCGATGTGGATGTTCAGTCATCCCGTGGCTCCTTCAACGGAACAATTCTCCCTCGATCCGAAACCGCAGATGAATTTCACATCGTTCTCAAATTGCATAACGGCTATAACGTAGGCCTTGCTATCGATACTATTGAATCGATTACTGAGTTAGGACGCACAGAAGCACATTACAAAATTCCCGAGAAAGAGTTTCCATTCGATCCCGCAAAAAAGAATGTCAAGCTTTTTGGAACAGGAGGAACCATTGCTTCAAGGCTTGATTATCGAACTGGTGCAGTAATACCAGCGTTTTCTCCTGGAGAGCTTTACGGTTCGGTTCCTGAACTGGCTGATATCTGCAATCTTAAAACAGAAAAGCTCTTTGGTGTTTTCAGTGAAAATATGGGACCGGAACAATGGATAGGTACTGCTGAAGCAATCGGAAAGGAGATTGAAAGCGGAACAGACGGAATCGTTATCGGGCATGGAACTGACACCATGCACCATACCGCGGCGATACTTTCTTTCATGGTTCAGGATTCTCCGGTTCCAATTGTTATGGTCGGATCACAGAGATCGAGTGACAGGCCCTCCAGCGACGCAGCGATCAATCTCATAAACGCCACTTATACTGCCGCGAGAAGCGATATAGCTGAGGTGATGGTCTGCATGTTCGGCCCTACAAGCGATCAGTACTGCCTTCTTCACAGAGGAACCAGGGTGCGTAAAATGCATTCATCCTACAGGTCAACGTTTCGCACTATTGGAGATATCCCCCTCGCAATGGTTGAAAAAGACAGGATCACTATGCTGAAGGATGATTGCAGGAAGAGAAGAAAAGACAGGAAAGTCAGGATAAACACATCATTCGATGATCGAGTCTCCATAGTGTACTATTATCCCAACATGAAACCCGATATCATCGAATCACTCATCGATAACGATTACAAGGGCATTATTATTGCGGGTACAGGGCTTGGACACGTAAACAAACCTCTTTATCCCGTGCTTAAGAAAGCATGTGATAAGGGCATTCAAATTTATATGACAGTTCAAACGCTCTGGGGTTACGTTCAGATGTTTGTTTATGACACAGGCCGTGATATGATGGATCTGGGAGTCATACCTGCTGCTAACATGCTTCCTGAAGTGGCCTATGTAAAACTCTGCTGGGCACTGGGACAGAGTCATGACCGCGAGGAAGTCAGGAATATCATGATGACACCTGTTGCCGGGGAAATCACAGAAAGGGAAGCACATAACGGATATCTTATTTTTCAGGGAGGGATTCCCGAAGTCGAGAATTTCATTAAGAGATACAAAAGATAACCATGATCAAGGGTGTTGACCTCAAAGTACTGGAACAATATTATTGATTTGTGATAAATACAGTAACGGATCGCTTGCTGTCCGGGGTGTGCTTTAAAAGCATATGTGGGGCAGTAATTTTTTTCAGTTGTTCTTTCATGTGCCACATAATTGATGGCAACCTCTCGAAGGGAGTTTCATATGAACATAGAACTCAGTGGAAGGCATTTTAACCTGACAGACGCTCTTAAAGAACACGTTGAGAAGAAACTGAATTCAATAAACAGGTTCTATAACGGAATAGATGATGTACGTGTAATTCTTGAAGTTACTTCAGGCACGAATCATGTTCATATACAATTGCGGGGAAATCACCTCAAACTTGATTCTAAATCCAAATCGCATGATATCTACATTGCGTTCGATGAAGCGTTTGATTCTCTGGAACGTCAGATGCGAAAATACAAGGATCGAAAGCACAACCATTCACATAGAAAGCGGCAGGATTCAAGCGGAAAGATATCTTCATCAACATATTATATTCCGGCAGAGGAATCAGATTTTGAAGATGGAATTCTTATCGATGATACAATTGAAATACCCCGCCATAAAACAAAAGACGCTATTGTCGAATTTGAGATCGAAGCTGATAATCCGTTTGTCTTCCACAACACAGAGACTGGAAGCCTCAGTGTAGTTTACTTAACACACTCCGGCAGAACGCAGGTCGTTGAACTTGTAGAGAGTGACTGACGGAGAATTCTTTTATGGACAGCATACCAAGACCTGAGGATCTGACTGCAGCAAAACTTTTTGAACTCCTTGGAGAAAAACTCAATCTTGCTGCTGTAAACGGGATCACAGGTCATGATTCACTGATTGAATCTCCTGATGTAAGCCGACCCGGCATGGCTCTGACCGGCTTCATGAATAAATTCCTTTATGAACGTATACAGATATTCGGGGAAACTGAGATCACTTACCTTGAGCTGCTCTCGGAATCCGCCCGAAAATCTGCAATTGAGAACATATTCCGATTTCCGATACGTTGTTCCATCGTAACAAAAAACATGCTCCCGCCTCCGATGCTTGTGGAGATGGCAAGAATAAATAACTGTGCGCTTTTCAGATCAAACAGGGATACGACGCCTCTTATTCACGATTTATCGGGCTTCCTTGACCTCGTATTTGCTCCAAGAACTGATGTTTACGGAAGCCTTGTCGAGGTATTCGGAGCAGGACTGCTTTGCACAGGGCGGAGCGCAATAGGGAAGAGTGAGGCAGTTCTGGGACTTCTGGAACGCGGACACAGACTGATTGCTGATGACAGGGTTTATGTCAGGCGGATAGGCAATGCTCTTTTTGGAACCGGTGACTCAAGGATGGCCCATCACATGGAAATCAGAGGGCTTGGATTTGTGGACGTTTCCGCATTCTATGGTATCAGGGCAGTTAAGGATAGACAACAGATTCATCTTGAAGTAAGACTGATGGAATGGTCAAAGGATGATCAGGATTTTGACAGAACCGGTCTCACTCAGAAGATGAACAGGATTCTTGATCTGCCGATACCCAGAACAACAATTCCGGTGATGCCTGGAAGAAACCTAACACTTCTTCTTGAAGTTGCGGTAATGAATTACCTTCTTCGAAGTAAGGGAAGAAGCGTTCCGGAAGAGATCGAAAAAAATCAGATTGAAACAATTATCAGAAAAGAACAAGAATTAAAGAGTAAGTAAAGCGAATACGACAGGAGTATGTGGATTGAAAGCTGAAAACGCTGAAGTAATTAATAAGCTTGGAATTCATGCCCGGCCTGCTGCAAAGATCGTAAAGAAAGCATCAATTTTCGACAGTCATATAACACTGACTGTTGAACATGACACTGTTAACGCAAAAAGCATAATGGGGGTTATGACTCTTGCTGCCTGCCGTGGAAGCAGCATAGAAGTAAGAGCGGAAGGTTCAGATGAAACTGAAGCAGTTGAAGCTCTCATCAAGCTGATAAACGAGGGGTTCGGAGAGGAATGAGAAGTTGAGCATTCGACTTACTGGAACAGCAGCCTCACCCGGTGTATCAATTGGTCCTGTATTTCTGCTGAATGTGGAAGAAATCAGGGTAAAAAAACATGTTTTGAAAGACAAAACAGAGGTAGAACGGGAATTGATACGTTTCCGCGAAGCTCTTCTCCTGTCCAGAGTGGAACTTGAGGAAATATCAGGCCAGATAAGTGATATTATCGAGGGCAAACAGCTCATGGAAGTTCATATTCTCCTTCTTGACGATCCCGCAATCCATAAAGAAGTTGAGAATAGAATAAGAGATGAACTTTTAAGTGCTGAGTATGCTGTAAGCCAGGTTTTGTACGATATCCTCGAACGTTTTAATTCGATTGAAGATCCTTACCTCAGAAGCAGATCGGTAGATGTTCGTGATGTCGGTAGACGTGTGATAGCAAACCTTCTGGGAACTGAGAAGGAAGCACTCGCAAATATGAACCATCCTGTTGTCCTCATCTCGAGAGACCTTGATCCTTCTCAGACTGCGGGTATGACAAGAGAACAGCTTCTCGGAATTGCAACCGATCTTGGTGGTTCGACATCACATACAGCGATACTGGCGAGAAGTATGGGCATACCTTCAGTTGTAGGCCTGAAGGATGTAGCTGAGTACGCTCACCCTGGTCAGATGGTGATTGTTGATGGAGTACACGGTGTTGTCATACTTGATCCTGATGATGATGAACTGGAATACTATACAGAGCTGAAAAACCGTTATAACATTGCGGAAGCAGAGATAGCACTAAACGCTGAGAACGAAACAGTTACAGAAGATGGAAAGAGCATTGAACTTTCCGCGAATATAGAATTTTCCCAGGAAGCTGATCAGGTAAAACGTTTTGGGGGAAAGGGAATCGGACTCTTCAGAACAGAATTTATAAGACTCCTTTCACCTGAAATTGAAGATGATGAAGAAATCCACTTCAGAGCGTATAAACATGTCCTGAAAGCAGTATTTCCGGAAAATGTGATAATCAGGACTTTTGATCTCGGTGGAGATAAATTTCTGGATTCCATCCCCACCATAGAGCGAAATCCTTTTCTCGGATGGAGAGGGATAAGAATCTGCCTTGACCGCCCTCTTAAATTCAACAGCCAGCTAAGAGCGGTTCTAAGAGCCGCTAAATTCGGCAATGCATGGTTGATGCTGCCAATGATTACATCACAGGAACAGGTATTGAAGGTAAAAGACATGCTTTTAGATATAGCAGCAGAGCTTGAGGAATCTGGAACGCCTTGCGGCTCAATACCTTCACTGGGGATCATGGTGGAAACACCTGCTGCAGCGCTGGCAATTGATTTCCTGATTCCTCATATTGATTTTGTTTCAATAGGGTCAAATGACCTTACACAGTACACTCTTGCGGTTGATAGAGGAAGTCCTTACGTGTCAAATCTCTTCGATTCTCTCCACCCTTCGGTTCTAAGACAGATAGAACATGTATCAAGGAAATGCAGGCGAATTCGCCCGGCACATACTCGATGAACCCCACAGGCCTCTCATCTTCATAGACTATTCTGATCTTTAGCCCTTCCGAAAAACGTTGTGTCAGCCAGTTCAGCTTACGACGGTATCCCTCCGACTTTTTTCTGCTTCTATTGCAAAAGAACGCCTGCAAATTCTTGTTGCTCATGAGCGAAGTTCGCGTAATCAGCCTTCTTACCTACCGGAATTACAAGAAGAACTATTGAAAGTAATACGGAAATACATTCAAGTTGATCAGGATGCTATTCCGGTCAACTTTGAAAGCGATGATGAGCAGGAAACACTGGAACTAAA
>JAUVEU010000030.1 GCA_030594645.1 Candidatus Aegiribacteria sp.
CATGAATATAGTAAAGCACTTCCTGTGTCCTGCCGACACTGAAAGATGGAATTATCACTTTTCCGCCAAGTTTGTAGGTTTTATTCACTATATCCCGGAATCGAATCAGAGCTTCTTCCTGCTTCTCGTGATTTCTTCCCCCGTAGGTACTCTCCATCAGCAGAATATCGGTTTTAGCACTCATATCCGGATCTTTGAGTATCGGTCTGCCAGGTCGACCCAGATCTCCAGAAAACAGAAAAACCTTCTCATGCCCGTTTTCCCGTATGGTAAGCTCAATCTGGGCTGAACCCAGAATATGTCCCGCTTCGATAAAACGGAGAGTTATCCCGTTGAATATTTCATAAGGTCTGTTGTAAGGAATGGACATGAAATGCTCCAGAGTTCGTGTCACATCTTCAATGTCGTATAAAGGTTCAAGGGGTGGAAGGTCCTTTTTCGCTCTCTTCTTGTTCATGTACTGAGTATCGTACTTCTGTATATGAGCGCTGTCGGGAAGCATGATTGCCGCGAGATCTCTTGTGGCGAAGGTACTGATTATCAAGCCTCCGAAACCCTTCTTGATAACACCTGGAAGGTTACCGGCATGATCTATATGCGCGTGAGAGAGAATAATACAATCCAATTCAGATGGATTAAAGGGGAAATTTCTGTTAAGTTCTTCACTTTCAATGCGATGCCCCTGGTGAAAACCGCAATCAAGCAGTATTTTTTTACCGCCAGCTTCAAGCAAATGCTTCGAACCGGTTACAGCGCGTGCTGCTCCGAAGAAAGTAATTTTCACTTCTATAAACCTCCAAAGCTCGACTATGTTGAGGAATTCATGGCTCTGCAACCTGGAATATGGCGAATTCCGCGGGTTAAACAAAATATGCTTCCCGCTGAATACAGTAGTTATATTAAAACAAGTATTATGTTAACCGAGTTGCTTTGGAAGCTGGCTAATTTATGAGTGATTTTTAATTCTGGAGGCATACTTGATCAGGTATCTGTTTCTTCTCCTGTCAGCGTTTTTCATTATCGGATGCAAAGATGATGAACCGCTTGTTGATACAGCCACGGAAATGGAGTATTCCCCTATTGTTATAGTGAATTTCGGGGAACTGGCGCCCTCTCCGGACCTTCCATGGATTATCACGGAAAGAGGTGAACATATTTCAGGAGCGATGCTGATGCCGGAAGAACCGGAAACAATCCGACCTACTGAACAGCGGCTTATTCAGGAAGCTTTCGAAAGCGACATGCTGCTGGCTGTTATCAGCGACAGGTATTCTAGTTACAATCTTAATCAGGATCATATCCAGATATGGACCGACAAAAACGGTAATACTGTCTCCATTCCGTCAGGATTGGCTGAAGAATTCGAAGATTCATTATGGAAGAATCCACTGGAAAAACAGAGAATTATCTTCAGTCTTATGAATCTGTATAAACCGGATGTCGTTTTTCTCAACCCGGTGTATTCCAAAGTCACTACAGTGTTACAAATTGCTGATTACTGGACAGACCCTGATATGCTATCACACTACACAGTGGTATTGTATTCGATACCTGACACTTATGAATACCGTGGCTGGGCAGTGATTGCTGGAGAGCAAATCAATGGAACCACCCCGTTTGGATTAACCGCAAGCGGAATGTTCGCCACAATCAGGCTTCTTACCGGACTGCAATGGGAAAACAGTATTCCGGAGAGTATTCCGGCTCTGTCAATTCTTGAGACACTACCGGGCGAAGGTTCATTATCCTGGTAAATAACCGCTCCATCTTCTACTTCATTGATATAATTCAAGACTACCACACAATGACATATCTGAATTATCTTACGCCAATAGCGGGATTAATGTTTGTATAGCGTAAATGTCCTTTTTATGATATTCAAACCGGAAGAATTCTGATACTTCTGAAAGCATGTATTGAATTCGTTTCGGGAAATTGCATGAGGAGATCTAACTATGTCGATTATGAAATCAGTTAATGATTTTCTCGCCCGTCTTTCAAGCAAGCTGAAAGGCGGCGGGGAAATAGCTATCGAGAAGCAAAGGAAAAAAGGTAAGCATACAGCCAGGGAACGGATTGATGAACTCCTGCTCGACCCTGACTCATTTCTCGAGACGGACCTGTTCGTCGAGCATTCGGTGAAAGACTTTGGAATGGATCAGAAGGTTCTTGCCGGAGATGGTGTTATTACAGGATTCGGGAAAGTCAACAAAAAATCTGTCGCTGTCTTCGCTCAGGATTTCACAGTCGCCGGAGGATCTCTTGGCAGAGCCCACGCCAAGAAAATCACAAAAGTAATGGATGCAGCCGGGGAAGCTCACATACCACTAATCGGAATTAACGATTCGGGTGGCGCAAGAATTCAGGAGGGAGTGGAATCCCTTTGCGGTTATGGTGAGATCTTCTACCGGAATACCCGTTTGAGTGGAATCGTACCACAGATTTCTGTAATTCTCGGACCCTGTGCCGGAGGAGCTGTATACTCGCCGGCTCTTACCGATTTTGTTTTCGTGGTCAATAAGATATCAAACATGTTCATTACTGGTCCCCAGGTGATAAAAACAGTCCTTGGAGAGGAAGTTACACAGGAGGAACTCGGCGGTGCTATTACACAGGCTTCTATCACAGGTAATGCACATTTCTACGCAGAGAGTGAAGTGGATGCTTTCACTACTCTGAAGAAACTGCTCTCATTCCTTCCGGCTAACTCGAATGAGAAACCTCCTGTTTACAGAACAGTCCTCCCCGTCAATCCGCTTGGAGATGATGTTATTCCCGACGACCGAAAGAAGGCTTACTGTGTCAAGGAACTCATCCGGGGAATAGTGGACGCTTCAGATTTCCTTGAGGTTCACGAACGGTGGGCCAGGAATATCGTTGTAGGATTCGCAAGGCTTGACGGAAAAACGATAGGTATTGTTGCCAACCAGCCAAGAGTTCTCGCAGGAGTTCTCGATGTTAACGCTTCCGATAAAGCCGCAAGATTCATAAGATTCTGTGATTCTTTCAACATCCCGCTGCTTACAATGGTTGATACTCCAGGATATCTCCCTGGAACAGACCAGGAACATGCAGGTGTTATCAGACACGGAGCCAAGCTTCTTTATGCATACAGTGAGGCTACGGTTCCAAAAATGACTCTGATAATGAGAAAGGCTTATGGCGGCGCTTACATAGCCATGTGCAGCAGGCATCTCGGAGCAACATTCGTTACTTCGTGGCCTTCCGGAGAAATAGCTGTAATGGGTCCTGAAGGGGCCGCAAACATAATTTACCGCAGGGAAATAGCGGAAGCTGATGATCCTGAAGCATTCAGGAAGAAAAAAGTGGATGAATACGAAGAGAAATTCTCCAATCCCTACGTTGCCGCGAAGAAAGGCTACATTGATACCATCATAAAATCAAGCATGACAAGAGAAACATTTATTAAAGCTTTATCTGTTACGGATTCCTTTGAAATAGGCCATAAACATGGCAATATCCCTCTGTAGAGGATAGAAGAATTATGGAAAGTAAACTCAATAACCTTAATATCGATGGAACGGAATATTTAACTGAAATCCCGAAAGGATCATTGAAATCATATGAGGGAATGCCTGATCTTTCGGAAGTCAGGGCTTTCATCCCGGGATCAATTGTTGATATTCTCGTATCTGAAGGAGATAGAGTTAAGCCTGGAGATATATTACTGCTTCTTGAAGCAATGAAAATGCACAACGAGATCTGCCCCGGTATCAGCGGAATCGTCAGTAAGTTACACGTCTCAAAAGGCGACACCGTGAAGAAAGACCAGCTGCTCGTGGAAATATCCGGCTTATAGCACCAGTCTTAACATCAAGCAGGAAGTGGGGGTAACCCTTCGTTACCCTCTCATCCGTCCTCCTCCAATGTTCCTTTTCCAGTATTTCAAGAAGTCACAAGACAGTGGGGAAAAAGAAATGATGAATTTGATACTTGCTGTGCTGCTTCCGTTTCTGATTACGACCGCGGAGGATCAGGCAGCATCCAATATTGAAGTAGTTGAGATATTCCGCGTGGAAACATCAGAAGAACTTGAAGCGGCTCTAACAGACGGTTACCCAATGCCCTGGCTTGAGGAGATCTTAAGCGATGAGAGTATTCCTGAGGAAGACAGATACTGGCTGGATTGCAGAGTAAGAGCTGTCATCGCGCAGGACCTTCACATATTCTACGATAGGAATGGAAATCCTGTACATGTAGAAGCTGAATGGATCGCGCCAGGTGAGGATTACTGGCGTGAGAATTTCATGGTTAGTCCTTCGGGGAAGCCCTTCCTTTACGACAGTCTGGATCGACCGACCAATGTCCTCTCTGAGCCCGGTTTTCTGGTGAACCGATTCGGAGAGGAGATAGGACAACTTGCAATGATACACAGCGGTATCAGACTCTCCAGAGATGCATCAATTGGAGTGACTCTTTCAGGTAGGTATCAACTTCCCGACTGTCCAGTACAGGACACTTCACAGCTTTGCTTTGCCTGCATACTTTTCTCTAATGGGACATTCAAAGAAATTTCGATCGGTTTTGCAGGATATATGTATTTAGCCATTAGCAATGATGGTAATACTATTGCAGTAACCACTTGTGTTTCCGAGGAATCCCCGGAAAGGAGTGAAGGAACCGGTCTTCTTTCAATATTTAACAGAAATGGAGAAATACTTCATAAGTATTTCATGACTAACCATCCTTCTTCTTCTCCAGCTGTTTCAGCTAATGGTAGATTTGTAGCTTGTCAGCAGTTTCCAGTTGGTAATTCTGGAGCATTTCTGATTAATGGAAATACCGGTGAGCTTCTTCAGATATTCGGGGAAGATATTCTTGGGCATTACTTTTTCTTTACTCCGAATGAGAAATATCTTTGCATCGGGGGATTACAAAGACCTATGGTTTTTGACTGCGAAGCTCTTAAGGAGATATGGACAATAGTTATGACTGATGATTCTAATATCAGTGACTATAGAGGTACTAATTGTGACAACACTGCACAAGTGATTGCTATGCAGACATTCCATGAGTCTAACTCTGGATTTGGCGTGACAATTCGTTGTATTAATGAAGACGATTCGATTCTATCAGAAACGACTCGGAGTAATATCCAAATATCTCCAGATGGAAACTTCATTTTATCACAATCCTATGATGTTGTGAGACCACACTTTTCCCTCAACGGTCTCCTAAGCATACCTCTGATGATTAGCCGATTGTCGGGTGGTGAGTAAAATGAAATTGCTCATTACGATCCTAATTATTTCAACCGGTATCGCGTTGGCACTTCCCTGGCCCTTTGCTCCGTTTAATCAGACTCATAAGATATACGGCAGCTATGGCGGATCGAATGTACCATGAGACGAGATGTGTCACCTACAAATCCCTTTGGAAACTTCCACGCCGGAATAGACCTCTTCGTAACTATGCTGACTCCTGATGAGCAAGAAGTTTATGCCGTTGAAGCTGGTTACATTACACACATGAAAACACTTACCAGTCCGAGGTAAGCACCAGCAGTTTTGCCGTGAGGAGGAATTAGAGGAAATAGTCACCAGAAGTTAATCACTGTTTCTGAATGCGGTATTGTTAAAGCCCCCGCTCCTTTTCAGGGAGCGGGGGTTTATTCAATTACGAAGTCAGCTGGAAAAACTATTCTCCGCCAAGATCCTGCGCTTTCTGCATCGCATCAATGGCGTCATTTCTCCGGCCGAGTCTGCTGTAGGTACTTGCCAGAAGTTCCCAGTAACGGGCATTATCAGGATCGAATTCAATCGCTGTTTCAAGGGCATCAGCAGCTTCTCTATCCATTTCTTTCCTGCTGAAGCAGGCGAACTTGGTATAGTAAGCATTGGCCAGTGCATCATTTGTCAGGCCCTCTATCATTATTGCGGAATCAAGTATCGAAAGAGCTTCGTCATAATTCTCCATAACGAAATTAGCGTGAGCAAGCGTAGAAAGCACTATAAAATCATTTCCGATAAGATCCTGAGCAGCGTTAAGCTCGCTGATGGCCTGTTCGAACTCTCCCATTTCGATATAAGCGTATCCCTTAGAGATCATCATATTTGCCTTGATCTCGTTGGCCTCTTCCGGATCAAGCCAGCCTTCGGTTACTCCCTGATCAATCTGAATGAAAGCATTATTAAAAATGTCAATTGCTGATTCGTAATCACCTTCAAGCATGTATGTATCAGCCAGCGCTTCAAGTACATCAACATTGGTCGGATCAATTTCGAGCGCTTTACGATATTCTGCTTTTGCCTGCTCAATAAGATCAGAAGCATCTTCTTCGGGCAAATCCAGGGACATGATGCTGAGGACACTTCCAGAATTGTACAGAGCCTGAATACATATGATTGTGATCTGGTCTAGGCTCTGAGAATAGTAATTAGCCATATAAGGATCAGACGTTTCTGAAATCTGAAGTTCCATGGCTGGAATAAGAGCTGTTGCTTTCCGGGAAGCGCTCTGGAAAGACTCAAGCGCTGCAGCATTGTCACCGTGCACATTGAGATTAATGTCGCCCATCATCAGATCGAAATCAGGTCTTTCAGGATATATTTCAGCACCTGTCTGCAAAAGTTCAACTGCTGAATCGATGTCTCCTTCATTCATAATGGAAGCTGCGGCATTGAAGAAAGCAAACCAGTACTCAGAAATATCATGTTTGCCCTGAGTATCAAGTTCCCAGGTTTTCTCGAATGATTCTGAGGAGCTTAGCCACCGGTTCATGCTGACCTGTGCTCGACCTCTCCAGAACCATATTTCAGCGTTGAGTGAATCACCTTCGGCAATAACACTGTCCGCAAGATGAATTGTATCTTCGTATTCCTGATTCTGCATGTGAACCTTCATACCGGTCACTACAGGTGAAGAACAGGCAGCGAGTATCATAAGAAGTGCGATCGCGGCGACGACCACGTGTCGATTAGTTATCCATTTACTCAATTGGGAGCCTCCATTTCAGATGTTTTCCAATTATCAAGCTTAAAAATGCGATTGTTAAATCTGACTATACAATTTCTGGAAGTCAATATTGACATCAATATGCGCAACATTAAGTTTAGCATGATCGAGAGGAATTACATTTGGTTTCTATAACAGGATTGCTTCGAACATTTTTCAGTTTACTGGCGGTTTCAGGCGGGCCATCTTTTACTTCTGCGACTATTGATGATGCCGTTACCAGGGAAGCTGTAATTTTAATAAACCATCAAACCATAGTATTTCTGGAGAATGGAAGGGAATCAAATCTTGCTCTGGTATCTACAGGCAGTGCGGGATATGATACTCCTACAGGCACTTTTGAAGTGTTATACAGAAGACGAGCACCTGTTTCCAGTTCATACGGCATAAGAATGCCATACTGGCTGTGCTTCCATCCTTCAGGTCAGATCGGGCTTCATCAAACCTTCAAGAGCGGAACAAATACACTTGGAACAAAGCGTTCCCATGGTTGCGTGAGGATGGGTGAAATAACAGCTGGATGGTGCTACTACTGGCTCAAGGTCGGCTCAGTTGTGAGAATTCAGGCGGAGAGCCCCAGAAGAGTTTTCACTGCTGCTCAGGATCATATTTTAGAATCACAGTACGAATAGAAACCATAATCCTGCTTAAATACTGTGATCGGTGTCCAGAATTGCCTGCTGGAATTGATCGGCTATGGATTCAACCTGGGAGGGTGAGAATTCCCCGCTCTCTTCAAATCCCCTGAGCTCGTATTCACCGTTACTGAGCATATATACCCATGCGGAGAATATCCTGTCAGGTTTCTGCTGGGAAATCAGGACTATCTGGTATCCCCCCATGGTTGCAGGATCGATCATGAGGACTACGAAGCTGTCACCCAGGTATTCCCTGAAGAACTCCAGGTCTTCCAGTAAACCGTGGCCATTGAACACACCATCCAGAGAACCTGAGACAAAGCCGTCAAGGGCAACCCTTATATGTCTGACGAAAGGATTATCGTAGACCATGTAGTAGGCTTCAAGTTCTTCACTTTCAGGTGATGATTCTGCGGATGGCATATCTCCGCGAAGGCCAAGTATGGTTTCATTGGCAATAGTAAGGTAAAAACCATCAAATTGCGGGCGCAGGTACTTCCAGATACTCAGCCACTGGTCTACAATAGTCTGGTCAACAACCACTTGAGCACTGGATTCCGTGCGTTCCATCCACACTGGTAACTCATCAGACCCGATAGTTCTCGTGATCCCGTCCACATAGAAGCCGTCACCTGCGATTTCATAAAACTCCCACGATTCAGATCCTGCTGCACTGCATAACAGAAAAGGAAGGGTATTCACTCCGATGGAATTTGACTCGCCGAGCATCAGAACGGTTATTGCGTCCCCTGCCCTCTCAGCATATCCGTCGAAAAGAGAGTAATCATCTGACTCAAAGCACAACGTGCGAAGATCCTCAAACTGCTGCGATAATTCATTGGAAATCGCGATCTCAACCGTTTTTTCAAACAGCTGCTCCAGCACTTCAGAATCAATGTTACCGGAATTCTCAAGTAATCCGTTAATACGATCTATTTCTTCCCACAGGATTTCATCCTCAACAAATGCAGCATCACCGAATGCGCATACAACAATGACCAATACCGGCAGGATACATTTCACTTCCATCAATCTTCCTCTCTGGCTCATCCAGGGAAAGGGTGGTCCAACCAGAATGTCTATACCAGGTCGGGTTGTTCTTTTTCCAGTTTTGCCACAACATCCTTGAGTTTCTGAGAGTACTCGTCGCTCATTACCAGGGTCACCGAGTCGGTTTCCACAACTGAAACATTCTTCAAGCCCATCAGAACTGTAAGCTTTCCATCGTTCCAGACGGTCGTGTTTTCACTGTCTACTGAAATTACTTTACCTTTTGCCACATCACATTTTCGAGCGGTTGGCCAGTCACCTATATCGTTCCATCCAAATCTTGCAGGAACCATGACAACATTCCCGGCTTTTTCCATAACACCGTAATCGATGGAAATCGAAGGGAGTGAATTGTAAAGGGACATCTCCGGCTCCGTATCGGAATCGAGCTTTTCAAGCCCCTCCGCAAGATCAGGAAGGTGCTGTGAAATCTCTTTCAGGATTGTATCCGCTCTCCAGATGAACATTCCGGCGTTCCAGAAAAATCTATTGCTTGCAACATATTTCTTTGCAGTATCCAGATCAGGTTTCTCCCTGAAAGCTGAAACTCTGTAAACATTTTTTCCAATCTCCTGCCCCTGCTCAAGATATCCGTATCCTGTAGCGGGATGGTCCGGAGGAATACCAACTGTAACAAGCATCCCATCCATGGCAGGCTCTGCAGCGATGGAGAGAGTTTCTCTGAAGCCTTCGGGGTTATCCACAACATGGTCTGAGGGAACGACAGCCATGATAGCGGAGCCCTCCCCCCTGTTTAAAAGGGTCCGGGCAGCCAATGCTATGCATGCTGCCGTGTTCCTGCCCGATGGTTCAAGCAGAAGATTCTTCTGTTCCATGCATGGAAGCTGTTCGAGCACTGTTTTCCTGTGGTCGATACCGGTAACAACCATAATCCGTCCGGGATCGCAGATTCCCTTGAATCTCATAGCTGTTTCCTGAAGCATTGTCTTGCAGCCGGTAAGTTTCAGGAACTGTTTCGGCATTTTCCTGGTGGACAGCGGCCAGAATCTTGTACCTCTGCCGCCTGCCATAATTACTCCGTAGAATGACGCTTTCATTATTTACCTCCGGGTTCCACGATGTATCCTGAACCGTCCAGCCTGAAGACTCCTCCGCCCGTGTCCGCGATCAGGCAGGCAGGTGAGTAAATTTCAATCTCCTGGATGCGTAAACTCCCGGACGCCAGAAAAAATAGCCCCCCGCGTGGAACAACTGCTTCTAATTGACCATTACAATTCTTTATACTGTAACTGCAGATATCAAGCGTATACATGTCGATATCTCCGTGCTTTCCGGCTGAAACGGGTCTTCCACATGAACCCCAGTCAATTGCCTCAATCCCCGTTTCCAGATGAAGCTGCCGGAATTCTCCATCAGTTCCTGTTCGCTCCCAGTCGTAAAGCCTGTATGTGACATTACAGTTGCTCTGAACCTCGAGGATCTCCAGGCCAGGTCCGAGTGAGTGAACTGTTCCAGGAGGAATATGATAAGTATCACCTGTTTCCAGTTCAATCCTGTTCAGCACTTCCTCCGCTCTTCCCAGACGGATGGATTCCAGAAAATAGTGCCTGTCACTATTTATTCCTCCCATCATCCATGCGCCGGCTTCCGCCTGCAGGACTATCCAGGTTTCCTCTTTGAACAGGCCGCCTTCATCCCTGCCTGGATGAACCTGAACTGACAGGCGGTCTGCTGTGTGAAGTGTTTTCAGAAGGATCGGGTATACGATCTTCCCGGGAAGTTTCCCTGATGATACGAGAGTATCAACGGTTGTTTCATTACCGGAAACGGGATCGGAAAGAACCGAAGAATGATCCTTCTCATGGAAAAGCCACCATATCTCACCAACAGGAGTTTCAGATCCTTCCTTTTGAAGACTGCCCCATATTCTCCTGAGATATTCGGGTTTCGAGAGATAGAGCACCTTTCAATCACCAACGCTCAGGCGTGAAAGCATCGATTTCAGAATAAGCGGTCCCGTGAAATCCCTTTCTGGATGCCACTGCACAGCTACAACACCGCCATCATCCGATTCAATAGCTTCAATAACACCATCCGATGATTGTGCGGCAAGCCGGAAACCGTCCGGAACATTCGTTATCACCTGGTGATGAAAACTGCTCACTTCGGCTTTTGATCCCAGTATTCCATGAAGAATGGTATTGTCCATGATTCTGATGAAATGCTTTTCAGGTGATTGTGGTTTTCCATGATGATCCAGCGCTCCCGCTATCTGAGCTGGAATGTCCTGAATAAGCGGAACGCCTTCTGCAATTCCTATGAGCTGTATTCCAAGGCAAATGCCGAAAACGGGCTTTCCCATCTCTCGCGAAGCTTTGTACAAATCCATCTCCCATATGGGTCTTTCCCGATAACAGGCTTTCGATCCGTTATTCTGCTGACCGTACAATTCCGGATCAGGGTCACCGCCTCCAGTGAACAGAAGCATGTCTACTTTTTCCAGAATATCCCGGTACTTATTCCCAGCCGGTATGATCCCAACAGGCAGAGCATCCGTTTCAGCCACCAGTTCAGCGTACTTCTGATTCAAACCGAAAAGCCATTTACCGTATGATCCAATCTTATTCTGATCATTCCTGTACCAGTTCAGTGTAATACCAATAACGGGTTTTCTCATCCTGTTATATCCGTCATTCTGGCAACGGCAGCATATGCTTTCTCTCTGATGGCCGGATCAAGATGGACTACAGGCTCAAGATTTATGAGAGAATCAAGTATCTTCGGGAGTGTAGTAACCTTCATGTTCGGACAGTATATTCTGCCGGCTGCGATGAATTCCCTGTCAGGGTAGATGGTTGAAAGCTTGTAAACCATCCCCTCTTCAGTCCCTATAATAAACCTGTTTGTCCTGGAATTACTGACGTGACGAATCATTCCGCCTGTTCCGAGTACTGCATCAGCAAGCTCCCATATTTCCGGGGATGTTTCCGGATGGACCAGCAGCTCAGCATCAGGCCATTCTTCAATATGTTTTTTAATATCCTGAATATCAGCAAGCGCATGGGTTCTGCAGGCACCGTTCCAGATATGGATCTCTTTGTCCGATTTGCGGGATATGAACATTCCAAGGTTCCTGTCTGGAGCAAATATCACGCTGTCAGACGGCACACTTTCAACTACTTCAAGCGCGTTAGCCGAAGTACAGCATGCATAACTTTCAGCCTTAACTTCAGCAGGAGAATTAACATAGAGCACCGTAAGAGCGTCTGGGAACTCCGCCTGAAGCGATCGAAGCGAAAAGACGTCTATGCAGTCAGCAAGCGGGCATCCCGCCTTCGGTTCAGGAAGAAGTACAGTCTTGTCCGGCGCGAGGATATGAGCGGTTTCCGCCATGAATCTGACTCCGCAGAAAACAATGACTGAAGCATCGGTGGACGCTGCAATCCTGCTCAGCTGAAGGGAATCATCTACATGATCCGCAATATCCTGTATCTCGGGAGGCTGATAGCTGTGAGCAAGGATTACCGCATTCCTTTCGGCTTTCAGTCTGTGAATTTCCCTGATGACAGATTCTTCCATTACAGCTTCCGTTCCAGTCGTTCCGCGGCAGTGATAATTCCTCCGCCGATAACAGCAGTATCGAGATATACAGCACATACCTGCCCCGGCGCAACAGCTTCCTCAGGCTCTTTGAATTTCACATGGATGGAATCATTCAGAATTTCGATATCAGCAGCCGCAGTTCTTCTGCGGTGTCTGGTCTGAACCTTCGCTTCAATACAGGTCTGGGAGGGTTTTCTGAACCAGTTCATACTTCCAACTGTACAGCCTGACGAAAGAAGATCATCTCGATCACCAACAGTGACAGTTCCGGAAACAGGGTCAATTGACACCACATACACTCTTCTGCCGAAGGCACCAAAACCCTTTCTCTGCCCGATGGTATAGTTATCTATTCCCTGATGAGTACCGATAACCTCTCCGTAAGTATTCAGGATCTTACCAGGTTCCTCTCTGTCAGCGGGCAGCTTAAAACATAAATCCATGCTTTCATCTTTTCTGAAGGGCAGGTCTCCTGCAGCAGCTTCTGCTCGAACCTGTTCTTTTGTCATATCGCCAAGTGGAAATACACATCTGGAGATTATCCTCCTGTCCACCATAGAAAGAAAATAGCTCTGATCTTTTGAGTTGTCCGCTCCCCGTCTTATCAGACTATCCTTTTTCCGCGAATAGTGACCTGTTATAAGAGCTTCAGACGGTTCCAGTATTTCGTATAGCATCCTCAGCTTGATTCTTTCATTACATCTGGCGCAGGGATTGGGCGTTAGCCCTTGTGAAAGCATGTCCCGCGACCAGTCAATCACATCGGTCCTGAATCGCTCCGATGCGTCCAGCCTTATCAGCTGTACACCAAGGAAATCAGCAACTTCTTCTGCGGAAGCAGGAATGCCTCTACCGTCAGTATCAATATATCCTGCCCTGACATTTCTGTACCGCCCGACTGCAAGACTCAAAGCAAAGGAGGAATCAATTCCGCCGGAAAGCGCAACCAGAGCATCGGAACTTTGGTTCACCGGAAAATCATGCACCGAATTTTGCCAGTTTTCCGGCTGAAGCCAGAAGAAGCGGCATGAGATCCATTGCCCTGAAGGAATCCAGAGCGCCCGATAGAGCCTCTTTTTCTGAAAAAACTTTACTGTATCCGACTCTCTGAGGGCCACCGTTGATAAGCACCGGTACGGGATGCCAGCTGTGCAGTTTCATAGGACAAGGTGTGCTGTGGTCACCGGTGACACAGACCACATCAAAGCCCAGCTTCAGGAATGAAGGTAAGCATCGGTCAAACTCTTCTATAGCCTTTATCTTTGCCGGTACGTTCCCATCTTCTCCGGCGCTGTCCGCCGGTTTATGGTGAAGAAAAATGAAATCATATCCGGTTTCAAGCGCTCTTTTTACAGCTCCGGCCTGACCATCCAGATCCCAGGGTTCGCACTTGAGAACATCCATACCTGCGAGTCTTGCAACACCTCTGTACATCGGATAAAGCGCCGCGACTGCGGGAGTAAGTCTGAAACGGTCTCGTATTGATGGGAATTCCTCATAGATTGAGAAACCGCGTAAAATGATGAAATTAGCCGGATGTTTTCTGTGCAGGATTCTTCCGGCTTCAGTAATGAATTCTCTGACGACTCGTGCTGACTTACCTGATCCTGTAACATTGACAGGTTTTTTTCCTGTGAGCCCGGGATCAGTATCCTTAATATTATCATCAAGACCTTCGCCCCGGAAAACCACACACGCCCTGTGCTGCTTAACGGAAAACACGAATGTCTCAACATCTATTATCTCTATGCCTGACAGGAGTTCAACAAGTTCAATACATTTTTCAGTGGATATTCTCCCTGCTCTTCTGTCGGTTACTAAGCCATCATCGTCTACCGTGCAGAAGTTGATCCTGGCTACAAGATCCCCATATTCCAGGTCAAATTCCATTCCGAGCGCTGCAAGGACTCCCCTTCCGATATCGAAAGCAACCGGATCGTACCCGAAAAGAGCGAGATGTGCAGGACCGCTTCCTGGTGTGATCCCGGGGGACACTGGAATATGCAGGCCAAGCGCGCCTTCAGACGCAAGTTTGTCAAGCTGGGGAGTTTCCGCAGCTTCAAGAGGCGTCCTGCCGCCAAGCTCAGCGTTTGGAATATCACCAACACCGTCGATAACCGCGAGCAGTATCCTGGAATCCGTCTTCCGAGCCAGTTCTTCTGTTAACCCTTTATACATTACGCGCCTCAACTCTCAGGATTTGAACAAAATTCCTTCTTGAGAAGTTATCTCTCCGGCCAGGAATGGTAACTCTCCTGATTCCTGAAGGATCTCCAGAGTTCTGTCTGAATCGCTTTCTTCAACAACAATCAACATTCCTGCACCCATATTGAAGGCTTTGCGCATTTCAGCCTTTTTAATATTTCCCCGCTCACGAATGAGCTTGATGATCCCTGGAATCTCCCACTTCTCATCTATCATAGCGCCGCATCCTTCAGGCAGGATTCTAGAAAGATTTCCGGGTATTCCTCCACCCGTGATATGAGCGATTCCCTGTATCAGACGCTGCTTCAGCAGGGGTTTTATCACGTTCAAATAGCTTTTATGAACCGCAAGAAGAGCCTCCCCGATTGTGGCTCCTTCAAGAAGTGGGGGTCTATCTTCAGGAGACATTTTCGAAATCTCAAATAGAACCTTCCTGGCAAGGGAATAACCGTTCGTATGCAGCCCGTTTGATGGAAGACCAATGATGATCATACCCGGACGAATGGTCGAGCCATCAATAATCATGTTTTTGTCCACAAGCCCGATAATTGTCCCGGCCACATCATAATCACCTTCACTGTAGAATCCGGGCATTTCAGCGGTTTCACCACCCAGAAGCGCGCATCCATTCTCCCTGCACGCGACAGCAAGCCCGGAAACGATGGAAGCAACCACGGAAGCTTCCAGTTTCCCGCACGCGATGTAATCCATGAAGAAGAGAGGGGCAGCTCCTTGAACCAGAATATCGTTGACACAGTGATTGACAAGATCCTGACCAACGGTGTCATATTTTGAGGTCATGGAGGCGACTTTCAGTTTTGTACCTACACCATCAGTACTTGCAACCAGTACAGGATTCTCCGTACCTGGGAAATCAGCCTGAAAAAGCCCCCCGAAGTGACCCAGATCGGAAAGCACTTCTTCAGTGAATGTCTTTCTTACACTCTCCTTCATCAGGGCAACGGCTTTCTCCCCCTCCTTAATATCAACACCACTGTCGCGGTAATTGATCTGTGTCATATTTTCCATGCTCCAAGCTGGTTTGTAGATAAGTAGTAGTCCATCCTCGAATCAATCTCTTCGCGGGTTATCTCTCTCAGTTTTTCAATACCGAAACCACTGACAGCGTAACTTGCATTGACTGATCCGTATGCCAGCCCCTTTTTCATGCTGCTAAAATTAAGATCACTGTCACTCCCCGCAAGGTATCCAAGCA
Source organism: Candidatus Aegiribacteria sp. (assembly GCA_030594645.1). Lineage (GTDB taxonomy): Bacteria > Fermentibacterota > Fermentibacteria > Fermentibacterales > JCC-6 > Aegiribacteria. Next base: position 15,649 of record JAUVEU010000030.1, read on the forward strand.
TTCCCGAAGCAAATGTATCACCGGCACCGGTAGGATCAATTACCTGTTCAAGAGGATAAGCGGGTAGAATGAAAGGTTTGTCTCCACCGAAAATCATCGCGCCGGCAGCACCCATTTTAATAACGACATACCTAGGACCGGACTTCAGAATGAATTCCGCCGCATCGAAAAGGTTTCTTTTCCCTGAAATCTGTTTCGCTTCCGAGGCATTCACAAAAACAATATTAACTTTTCTGAAGACTTTCAGGACGTTGTCTCTCTGCTGATCGATCCAGAGATTCATTGTATCCACAGCTATCCAACGGGGGTTGTGAACCTGATCGAGAACATCAAGCTGAAGTACAGGGTCTATATTTGCGAGGAATATGTATGGAGTGTTTGTGTAATCCTCCGGAAGTTTCGGCTCAAAGCTGGCGAATACACCGAGTTCTGTCCTGATTGTTCTCGCATCACCGAAATCAGGACCGTATACGCCCTCCCAGCGAAAAGTGGGCCCCTGCCCGGTGATGAGACCCCTGACATCAATCCTCCGCTCAGCCAGAAATCTTTTTTCTGACATCGGAAAATCAGGTCCAACAACTCCTACAATCCTGATAACATCAAAACAGGATGAGCCAAGTGAAAAATAGACCGCGGAGCCACCGAGTGTTTCCTCCACCTTGCCTGCGGGTGTTGTAACAGTATCCAGCGCAACAGAACCAACTACAAGAAGTGCCATGATAAAACCTGTCCTGTCCTTAGAATTGTGTTTTACATTCTTTCCGGGGCATCTATCCCCAGTATCTCAAGCAGATCGCTTATACTGCGCCTGCATGCTTCGCAAAGCGTCAGCCTTGCTGAAGAAACATCAGGATTTTCTGAATCAACTATTCTTTCATGCTGATAGAACCTGTGAAATCCCGTTGCCAGATCGGCAAGGATCTCCGTAAGCCTGTGCGGTTCACAGGCTTCTGCAGCAGCAGCCGTTCTGGAAGGAACAAGTTCCAGCAACCGCATAAGTTCCCTTTCATGTTCACCATCAAGAAGATCTGAGGATAAGGCGATATGCTCTTCCGGCAGGCTGATTCCCGCTTCTTTCGCTGTACGCATTATCCCCGAAATTCTTGCATGAGCGTACTGCACATAATAAACCGGATTTTCATTTGATTCTTTTCTGGCAAGATCAAGATCGAAATCCATGTGGGCTTCAGCTCTTCTTGTAAGAAAAAGATATTTCGTAACATCAACGGAACCCGCATCGCGAATGAGTTCCCTCAGAGTGACGAATTTCCCGGCCCTGGTCGACATTTTGATCTTCCTGCCATCTCGAACCAGTGTAACAAACTGATGAATAATAACTCTCAATTTGTCAGAAACAGCGGGACTGCCAAGAAGAATATCAAGTGCTGCAGTCACATCCTTGCTGGTATCCAGATGATCCGCCCCGAATACATCGATCATGAAATCATAACCTCTGGAGAATTTGTCAATATGATAGGCAATATCAGGCAGACGATAGGTGTACATTCCATTATCCCTGACAATGACTCTGTCTGAAGGTCTGCCAAGGGATGTAAATCTCAACCAGAGTTTTTCAGCTTCATCGTTATCATGATAGACCAGGCTTTCTCCATCAATCATAATCGAAGACAGTTTTTCAATTGTTGAATGTACCGCATCCGGTATTAATTCGCTTTCCGCAAAATATCTGTCGAATTCGATATTCAGCAGTGAAAGGTCGGATTTGATGATTCCTATCGCCCTTTCCTTTGCGAATGTGATGAATTTGGCGCTGCTGTTCACCCATGAAAGATCCGAACCCTGTTCATCGCGGAGTTCTTGAGCCCACTCAGTGATATAATCCCCATGATATCCGCCTTCGGGAATCTCCGCTTCACCGCCACCGGCAGCTTCATACCTTGCAGCCAGGGACATTCCAAGAAGCGTCATCTGGCGCCCGGTATCGTTGAAATAGTACTCCCTGCTGACTTCCCATCCTGTAGCTTCAAGAAGACTGCTGATAGATTCTCCAAGCACTGCCTGCCTGCAATGACCCACCGTAAGGGGTCCGGTAGGATTCGAACTTACGTATTCGACAAGTGCTTTTCTGCCATTACCGACATCAGGGAGAAGAGATTTCAAGCCTCTATAAGCAAGCATACCGGAAACGGATACAAGATATGGAAGAGACAGGGTGAAATTGATAAAACCGGGACCATCAACGCTTACGCCAGATATCCCGGGCAGTTTCGCTTCTATGCCGTCAACAATCATTGATGCAATTTTTCGGGGACTGTCATGAAGTATCCTGGCAAGCTTTAAAGCGGATTGACAGGAGAGATCACCAAATTCAAGGTTATCTGAACCCGAAACCACAGCCTGGAAACCGTCAGGAATCTTATCATCCCAGATGTCATTAATCGTAGCTGAGAGTATTCGCTCCAGTTCAGTCCTCAGAGATGCTGGTGAGATCTGCTGATTATGGGATGCTGGTTCCATTTTCGGGTGATTCCTCCTCGTCATCGAACTGAATTCTGGGCACATCATTCCAGAGCATTTCAAGGTTGTAGTATTCCCTGGTTTGAGGCAGGAAGATGTGAACTACCAAATCGACGAAATCTATCAGAATCCAGCTTCCCTCATCGTAACCTTCAATATGGTGTTTTCGAAAAGAGTTTGCTCTTGCTGTTCTCTCAACATGATCCGAGATAGCTCTGGCCTGAATTCTATTTTCAGCGGATACGATCAGAAATGCTTCCATAGTCAGGGGAGTTTCGCTCATATCCAGAGCAACAACCTTGAATCCATGTCGCTCCATCATCGCTTCTGCAAGAGTATCCAGAATGCTATCGGACAAAAAATACCTCCATGTTAAAATTAGCCGGAATCATTCACCGCTGTACTCGGAATCATTCATATCTTCACCGATGCAGATAATGACATCAACAATCGGGGTTCTGCCGTCTGCGGGAACCTCCCATACAATGCACTCGCCGGATATTCCAAGAACATCAGCAATCACTTTCGCAGCAGAAAGATCACGCAGTTGAGAAATAAGTATAGTTTCCTCATATGGTTTAGAATCAGTATCGGACGGATCGAAGGGGGCTATGATCGCAATGGAATCGGTGGACGCCCTCAGCAGTTCCATCTGAGTCCTGCCGGCCAGCCCGTCAATTTTCGTTCCATTGAGAACAAGCACTCTTATTGTATCGGGCGAAATCAAAACAGGAACATTATCGGGTTCAGATACAGATTCCTGTTCATCTACTGTTTCCACTTCTTCATTTTCGGACGGTATGCCGGGAGGAGGTATTAGAATCGTGAGAGAAATAACCGCAACGGCAAGCCCTCCTATAACCCATCTCCAGGGAAATTCCTTATCAGCAGGCACTGGTGTCCCCCTTCTGAAAAAAGGGTTTCAATCTTTTATAGCTATCTTCAAGCGATGATGATATCACTCTGGTCTCGCTAACAGTTGTCATGAAATTCGCGTCACCGGACCACCTTGGAAGCATATGTAAATGGATATGTCCCTCAATACCGGCTCCGGCGCAATTTCCGAGATTCCAGCCGCCGTTAATACCCATACATTTCATTCCCTCAGCCAGAGCCTTCTCGCATTTGACAATGAGCCGGATCATAGTATCCAGTTCTGATTCCTGAAGGCTGGAAAGATCTCCCGCATGCCTGAGCGGAACAATCATCAGGTGACCGTTGATGTAAGGAAACCTGTTCAGAACTACATACAATCCATCTGTGCGAAAAAGAACAAAATTCTCTCTGTCATTATCCGTTTCAACACCAATTCTACACAGGATACACTCTTCATCCGGAGTGGTTTTACTCACATAAGAATTTCTCCAGGGTGCAAGCAGTCTTTTCACAGGTTTCCACTCCACCCTTTAACGGTGAAGGGTTCCAGAACTGCTCCTGCTGGAAGAACAGAATCAACTATCACGCATCCATCGCCTAATACACATCCATCGCCAATTAGCGTCTTTCCTGAAAGCCTGCAGAATCTTCCAATGGAAACATCGTCTCCAATCGTAACGGATTCCTCTATCCACACATTATCCGGGTCCGGAATAATAACTCCCTGTCTGAGATGTTCGTTAACTAGCCGCTGACGTAAATTCCCGGTAGCTTCCGCAAGCTGAATTCGATCGTTTATTCCCGCAACTTCCTTCCAGTCATCCGCGACAACAGCTATGCCGGGTATTCCCATTTCGCCGGCTATAGAAATCGCGTCAGTCAGGTAATACTCCCTCTGGTCATTATCCGCAGTAATACTCTCAAGAAGAACAGGTAGTATAGAACCGTCAAAAGACATGAGACCGGTATTGATTTCCCCGATTAAGAGCTGCTCAGGTGTTGCGTCTCTTTCTTCAACGATCTCTGACAGAACGCCCCCTTTTCTGACAATCCTGCCATATCCTGATGAATCAGGAGGAAAAGTTGTGAGAACAGCAATTCCCGCATCAGCTTTCCGGCGATTTTCCGACAGTTCGGTTATAGTATGACTTCTGAGCAGAGGTACATCTCCGAGCAGGACGGTAATATCGTCTGCGATGCGATCTTTAACTCCACATGATACGGCATGGGCGGTTCCAAGCTGTTCTTCCTGTACAGCCCACTCTATCCCTTCATTCTCAAGAAGAGGAATTACATTTTCCCTGCCATGACCGACAACTACGACCGGTTTGTCAAAACCGGCTTTCATTGCCTGGCGCGCAACGCGAATGACCATTGGAACCCCCAGTACGGGATGCACAACTTTGGGAAGAGGTGATTTCATTCTTTTTCCCTGACCTGCTGCCAGAATGACGCATAGTGTCATAAATCAAGCAATTCAGGATTGAGATTTCTGTCATCAGCAACTACCACCCTGGGTTTGGGAGGAGTTTCATCATCATTAACCCATACGTACTGCAGAATGATCACTCTGTCATCCGGATTGACAAGTCTTGCGGCAGCTCCATTAATGCAGATCATACCGCTTCCTCCAGGACCTTCAAGAACATAGGTCTCGAACCTGGAACCAGTGGATAGATCAGCAACCTGTACTCTTTCACCTGGTAAAATCCCTGATATGTCAAGCAGTTCTCTATCGATTGTTATGGATCCAACGTAATCAAGGTCAGCTTCGGTAATAACCATTCTGTGCAGCTTCGATCCCAGAAAGCACCTTTGCACGGTCAGTCCTCCTTATAATTCGCCCCCGGATCAATAACGATGTTGTCAATCAAACGAGTTTTTCCAAAATGAACCGCAACAGCAAGAAGCCCTGGAGCATCAAGGCTTTCAACAGGCTTCATTGTTTCCTGATCGACTATCTCCAGATACTGAATAACTGCCAGCGGAGATTCTTCTATGATTCTCCGAGCAGTCTGACAAAGCAGCGCAGTGTCCCTTTCGCCCTTACAAGCCAGTTCAGCGGCTCTGGAAAGCCCTCTGTACAGGGCTGTCGCCTGCATTCTTTCGGCAGGTCGAAGATACCTGTTTCGGGAGCTCATGGCCAGACCATCGCGCTCTCTGTATATGTCAGCTCCAATAATCCTGATATCAAATCTGAGGTCAAGAATCATTCGCTTAATCACAGCCAGCTGCTGCGCATCCTTCCTTCCAAATACTGCTATGTCCGGCTGTACGATACCAAACAGTATTGCACATACCGTTGCAACTCCATCAAAATGACCGGGTCTTTGCTTCCCGCATAGAGTATCGGTCAGATTGGAAACATGCACGGAAGTCGAAAACCCTTCCGGATAGACCAGGTCTTTTTCAGGAATGAAGACGGCATCAGCTCCAGCGTACTCGAGTTTATTAATGTCATCCCTGATTGTCCGTGGATATGATTCAAAATCCTCATCCGGACAGAACTGAACCGGATTTACAAATATCGAGACAATGACCGAGTCTGCATGGTCAAAAGCCTTTGAGATAAGACTCAGATGTCCTTCGTGAAGTGCTCCCATAGTAGGAACAAAACCAATGGTTCTACCACTGCGTCTCCATTCATCTACTGTTGTCCGCACTTCTTCAGCCGTTCTTAGAATGGGAACAGCTACGCTCATTTTCGGCCGCCAAGCCGTGGAACATAGCTCTGAATTCCTCCGGGAAAATTCCTTACTGCTTCAAGAAGACCCTGAAAATCATCACTGCTCTGCTGGAAATCCGCATGATCGGTGTTTACGACGAGTGTAGGGTGAATTCGTGCTTTGAAGAAGTAGTCATTATAAGCATCCGTGAGTTTCTCAAGATACGATTGACTGATATCCGTTTCAAAAGGTCTCCCTCTTCCAGAGATTCTTCGAAGGAGTGAATCGCAGGATCCCTGAAGATAAATGACCAGATCCGGCTGCGGGATTTCTTGAGCAAGTATGTGAGATAGTTTCTCATAGAGTGTGAATTCGTCATCACTCAGATTGATTGAAGCGAATATCCTGTCTTTTGCGAACATGTAATCAGCAACAATCATCTTCTGAAACAGGTCAAGCTGAGCCAGTTTTTTCTGCTGTTTAAACCTGCTCAGCATAAAGAATATCTGCGTCTGAAATGCCCATGCTTCTCTTTTTTTATAGAAACGTGGAAGGAAGGGATTCTCCTCAACTTCCTCCAGTACTGTAGCGCCACCCCATTTGGAAGCAAGAAGAGTACACAGTGTTGTTTTGCCTACACCAATCGGCCCCTCAACAACTACATATCTGAATTCGGGCGTCAGCTGGAAACTTCCCAGAAACAACCTCTTTCAGGCATCTCGAATACTTTTGCTATCCTGCTGTCGTCAGGACATACATCAAGGAGTTGAGCCGGTGTAGAACCCAGACCGGGTAAAACTTTGTCCCAGACTTCAGTCAGCGGTACGAGAACGAATTTCCTCAGGTGAAGTTTCGGATGAGGCAGTATCAGATTCTCCTTTTCCAGAACAGAATCCTTATAAAGAAGCAGATCCATATCAAGTACCCTGGCCGCACCTTTCTTGTGTACAGTCGAACCAAGGAAAATCTCCGCTTCTCTGCAATCCTGATGCAGTTCTTCTACTGCTCCGAAGTAAGTCCCGGCGAGAACACAGTTATAAAAATCACCGCCGCCTACGTTCTCTAAAGGCTGAGTCTCATATACTCCGGATAGTTTGAATGTCCCCATCCTGGATCGTGATAGAAGGAATCTGATTCCCTCCATCATATTGTGAATTCTGTCTCCCAGATTAGAACCCATTCCAATCGCGAATTCAGGCATATTTGCCACCCTCTATTGTAAACAGGACCGATTCAGTTTTCAACGAAACCGGAGGGAAAGGCTTTTTTACGGTTACTTTCCAGGTACCGGTGGGATATTCTTCCACAAGAACGTTGAGAATATCCAGAGCCAGTTCCTCAATATAATCGTATTCCCTTTCCACAAAATTTGCCAATACTTCGCATATGTCAGTATAATCAATTGACATACCTTCTGTTATCTCTCCTGACCATTCGATATCCACAGGAATGTCACTGCTTGAAATTTTCTCGAATGGCTCACTTCCGAGTTTGAGCCGGATAATCACGTTCTTCAGGACAAGTTTCCCTTTCATTCAATACCTTTTTTCAACCAGGCTCTTATTCTGTGGCTGAAGAGTTCCTTCTGCTCAAGTCTGCCGATAGCCTTGTGAATAGACTCTTCAGGTACAGTAAGGGCGAATCTTATATAACCTTCGCCGTAAGTACCGAACCCGCTTCCCGGTGTTACTACGATACCGGTATGAGCGATGAGTTTACGCGCAAATCTCATCGATTGAGTCTCTCTTGGGAGTTTTACCCAGACGTAAAACGTTCCTGGGGAATCACAAATATCCCAATTAAGTTTTTCGAGACCGTTCACCAGTATTTCCCTTCGCCTGCTGTAAATATCGAAATAACCGGAGGTGTAAGAAGACAGGGCTACCTCAGCGGCCTTCTGAACAGCCGTAAAAACACCGGAATCGATATTCTCCTTTGCGCTCAGGAAAGTCTTAACGAGTTGTGAGCCTCCCGCTACAAAGCCTACTCTCCATCCTGTCATGTTGAAGGTTTTGGACAGGCTATGAAATTCAAGACAAACATCTCCTGCTCCTGGAATCTGCAGGAAGGAACACGGGGGGTTCCCGTCGAACCGGATATGACTGTATGAGTTGTCACTGACAATCAGGATATCCTCTCGCCTTGCCCAGTCTACAATTTCTCTCATCTGGTCAAGTGTAAGAACAGCTCCAGTTGGATTATTCGGATAATTAAGAAATATCATTCTGGTGCCTGCAATAATCTCAGAACTGATGGAACTGATATCCGGCAGAAATGCATTCTCTCTCAGAAGAGGAAGATCAACAGGAACAGCATCGGCGAGAATCGCTGATGCTCTGTATACAGGATATCCGGGGTTCGGGACAAGAACAATATCTCCGGGATTACAGAAGAAAAGAGGAACATGAGCGATACCTTCTTTTGTTCCTATCACTGAGCTGACATCAAGGTCGTCACCTATCTCGACACCGAACTGCGTTCTCATCCACTTTTTTACCGCACACAGGAAAAATTCGCTTCCTGACCCATTGGGATACCTGTGAAAAGAAGGCTCTGTGACAGCTTCTTTCCCGGCAGCAACTATATGCGATGGTGTGGGCATGTCCGGATCACCAATTCCGAAATCAATCAGCTCCATACCCTTTTTCAGTGCTGCTTCCTTCTGCCTGTCTATCTGAGCAAAAAGGTAAGGAGGCAGCATAGTAACACGTTCAGAAGCGGATATTACAACACGTCTTCTTCTTCTATTTTCCCTCAAACCGACCTCTTCCAGACGTTCGTACATGCAGAAGACACCGCACCCTTCAGAACCATTACAGGAAGGCGTGACAGGAATTCACAACTCCCCATATTCTTGAATATATGAGCATGTTCCCCTTTTAGTAAGACCTTAACAAGTAAAGCACTTGAATGGAAAACAGAACAACTGCTACTGCTGTCCTTCCACGTATCGGTCAAGCCATCCCTGGGTCTCCCAGAGTACGTGAAGAATTGATTCACGCGCCTTGTAGATGTGACTTTCAAGGGGCAGCATTACAAGCCTTGAAGTTCCTCCCAGCCCTTTAAGGGCAGCGAAGAACCGCTCGCTCTGCATAGGGAATGTTCCGGGATTGCTGTCTGCGTCTCCGTGAATCAGCAGTATCGGTTCGTCGATAAGGTCGGCGTTCATAAAGGGCGACATTTCAATGTATACATCCTTCGCTTCCCACAGCGACCTGTCCTCCGACTGGAAACCGAAAGGTGTCAGGGTTCTGTTGTACGCCCCTGTCATTGCCAGCCCCGCCGCGAAGATATCCGAATGGGCAAGGATATTAGCTGTCATGAAAGCACCGTACGAATATCCCCCGATGGCTATTCTTTCAGGGTCAGCCACTCCCCTTTCCACGACTTCGTCAACAGCTGCCTGAGCACTCATTACAAGTTGCTCAACAAAGGTATCGTTAGGCTGCTCTTCTCCCTCGCCGACGATTGGCATAGCCGGATCGTCGAGTACAGCGTAGCCCTGCGTAAGCCATACCAGAGGTGACCACCAGCCGATGTAATCGAACTCGTACGGTGAACCTGAAATCTGGCCTGCAGCCGAGGCGGAGCGGTAGTTCTGAGGATAAGCCCACATCACCATAGGAAGAGGACCATCTTCCGCGTCGTAATCTGGAGGCAGATAGAGTGTCGCTGAGAGATCAAGTCCATCCTCACGTTTGTAGGTTATCAGTTCCTTATGCATGCCGTCGAGGACTGTAACAGGATTTGAGTAGAAGGTTACCTGCACATCGGTATTACTCGAAAGATCCCTTACATAAGAGTTGGGGTATTCGTCAACGGATTCCCGGACAAACATAAATTTCGTGCATTCATCGTTTATGAACCTCAGAGGTTGTTCGTAATATGGAGGCTGTGAATGAAAAAGCCTTTCGGTCTCCAGTGTGGAAAGATCCAGCCTGTCAAGAAACGGCCTGTCTCCCTCGGGTGAAGCTCCTTCACCTGCAAGATAAATGGAAATTCCGTCAGTGGATGTAACAAGTACACTTTTCCCCCTGCTGTTAAAGCGGGTTCTAGGGGTTCCAGGATCACCGTACCTGTCCTCCATTGAACGGTCAACAAGCAGCAGGGCTTCAGAATCCGGCTGCCCCGGTCTTATTCTCCATGCCTTAAGGTTCCTTGTGGGCCACCACCATTCGTAAACTATGGCAAGTGAATCATTCCCCCACTCAATACCACCGAACCTGCTCCGGAGTTCGAAAAGCTCTGCCGGTTCAGAATCGAAAGGTGCATCGAGCCAATAAATCCTGTCCCGGAGTTCAGCTTCGGCTCCTGCATCTCCTCTGTCAAGCGCTTCTACCCAGCAAAGAGTGGCATCCGCGTCACTCCTCCAGACAATGCTTCTGGGTCCTTCGAATGTGCTTCCCCTTGCAATTGGAATAGCATCCCTTACCGGGAAGTCAGCCACTTCGAAAACAGGGTTTCCCTCAATATCCCAGACCTCAATAAGCTCAGCGAATCTTCCGGCGGTAACCATGTAGGAGAAAGGTCTCATGAGCTGTGATACCAGGATATACTCAGCGTCAGGTGACGGGGAGTAGTACCAGATGATGCCGGGTTCTCCCACTTTATCGATACTTCCGTCCATCCGGACAACTGACAACTGCGAGGTAAGGTAGTATTCAAAGAGATCCTCGTCGTAAGAATTTTCCAGAAGATCCTGATAGGTTCTTGCCGGTGCCTCCACCCCGGTTGTCTCCTGGATAACAGGTCCCGAAGGAACAGAGTTCTCAACAGGGGGCTCTCCATTATCGAAGGGAATAATGCAGCAGATGATCCCGGAACCGTCTGAAAGCCATTCAGGCCATTCGTTGGCGGTAAGACTTAGCACGGGTCCTGTAAGTCTGCGGGCTTCAGCTGACCCTTCATCGATTATCCAAAGTTCCACCCCTTCCGGGGTTTCATTTGTAAAAGCGATTCTTGAGCCGTCAGGCGACCAGCTCGTACTGAGTATCCGGGGATTTTCAGGTAGACCGGATATTTCAACAGTCTCAATTTCAGGATATCTCATGAGTGACAGGGCAACAAACCGTCTGCTCCGGCCTGGAGCAAACGTCTGAGGGCTGAACCGCATGCCTGCCAGTTTCAGTTCGTCCTGTGCAAGCTCCTCAATTGACGGATTTATCTGCCGAAACCTGAGAAGCCAGTTCTGAAAATCAGGAGAAACGCTTGTCCATGGAGCCCACTGAACATCAACTATGTCAATGAGCACCTGATCAGGTTCCATATAACCGGTTGACGCGATTCCATCTGTACCGGACAGAGCTATAAGCACTGCAAAAAATAAATACATGGGATAACCTTTCCGAAATAACCGAAAATTAAAAAACATTGATTTCAGTGTGAATATACAATAGTGCTGAAAACCGCAAAAATAGATTTGCTTTATTCGACCTCGGGAAAACGGATTCTACCCTTTCTCAACAGGCTCCGGGGAAATCTTCTCCGTCCTGCTTCTTACTCGATCAAGACGAAGCGTTGCGTATCCGTGAAATCACCCGAACTCATCCTGACCATGTATACTCCAGAGGCCAGACCATCCAGCATCATCTCATGTACTCCCGACTCGTATTCATCACTGATTAAGTGGACTATGCGACCGGTCATGTCGAATACTGTCAGATCTACTCTGGAGCTCATGGAAAGTGAAAAGATCAAAAAGGCTTGGCCAAGCGCTGGATTTGGTCGAGCTCCGTAGAGTGACAATGCATAAGATTCATCGCCTGATTCATTTCCTATGCCTTCCATATCCCATGTAACCGTTACATCAGCAAGCACGGGTGTTGAACCAGGATCTGAAGTTGTGAAAATGGCTTTGTACTGAAAAAGGCTGTCTCCGTCAGTCAGGATTCCATCCAGGCTGCAGGGCATTGTCAGCGTATCCGACCATGATCCCATGTTCGAGAAATCGTCTGATGCTCTTACCTGAAATACTACACCGGTTCCAGAGGGTTCACCGCAGGTCCAATCGATCGTCTGCCAATAGGGGTTCTCCTGAACATCCAGTACGCTGGACTGGAGCGAACCTTCCGGAGGATACCCGATGAGTTCCCACCAGCTTATATCATCGGCATCGTAAGCTGCACCCAGCACATCCATATCACCGTCACCGTTAATATCCTCGGCGTAAACCGAAATTGCATAGCTGAAATTATTGTCAACGGTATGCTCGGTCCAGCTGGTACCGGATCCATTATCGTTTTCCCACCATGTGATATCAAAAGCACCGTTAGCTGCACCCAGTACATCCATATCATCATCGCCGTCAACATCTTCTGCATAAACCGAACAGGCATAGTTGAAGTCACCATCAACGGTATGCTCGGTCCAGCTGGTGCCGTAACCGTTGTTATTCTCCCACCAGGTTATGTCATCGGCAAGCGCAGCAGCGCCCAGCACATCCATATCACCATCACCGTCAATATCCTCGGCATAAACTGAATAAGCACTGTCAAAGCTTCCATCAACTGTATGTTCGGTCCAGCTGGTACCGGAGCCGTTGTCGTTCTCCCACCAGGTTATATCATCGGCATACCTGGCCGCGCCAAGCACATCCATATCACCGTCACCGTTAATATCCTCAGCATAGACCGACCTGGCACCCATGAAGTTGCCGTCAACTGTATGTTCAGTCCAGCTTGTACCGGAGCCGTTATCGTTCTCCCACCAGATGATATCATAGTCTTCTTCAGCAGCACCCAGCACATCCATATCGCCGTCACCGTCTATATCTTCGGCGTAAACCGAGATGGCAACGTCAAAATCACCAGCAACGGTATGTTCGGTCCAGCTTGTACCGATACCATTATTGTTCTCCCACCAGATTATATCATCTGCGTATTTGATCGCGCCCAGCACATCCATGTCACCGTCACCGTCTATATCTTCAGCATAGACAGAATTGGGACCATCAAGGTCGCTGCCAACGATATGTTCGGTCCAGCTGATACCGGATCCATCATTGTTTTCCCACCATTTGATATCATCATCATAGCTGCCCGCTGCACCAAGTACATCCATATCACCGTCACCGTCTATATCCGAAGCGTATACAGAAGTGACGTTTTCGAATTCGCTGTCAACGGTATGCTCGAATGGCTCGTTGAGTGTAACTATATCCAGCAGCAGGTCATCCGAACTACCTGACCAGTATATGTCAAACTCAAAATCGAATGTATCACCCCAGTCAGTAACAGGACCTGAAACACCGCCACCACCGGACCAGTCGGTCTGCGTAGCTGTGCCAGTCACATGGGGAGAAAGAATCAACACTGATATCAGAGAAAGAATCATTCCCGCAGCTTTCATTGTAATACCTTCACAATCAACTTTTTGCTTGATATTTCGCTGGATCAGAATTCCTTGATCAGACCCACACCCACACCTTGAGAGACCCATACATTTCCGCCTTCAAACTCCGCGGCCAGCATCCAGTCGGATCCGCTTCCAAGTTCAACCATTGTGCCAAAAGTATAGCTCATTATGCCGTCTGCATTTAAAATATCACTGTCATTGAAATCGATAAGATCAGCTACGGCCAGAATGGCGTAAGGTTCGATGATCCCGAACCTTCTTGAAAGATAGAACTTTATTTCACCCGGGACGTAACCCCATATATCCAATCCAAAGGCGATATCTACAATACTGTTCTGAGGTATCTGTATCTTGCCTCCCCAAACTATCATAAAACCATTATCATCGTTCTGGTCGGACGCAATGAGCGTAGCAGCTCTTAAATGAAGCCCTATACCGAACCGTGCCGTATCTGCCGGCCATCCTGCTTCAACGACAATTCCAGGCATACTGAAGGAATCATCTTCGTTAGCGTCAATTGTTGCGAAATAAGTAGCACCTACCTTTAAAGGTACCACCCTGGCCGTCTCAAACGTACCCATACAGCTTGAAAAGAACAGAACAACCGAAGCAGCCGCAATTATCGCAAACAGTCTATTCATCATCTGCATAATACCTTTCGATGAGATTATACCTTTGTAATTTGTAATATTATATTAAACCAAGATAGTATACAATCGATTTCCCCAGGAGCATACAGGCACATTTTCCCCGCAGATTCTGCTGTTTTACATCGTTTTACATAAATGATTGCGCCGTTATTGTCGGTACTATTCCTCATGCTCTCACACCCTCATCGAATACACAGGCGATCGATAGAAAACCGGTTCGTATTCTATCTAACCTCCACACTTCCATAATTAGTAATGTAACCTATTCAAGTCATAATGTCTATAATACTTGACATTATGTCTATGATTAACTACATTCATGGAGAAGGGAGTTGAAATGAAACTGAAGAATAGACTAAGAGTTCTTCGCGCAGAGAAGGAAATCAGTCAGAAAGACCTTGCAGATAAGGTAGATCTCAGCAGGCAGACAGTGAACTCAATTGAACGGGGAAAATTCAATCCTTCGATTATTACGGCATTGAAAATCGCAGAGTTTTTTGAGGTTCCTGTTGATGAGATTTTTAAGCTTGAGGAAGAAGAGTGATATGAAATCAATAAAGGGAAACTACATTTTATGGTCAGCAGTTTACCTCGCTGCAGGTATACTATTTGTTGTACTCAGCATTTTCTGGAAAGTCGAACTGCCCTTCATTATGATAGTATCTTTTCTACCTCTGATTGCTTTCAGTATATGGTTTTATCACGGCAGAGATGACGATGAAAGGGAGAAATATCTTCTTCTGAAGGTATACTCCCGCTCAGGATCTGTTGTTCTTGTGATTCTCACCTACATTTACTTAATTGATAAAGTAGATGTAAGCTGGATACATGCCCTCTTGAGCCTTTCGTTGATTTCAAAAGGCGGTTTCGGACTGTATTACTTCATTCGGGAATAGCTTTATTCAATCCAACATGATTTGATTGATTATGGAATGCACCTGGCAATTATCGTCTCAATCACTTGTGCTATAGTGATATCTTAGTTGCGCTATCAGAATGTTATCACTTTTACATCTGTAGACTATTCGATGTTCATCGTTAATACGCCTGGACCAATAACCTGACAGGCCATGTTTAAGTGGTTCTGGTTTACCAATACCTTTGTAGGGAGAACGCTGTATATCTTTGATAAGGGTATTTATTCTTCTTAGTATTTTTTTGTCCGTGCTTTGCCAGTAAAGATAATTTTTCCACGCTATTGTGGAGAAAGTTAACTTCACGTGATGAGTTCTCTTTCTGTACCTTTGCCTGCTTCAAGCTCGGCGATGGATTCAAGCAACAGTCTTGCATTAGCAGGGGAACGGAGTAAATATGTTGTTTCTTCCATGGCCTCATAGTCTTCAAGAGAGATCATAACTACCGGATTTTCGCTTTTGCGGGTTATAATGATTGGGGCATGATCATTACAAACCTTTTCCATTGTCTTGGCTAAGTTTGCGCGTGCTGCCGTATAACTAATTGCATACATATTAACTCCAAACCGTGCATGTACATAATTACGTACAGCATTATAAATTTCTACAATAATCATGTCAAGGCTGACACAAATCCACACCTTTGTTCAGCAGCTATAGGAGGGTAATACAATCCACATGAATAAGAAATCCCAGCCTGTGGCCAAGAATAATATCCCCTTCAGCGGAGATATAACAGCACAAAAGGCCTTCAGGGAACTGAATACCGGGATTGAATGAAACAAACGCATCGCTGAACAGCGAAGCAATCACAAT
>JAUVEU010000036.1 GCA_030594645.1 Candidatus Aegiribacteria sp.
AGGAAGAGGATACAGCTTGCTTACAAAGCCAAGAACACAATTCAGTGAATTATCGCATAAATCACAATATCGAAAGGCTTAAGTTAGTGCCATTCGTGACAGGCACTATTTAAATTCAGCTATAGGTGATGGTCTGCTAATCCGGCAGGCCATCATTTTTTTTAATAGTGCCTGTCACTATTCAGCCCACATAAATCACCAGCATTCGTAGCGAAACGTCGCAGATGCCGGTGATTACAAGGCTTGCGAGTGCAGATTCCGCAGGCGTACTTGAACAGTACGTCGAGGACGGATGTATGAGCATAACGCAGTAGGTGCCTGCATATGTGGCGTTGCAGCAGAATGCTGGTGATTTATGTGGGCTGGTTGTAGGCGCTGGCCTGGATGGAATACATATCGTGGTACATTCCGCCTTTTTCCATCAGTTCCTGATGAGTTCCCTGTTCTGCAATTTTCCCTTTATACAATACCGCAATTCTGTCGGCCGTTCTTACGGTGGAAAATCTGTGAGAGATTATGATAGACGTTCTTCCCGTTACAAGTTCTCTGAACCGCTGGAATAATTCCTGCTCCGATCTGGCGTCCAGCGAACTCGTCGGCTCGTCCAGAATCACAACAGGAGTATTCCGGATGAATGCTCTGGCAAGCGCTATCTTCTGCCATTCACCGATGGAGAGTTCCTTTCCACCCTTGAACCATCTTCCCAGAACAGTATCGTAACCATCCGGCAGATCCGAGATAAGGCTGTCAGCCCCCGCTGTAACTGCTGCCTGTCGAATAACTTCTTCATCCGGAGTGCGCTGAATATCACCCAGACTTATGTTCTGCCCGGCTGTGAGGTGGTATCTTGCGTAATCCTGAAAGATCACGCTGATATTTTCGCGAAGGTTTTCTATTCTGAAATCCTTCAAAGATGTTCCATCAACGCAAATTGATCCTGAATCAGGATCGTAGAGTCTGCATAGAAGCTTTACCAGTGTTGTCTTTCCGGAACCGTTCTCTCCGACAAGCGCAAGTATTTCCCCCTGCTTAATGGTGAGTGAGATATCATCAAGGGCTTTTTTGTTGCCTGAAGGGTATCCGAAACTTAAATGATCGAAGACAATTCCATCAGTGACAGATGAGGGAAATGGTTTCGGTTCGGGAGGATCAACAACGGACGGCTTGATATCGAGAAAGTCGAAAAGATTCGAGAGAAACAAATTTCCCTCGTAGAGTCCGGCAAGGCTGCTGAGCAACTCCCTGAGATACCCCAACCCTTTCTGGAAGGCCTGAAAGTACATCACCATGCCACCGATTGTTATCAGACCGCTGAAAGCCTGCCATGCTATAAATGCGAATGAGCCGTAGACCAGTACTGTTGCTACTGCCTGAGTACCCAGATCAGCCGCAGCTTTCCTTCTTGCAATACCAAGCATCTCTTTTCTGAGAATAGTTCTCAGATCCCTGTATCTTTCTCTGAAGTGCTCACCCAGGCCGAATAGCCGAAGTTCCTTGGCGTGTCCAACAGAGGTTATAAGCCAGTGTTTGTACCATGCCCTCCGTTCGGTCTCCGTTCTTTTTCGCTGCCACTTCCATGTTATTTTCGAGAACCTGAGCTTCACGAACACTCCAGGCAGAGCTGCTGCAACAAGAACAACAGCAACAATCCAGTGAAATGACAGAAGCAGACCGACCATGGCCAGCAGTGAAACAAAGCCCTGGGCTGTCCTGATCAGGTCGTTGACAATACTTGTGGGTCTGGAGGGTGCTTCTCTCTGCGCCCTGTGAAGAGTGTCGTAGAAACGTGAATCTTCATAGTATGCAAGGTCAACACCAATGGATTTCTCATGGAGTATATCCTGCATGTAGTCTGTGACTACTCTTGTCTGAGCCTGCTCCACAAATCCTGCGAGAGTTTTAACAACAGCGATAAGGAGCGCGACAGCACCCATGATACCAATTAGCAGACCAATATGACCGAAAGAAGAAGTTTCCCCTCCCGATATAACCTCCCCGACTGAATCGATTAGAAGTTTCATAAGGTAAAGCGGAATTATAGGAAGCAGTCCCTGAAGAAAAGTAAGCATGAGATTGGCAATCGTCAGCCCCCGACTGCTTTTCCAGACCAGGGATACCGCTCTTCCAAGCATTAGTTTCTTTTGATCAGCTTCGGTTTTCATGTGTGTAATCTACACCGCGCATACTGCAGAAACCAAGAGAAGGGTGGTGTCGATTCAATCCCTGATGTATCAATTGAGCTGTATGAAAAACACAGCACAACCCGACGCGATAACTGAAGCAGCCTGCAGATGGCTCCTGTCCGGGGGCGTTTCCGGAACCTACACAGGACCCGATCCCGGCATGGATCATGGTCTTGCACCTCTTCTTGCGAAGGAAATGGGGCGAAAGGATATCAGCCTCTTCGCAGCAGCGGGGTGGTTCCGTACGGAACAGATTATCAAACCGGTTCTGGAACGTATTTCCGGAGAGAACGCTGAAGTATGGGCTGTAAAGGGTTTCGATCTGGCTCGCAGCGTTTATCCATTCCCGGGTTCAAGACCGATGGCAGACGCAGACCTGTTCGTAGAGGATAGAAACCGGCAAAAGATTCTGAGTACTTTTGAGAAGTCCGGCTGGTCGAAAGGATCTCCCGGAGACGGTATTTTCAATACAGGTATTGTGTCCGAGATGAAAATGTACAGACATGGCGCTATGGTTGAACTGCATACTCACATATTCTACTTCCCCGCGACGTTTCCAGGGAAACTTCCGGCAGATCTGTTCGAGAACGGCAGGCTTCTTGAACCTGGATTAATGGGATTCGCATGGCACAACGCCCTTCTGATGGTGCTTATTCATATGCTGACAAACAGCGAATTGCGCCCTGTATGGTGGGTGGACACCTGCCTGCTATGCAGAAAGGTCTCAGAGGCTGGAACCTGGAATAGATTTGCATGGAATGCCTCTGAAACAAAGCTGGGGAGTGCGCTTGCATCTCTTCTTGTTACCGCAGTCAATGCTCTGGAAGCCCAGGTTCCCGAAAAAGTGATTGAAGTGTTAAGCAGAAATGAAAGCATCAGGGAAGATATAGTTGAAAAACTGAAAGCCGGACGAAAGGTACCAACTTTGCTGAATCTGAAACACCTTACTGGTTGGAAAAAAATCTCATGGGCATACGCTCTGCTATGGCTTGTTCTTACCGGTCAGCATCCGCTGAGGAAAAATTAATCAGTTCGAGATGTCGTGTTTAACGGTGGGTGGCACTGAGGACGATTACGCCAAGCAGCACTGCAAACCATAGAGTGGCGAACCGCATGATGATGGTAGTAACTGCAGCATCAACTTCAGGCATCACGCTAATAAGAATTGCGCCAATGGTTATTTCGGTGAGACCAAGTCCCCCTGGAATCATTGATATCGCTCCTGCGATGGTTCCCGCGGAGTGAGCCAGCAGAGCAAGCCCTACTGAAAGGCCCGGTTCAATACCCAGTGACATCGCCACAAGACATAGCACCATTGCTTCAGCGCCCCAGGAGAGAATTCCAAGCGGAACCGATATCAACATGCTTTTAAGGTCGAGAAGCGCTGAGCAATTCGTGTAAAATCTCTCAAAGCTGTCACGGTGTTTAGTAACAGGCTTAATTCTACAGAGCAGGTTTGTGAGAAAACTGAACGCACTCTTCCAGAGAAGAAATGTCATTACAGCAATCACAAAGACTATCCCGCCTCCCACGGCAATCATAGCTCCTTTATGCTCGACGAGAAGAAGCCCGATTATTGCGATGAATATCATGCTTATCAGGTCGGTAACACGTTCAGCCACTACAACCGGTGAAGTTCTTGAAACAGGGGTGTCTCTTCGCTCTTTCAGAAGGTAGCATTTCAGCAGTTCACCAAACTTGCCGGGAGATACTGTCATGGAGAAACCCGCTACAAAAACAGATAAACTATCCTTCCACGGGATATGAACATCCACCTTTTTAAGGAAATATTGCCATTTGAGGAATCTAAGTGTGTAATTAACCATCGACAGGGAAAGAAAAAGCGGTATCCAGTAGAGAGAGATCCTGGATACTGCTTCCACAACTCTGCTGACATCAGAGAAGAGAACTATCACCGTATACACAGCCACAGCAAGGATCAGAGACCAGACAGTTTTTTTCAGATCAGAGTACTCCGGTGTCTGGAACCTTATCCGGAACAAGGTGCTTCAGTTCCTCAACCAGTTTTTCAGTTCCGGGAATGTCATTGATAAGTTTCAGAGCCTTGGATGCTAATTGTGAAGCTTCGTTTTTCTCACCCTGCATTGTGCATGCTCTTGATGCGATAGCCAGTGCGTTAGCTTTGCTGGTGTTCAGAAGAATGCTCCCTGACGGAATAAGTTCGAATGCTGTCATGGCCTGAACTCTTGCGTCAACAGGCTGTTTCTTCTTGAGATACAGCATGGCAAGATTCATATGAATTCCGCTTCTGCTGGGGCCTTCACGAAGTTCAAGAGCTTGTTTCAGCAGGTCCTCCGCTTCGTCCAGCCGGGAGTCCAATTCAATCAGCATTCCTGCGATGTTAATATACATTGTCGGTTTAAGTGATTCATCCCGCTCAATAGCATTTCTGTAATGCTCTTCAGCTTTGTCGAATTCCTTCCTGCCGCCGGCGACATATCCAAGCTGGGCCAGGGCCATTCCACTGTTATCACCTTTTCCCATCGCACAGGTTATTACAGTTTCTGCATCATCGTAATTACCCGATCTTATATGGAAATAGATCAGAGCGTTGGTCAGAGGATCGGAAACACGCTTACTGTTCATGTTTCTATTCAGATAGACGATCATTTCGTCTGTTTTTCCACTTGCGGCAAGTTTGGCTGCTTTCCGCAGCTGTATCTGCTTCCAGGTACCCGATCTGATAAGACGCCAGGCCAGGAATAGAACTATCAGAATTAGAAACGCTATAATTGTAAACCATACTGGGGGCATTAGTTTTCTCCATGATCTGTGTAATTCATATCGTATTCAGTAAAATCAGGTAGAGTTGTATCCGGGAGAAATGCTCCACCTGAAATATCGTGAAGAGTGCAGTAATACTGTGGTGCTGTTCCCTTCCAGAACTCCTCCTGCCTGGAATTCTCTCCGCAGTATTCAAGGGCCAGCTGACCAGTAATCGTACATATCACAGCCGTTTCGATAGAGTTTTCCGAAGGACCGGGGAAAGATAATGTTCCGTCAGCAGGGTTATCTCTGAAAACACTCTTCATGAAACGGGTCCAGATTGGAAGGGCGATACTGCTTCCGGATTGCCCTCTGTTATTCTGCAGTCTCATTCTCACGATATGGTTGTCGTATCCCACCCACACACTCGTAACAAGATCAGGTGTAAATCCCACAAACCATGCGTCAGCGTAATCACTTGTTGTTCCAGTTTTCCCGCCGGCCTGTCTACCCGAATAAGGTCCTCCCCAGTACCATCTGCTTCCTGTTCCTGTTCCCTCACGGAGTACAGACTGCAGAATTGAGCTGACCAGATACGCACCTGTTTCCGACAGTACTCTTCTGCCTGCTGAAGGTGTCTCATTATCTTCAAGAACATTACCATACCTGTCTTCGACTCTGAGTATAGCTACAGCATCTCTCGCGATTCCTCCGGTGGCAAAGGGAATGTATGCCTGTGCCATTTCCAGTGGATTAACCATGCAGCTTCCGAGAGGCAGCGAACTTACAACAGGAATTCTTGAAACGATTCCCATCGCCCGCGCTCTTGCAGCAACAGCCTCCACCCCCACAGCCATCCCAAGACGAACAGCGGAAACATTGAAAGACCGGGCAAGCGCAGTTCGCAACGTAACCATGCCATGGAAGGTATGATCATAATTTCTGGGACGCCAGGAACCTGGAGACAGTTCTACAACAACAGGCTGGTCAAGAATAATGCTTCCAGGAGACCAACCCTGCTCAATGGCTTCAGCGAAAACGAACGGCTTGAAAGCGCTGCCAGGCTGACGGCGGGCCTGAACGGCACGGTTGAATTCACTGTCACGGAAATCTCTCCCGCCAACCATCGCCTTCACATATCCTGTTTGCGGATCAACAGCTACAAGTGCTCCCTGGATATAATCCGGAGCTCCTGAAGTAGTGTCGTGTATAGCCTGCCAGTGAGCATATGAGCTTTCGAACCTCAGACGTTCTCCATTATTCGTGAACTCTCCTGAAACAGAATCCCACACCGGTTCCATTGAGGTCAAAACGCTGTCAATAGCCTGTTCAGCAAGCATCTGTATGTCAGGGTCGAGGGTTGTATGAACTCGAAGTCCCTGTTCATATACAGCAGACCATCCGTATCGATTAACAAGATATTTTCTGATATACTCAGAGAAATATGACCATTCCTGTTCCACCTCAGGGCGATGAATATCGGTGCAGAGTGGAGTGCTGATAGCTTCATCCGCCTGTTTATCAGTAATGAACCCTTCCGATGAAATGACCCGCAGAGCGATATTTCTCTGAGCAAGACACCGATCAGGATTTCGAAGTGGATTGAATCCACTGGGGTTCTTGACCATACGTACCAGCATTGCGGCCTGCGCAAGTGACAGTTCAGCCGATGTAGTTCCGCTGAAATAGGTTCTTGCAGCAGCTTCTATTCCATAAGCCCCTGACCCGAAATAGATCTGATTGAGGTACATTTCGAGAATCTCATTCTTGCTGAACTGACGCTCGACTTCCATTGCGATGAAGGCTTCCTGGATTTTCCTCTGTATCGTCTGATCAGGAACAAGAAACAACCCTCTTGCAAGCTGTTGTGTAATTGTGCTCGCGCCCTGTCGGGAACCGGTTGTGATATTAACCCAGGCAGCTCTGACAATCCCTCTCAGGCTGATACCGCTATGCTCGTAAAATGATCTGTCTTCAGTGGCGATGAAACCGTTGATTACCCAGGGTGAGACTTCTTCCAGAGTAACAGGATACCTGTTCTCAACACACGCAGTAGCCATGAGATTATCTTGTATATCGTAAATTTGAGTTGCAGCAGCAGGCTCATGCCCTCTGAGCCCGGCGACAAGGAGGTTACCTCTCGCATCGCTGAAAGCGGAACTGCAATCCCCATAAACCCGCAGCACAAATCCGGTACTGAAGAAAACACCAATAATGAAAGCCAGAGATAGCCAGTAAAGAACAGCTATCAGTTTCTTATTCATTCCTTTTTATTCCTCCAGCCCGGTAGTATCATCAAAGGGACTTATTCTCCTGAAAAGAGGTTCCCCTGTATCATTGTAACCGAGGAAATAAGTGTATCTGCCATCATTGCCTGTAAAGGTTATTTCGCGACATCCATACCTTCCCGAAGGCTGAGATACAAATTCGGGATGATAATCACTTTCATAGTTTTCGTATGTTCTCCAGACAAGTCGATAACCGGAGGGTATGCCCTGGAAAAGGAACAGGTTCCCGGCCCAGTAGATTACTCGCTCCGGATCATTGTCACCGTTCATCTCAACGGCAAGAGCTCTCCATATAAATAAACCTACTTCATTTTCCAATTTCTGTTCCCGCTGATGCGGGTCCAGATCGATAATAACCTGAGCCAGCGGCTCATTTGTTCCCGATGTAAGCACAACCCGGTAGGTTCGGGAGAGTGAGTCACGTGCTTCAACAATGTTGCTGACCGATAGAAAAAAATCCTGAAAGCCGGCCAGCCGCTCAACTTCCTGCTCGATGTCGGGTTCAATCCAGATTCCTGTAGAATAGAGATTCTGAAGCGCTTCATGACGAGTTCTCAAAATGGATTTGGAAATGTAAGACATCTCCCTCCAAATGTTTACAAGTATTGCAAGATCAGCTGGGATGTCAATAAAACGAGTTTCAGCTCTGTCCTTGATAATCTGCATCTTACCTGCTCTTCTGATATTGCTTAGAACTAAGAGTGCATAGCTTTCCGGCTGAAGGTCAAGTATGAAATCCTGCAAATCGGTTCCGGACTGAACAGCAGCATTCAGAGATGTATAGCTCTGAATAGAATCTATTAAACAATCATCATACAGCATCCTGACAACCCTGAGTTCGGTGCGTACATCCGGATACTGAAGCACAAGATCAGCAAGCTGCTCAATTGTAAGCGAATCTTCCTTCTCAGGAGGCAGCTCGATGCCGAACCCATCGATCAGCCATCTGTCATCTGATAGAAGGAAATCAATCCGATTGATTGCAGGCTTTTCCATCCTTCTTATTGTGCAATAATAAGATGTCCGTATTTCACCAGGACTTTCCAAAATGGAAGTAAGACGACCACCAGCGTCAAAAGCCCTCCATCTCCCGAAAATCTGTTGAGGAGACAGGCTGTCAGAGGGGAGAGAATCAGAAAAACCCGCAGAAAGAAGATCAAAACACGAAGGATCGTTCATTCCCAGCATGTTTGTAAATTTCAGCGCTACCTCCATGGGAGCATCAGGCAATACTATTATAGAATCAGGCACATGTTCGATTGAGTTTTCATCAGGGACAACGTCCTCATGAGCCGGGCCTTCACCACAGGAAATGATAAGACCAGCAAAAATCAGAACAAATAGAATTCCGAGCGTTTTCATTCAACCCCCAATGTAATCTTCAACATCTCCTCCGGAGTAGTAATACCAAGTCGAACCTGGGAAAGAACGTTATCATGAAGTGTGCTCATTCCCTGTTTGGTAGCGATTTTCTTTATTTCATCCATCGTTGCCATTCTTGCTATTGCCGACCGTATTTCTTCAGTCATCTCGAGTACTTCGAATACAGCCACACGTCCATGGTATCCTGTTCCCCGACAATTTCTGCAGCCCTTGCCGCGCTTAAGGTTAATACCACTTTCCAGGCCAATTGATTCCCTTGTCAGCTTTGACGGCGTGTACTCCTCCGAGCATTTATCACAGATTTTCCGAACAAGCCTTTGAGCCATTACAGCGATGAGTGTTGTTGAAAGAAGATACGGTTCTACACCCATATCAATCAGCCTGATGGTCGCTGAAACCGAATCGTTCGTATGAAGTGTACTCAAAACCATATGACCGGTAAGCGCGCATCTGATTGCGCTCCGGACTGTTTCTTTATCGCGGATTTCCCCGACCATGATAATGTCAGGATCCTGCCTGAGGATGTATTTTAAAGCAGTAGAAAAAGTCAGATTAATAGCGGGTTGAACTGAAATCTGATTGAACTCGTTTGTAACGAATTCAATAGGGTCCTCGATTGTGGTTATGTTTTTCTCTTTTGTGGCCAGTGTTATCAGCGAGGAATAAAGAGTAGTTGTTTTCCCGCTTCCAGTTGGTCCGGTAACAAGAACCAGTCCGTTTGGCCTTTCAATAGCTTTTCTGTATTTGTCTAAATCGGTTTCCGTAAAGCCAAGCATAGCCAGGTCCTGCATAAGCATTGCGGGGTCGAGGATTCTCAGTACCACTTTCTCTCCGAAAGCCACAGGAACTGTGGATGCCCTTATTTCAACCGGTTTCCCCTCAAAATGGGTTCTGATTCTGCCGTCCTGAGGTCTTCTTTTTTCGGCGATGTTCAGCCCGGCAATCATTTTAATTCTGGAAAGAATCGGCAGATGCAGCTTCTTGGGGATTTTGTAAATGTCATGTAGTATTCCGTCAATCCGGAGTCTGACCACTGTACCTTCTCTATGCGGCTCCAGATGTATATCGCTGGCACGTTCCTCGAAAGCGTAGTGAAGAAGATGATTGACAGCATTCACAATCGGGCTGTCAGTTGGCTCAACCTTCTTTGAAGTCTCGCTGGAAACGTATCTCTCGAGATTACCGAGATCAATACCATCTTTTGAATCCATCTCTTTGACAGCGGCCGTTATCGAACCGTGCAGTCCGTAAAACTGCCGGATCACTCTTGCTATTTCGGATGGCCTTCCAACGTATAGCTCAAGATCGCGACCAAGCTGATGAACAAGATCTTCAAGAGGTCTTGGATTTGTCAAATTGCTTGTTGCTACCATTAACACGTTATCGTATTCTCCGAAAACAACAATATGATGCTTTTGAGCATATGCTCCCGGAAGCAGTTCGGTTACAACCTGATAATCCAGCTCAAGCGGATCAAGAACCTTGTACGGTAATCCGAGCATTCCAGCCAGAAAAGTATAAAGCAATTCTTCCGGAACAAGACCCCGATCAACGAGGATTTTAAGGGTGTTCTCATCAGTAACATCATCGTATCTGGCAAAACGCTTAAGTCCGTTTTCAGATAAAATTCCAGCTTCATGAAGTATCTGTGGCAGAGTATTCATATCCAGATTCGGCAACATATTCATACCACTTTCCTGATAAGAGGTTGAACTGGTTGATCCCAGACAAAAGCTTCTATTATCGAAAGGGATGCATTATATGCGGATTCCTGATCTTCAGCATGAATCAATCCGATAACTTCTCCATTTTTGACATCAATTCCACCGGGAGTGATCTGTTCCCATCCTGCACTCGGATTAATCTTCTGATCAACCCTGTATCTGCCGCCACCGAGACCTCGAACAATTTCACCTAACACAAGGGCATCGATACCATTCCAGAAACCTGATCGTACTGCAGTGATTTCGAATTTCACCGGAGCCTCCGGAAGTAATTCGAAAGCATTGATATCTCCCCCCTGTGCTTCAACCATGAGAATAAATCTGGCAAAAGCATTTCCATTGTCAAGAATTTTACCGCAGTATTCAACAGCGTCCGCAAATCCAGGGTATTTATCAGGATAAGCCTTCAAAAGCATGGAAGCGGTAAGACGAATCGATAATTCACGAATATCCTGAGGCCCCTTTCCTCTGAGAACCTCAAGAGTTTCCTGAATCTCCAGAGCATTCCCGGTCTTCATACCGAGCGGGAAATCCATTCCTGTAAGAAATGCTTCAACTTGCACACCTGTCTCTTTTGCGATGTCAATGAGAGCCGATGCAAGTTCTGTTCCCTGCTTCTCGGTTTTCATGAAAGCTCCATTTCCAACCTTGACATCAAAAACCAGAATGTCCGTATTCTCAGCCAGTTTCTTACTCAGTATGCTGGCGCATATAAGAGGAATGGATGTAACTGTAGTGGTAGCATCTCTTAAAGCGTAGAGTCTTCTATCTGCTGGAGCCAGATCATCCGATTGACCTGTCATCGCTACCCCATTCTCCTCCACAAGTCTCATGAACTGCTCCATTTGAATATTAACATTCATTCGGGGAATTGACTCAAGCTTGTCAAGTGTTCCTCCTGTATGACCCAGGCTTCTTCCGCTTATCATGGGTATCCTCAAACCTGCGGCAGCAGCAAGAGGTGCAAGAACAAGAGAAATTTTGTCGCCGACTCCTCCAGTGCTGTGTTTATCGGCAAGCGGCAGGCCGTCTTTCCATTTAAGAACTGTTCCACTGTCCCTCATTGCAAGGGTGAGAGATATGGTTTCAGCAGTGGTAAGACCTTTCAGATAAGCAGCCATCAACCACGCGGAGATCTGATAATCAGGAATATCCCCGGAAGCAACAGAAGAAGCAAAGGCGTAAATATCCTGCCGTGTCAGTTCTTTGCCATCTCTTGTGTCGGAGATGAAATCTGTGATCTGCATGCTATTTCTTCCAGATTACCCGCACAAGCATCATGAAGGCAACAACAAGAGCAGCAATTCCACCAATCATCATCCATTGAGCATCCTGCCTCTGAAAAATAAGAGCAGCCGCGCCGGCTGCGCCAAATACAATGGCAAGAATCAGAAATAACAGGAAATATCCGCCTTCCAGATGAAAAACTTCGATGAAATCACTGACGGGCATGGAGCCACCAGGCAGTTCCGGATGTTTGATTTCATCAAAGCTGTGTATCCGTTTCCGCTTCAGAAGTAACAGAACATCCTTCGGTTCTTCAAAAGTGTAATCCTCACCGTAAGTCGTTCGAATCCTGTAGGAAATCTTTTCATTCGCATCAGTTTCTTCAACGATTTCGAAAGTATGAGCCTGACTTTCGGTGCTGTCGGATGAAAGTTCTTCTTCCGACTCTTCAGTTTTCGCAGCTGATGGAGCTTCAGGAGCCATTCCTTCTCCTGGTGGTTCAATCTTACTTTCCGGTACGGCAGGAGTGTCACTTTCAGCTGATTCAACTGCCGAGTCAGGCCATAGTTCTTTCTCACAGTACCCGCACTCAAGGAGAGGTTGCCAATCTTCACCGGGAAGTGATACTTCTGCTTCTACAGGAACCCTGGATTCTCTTATCCATCTTCTGAGAGTATCGATATTTCCCGGAAGGAATGTCCTCCCATCAAACCGGAGGCGAACCTGAGCTTCTTCCGGTTCTTCAGGAAGGGGTTCTCGCAAGTGTGACGCGAGTTCGGGAGATGCTTTGCCCAGAATACCGCCCGGAGGAGTTTTAGGTCCGTCTATCTGTACTTCAGTGGAAAGACGACCCTCCTTAGCCCATTTTACGATGATATCCCAGTCAGGAGCAATGTAAGTATTACTCCCCATTTTAATCTTCCACCAGTTATCAGGATCCAGCAGCTTCTCAAGGTCACTGTTGGCAGTGACTGGTATCCATTTATCAGCACCTGCCACCCTGTAACTGTCATCTCTGGAAATCCTGTGTTCCTTTGCCCATTTGAAAAACGTTTCTCTGCTGTCAGCTCGATATGTTCTGCCCTCGTGTCTTAGTTCGACAGCTTTTTTTGCGGCCATATCAACCCCCTGTTATCGAGTTATAGTATTGTTCAAGCGTATACTCATAAGCATGCTGATTGTCAACGTTAGAGAGCATCCGGGCAGGGAATGAAAACTATTGAATCCGCGATCGCATAATCAGCCGAATCAGCATGTATCCATCCTCTATCCTCCGCTATGTTTATCAGCCTGTCCAGATAAGCTTCCCAGTAATCAGGCACATTGTTGTTTATATGAAATCTATGATACAGAGCCGGACCTGGAAGAATGGATACAAGAAATGCCACCTGCCTTGTGGAGAGCTCTTTCAGATCGGCACCGAAGTAATGCCTGGCAGCTTCCTGAAAACCAAAAACATCCGGTCCAAGCTCAACGATGTTCGTATATATTTCGAGTATCCTGTTCTTCGATAGATAAGTTTCCAATCTCCATGTCAGAAAGACTTCCTGCAATTTTCTGGCATAAGTCTTTTTTCTTTCCAGGAATAGATTACGTGCAAGCTGCATGGAAATTGTGGACCCCCCTCTAACGAATCTGCCTCTTTCCACATTCGCTCTTATCGAATTTCTTATATGATAAAGACAAAAACCATTGTGAGATCGGAAAGTAGCATCCTCCGCACATTTAAGGAGGCCTTCCAAAGAAGGGTGCAGCGAATCAAAAGGGATGAAATCAGGGTTATCGAGAGTATCAAGATATATGTTTCTCGTTCTGCCCCGGCTGTCACGCATCAGGCATGATCCCCCATTCCTGAGATGACCTATCGCAACAGGACTGCCCAGGACTCTTAAGCCGGAAACATCAACTGAAGCCTGAAAATCGGAATTCTCCGGTATTTCCCAGTCAAGAATGAACAGTATGTCGAACGATGCATTCCCGCCAAGCCTGAGCCCGCCGAGTCTGCCCAGCAATTCGTCCGGGATGGATTCAATCAGGTCTTCGCCGGAGATATCCTTACTCCATAATCTCATCAAGAACTTCGGGTGCTGCTCAAATCTTCCGGTTATGTCAAAGCTGACTGGAACACTCCCGAATACTACTGAACCGGAATCGATATTTACCTCCCATGAGCTCATGCATACGGTACTCTGGAATCGTAAGCCCATAATCGTATTTACAGTATCATCCGAAAGAAGGGTTGAAAATATCCTCACAGAATCAAGCCTGGCATCAACTGCAACTCCAGTTGTATCACTGTCCATGAATTCAAGATAAACAGTACCGGAAGGGATAAAATCAATATAGATATCTCCAAGCATTGATTTGGCCTGAGTAATCAGAAATTCTCTCAGTGTAGAAATATCAGTTGACAGACTGATGTAAGGTTCACCGCCAGCGTTATTCATTGAAAACAGTATTTCGACCGGATCACCATTAACTTCAGTGATAACCCCGCTTGCTGTCATTGTATTGTTCAAGGTAACGCTCAGATTTCCCTCCAGCTCAAAACCCTGAAGCATCTCAGGCAAAGTGAACAGCTCCCCCGGTATTCGTCTGAAGTGAAACCATTCTATGTGAAGGCTGTCGTATTCATGACCAAACAGAATGTTACCGGTTCCCCTGCCCCAATCACTATCGAACAGAAATATTAACGAATCGCCGGGAGCCTTTCCTGAAAATACTCCGGATACAACTGCTGTTTCATCACCATGTTTGATTTCAATGTGATTATATTTTACGAGTGGCCATTCACGAGTTTCACGCTGCCTGATTACATCAGTACCACGATCAGGCAATTCCCAGGTTCCACCGACCGCGAGCAGACTGTCGATCTTCGGAGAGAACGGGTTACCGCTCCAGTAAACAATAAGTCTGTCAATCGACAGGCTTCTGCCAGGAAGGACAACTCCATCGAGAATCAGTATCTCCGGAGCAGTTCTAACGCTTCTGATCGAGACGGATTCATCAAATTCTCTCAGAGCTTTCAGTGTAAACCTGGCAGATATTGCATCAATCCCCAGAACGATAAATAGAAGTACCGGGACAGAGAGAAAAGCTGTTATGGCAGCAAACCTTAAACTGCAGGGACGCTTCAACAATTACCGCTTATCCAGAGCCTGAGCAATCTCATCCAGAATGGATACTGCCGCCTTTCGCGGGTTATCAGCCTTCGTTACCGGTCTTCCGACAACCAGCGAAGTCGCGCCTGCCAGAATCGCTTCAGTGGGAGTTGCCACTCTTTTCTGATCATTCGAAGGAGCGCCTGCAGGTCTTATTCCCGGCGTCACTATCAGGAACTCGGTTCCGATAGCTTCTCGAACTGCAGCCGCCTCTACAGGAGAGCATACGACACCTGCCAGACCGGAACCCTTCGCGGACACAGCCATTCTTGTTACCAGCTCCATTGGAGAACCATTGAAGCCGAGAAATGACAGGTCATCACCGGACAGGCTCGTAAGCACTGTTACTGCCAGTATCTTCGTATTCCCCTCCACCGCCTCGGCAGCAGCCTTCATCATCGCAGTTCCGCCGGAAGCATGGATATTGATAATTTCAGGTTTCAATCCGCATGCTGATCTTACCGCTCCAGCCACAGTAAAGGGAATGTCATGGAATTTCAGATCCAGAAACAGCGGGAACCCGGATTCAGATATCTCCCGCACAAGTGAGGGACCCTCTTTGACAAACAGCTCAAGCCCTACTTTCATGCCTACCTGAAGCCCTTTAAGCTTCTCGAAGAACACTTTTCTGTTCTCCATCTCCCTGCTGGTTATAGCAATGTACAACCTTGTTTCACTCATTTACATCCATCCTCAGTTTAAATAGAACAACAACTCTATTCATATCTAATTAATGACAGACAGCATAACATTCGCAATGCCTGATTCGAGCATTCCCAGCTCTTCAGCAGCCGCTTTTGAAAGATCTATTATTCTTCCGCCAACATATGGACCTCTGTCGTTCACCCTGACCGTTACCTGCCGATCATTATCCAGATTGGTTACTCGAAGTACTGTATCGAAAGGAAGCGTAAGGTGAGCACATGTCATGGCGTTCATATCGAATGTTTCACCATTAGCGGTCAGGTTGCCATGAAATCCCGGACCGTAGTAGGAGGCAACACCACGAGCACGGAATCCTGCTACTGCACCTGAAGCTGAAATACCCCCCGAACGGTAAACCGGAGTGGATATCAATCCACAGCCTGACAAAATAAGAGAAATTGTGATAAGCGAAATTAGCAGTTTCAGTCGGAATCACCTTCCAGAAGCCGAATGATATCTTTCATGAGTTCACATGCCGCGTTCGGTCTTCTCATGAGCCATGTTCCAACCTGAACCATGGCAGCTCCGGCCGCAAGCAGTTCAAGTATATCCCCGGCACAGCTGACACCGCCAGACGCAAGAACCGGTATTCCAACTGCGGATCTGGTGTTGAATACCCTTGCCACCGTCAATGGAAGCAATGCAGGTGAAGAGTAGCCGCCAACCTTCCTTTTCAAAAGAGCTTCTCCTGTCCGCCAGTCTATCTTCATGCCGAGAAACGTATTACAGACAGTCACCGAGTCTGCTCCCCCTGCTTCTGCAGCCAATGCTGAATCTGTGATGCTCCCCTCGTTGGGTGTAAGTTTTACACTGAAAGGTCTTGAAGAAACGCTTTTTACGAGGGATGAAATCCGCTCTACAGTCTCAGGTGAAGCTCCGAAGGTGATACCTCCGGCAGCAACATTGGGACATGATACATTCACTTCATATCCGAAAGGAACCGGGGACTGCTCCAGTTTTTCTATGACTGCCGGGAATTCCTCAACAGTTTCGCCGGCTACATTCACTATCAAAGGGCATGGAAGATCTGCTGCCTGCGGAAGCAGTGTTTCCAATACTTCATCAACACCCGGGTTCGCGAGTCCTATTGAATTGAGAAGGCCGAATCTTGTTTCGACTATTCTTGGAGGCTGGTTGCCTTCACGCGGTCTCCGGGTTGTCGCCTTGGATATGACTGCTGCAGCTCCATCAAGATAACCCTGTTCCATCAGCTCAAGTCCGAATCCAGCCGTACCGGATGCAAGAAGAATGGGGGAATCGAATTCTCTGTTCCAGAAAGTCCATGAATACGCTTTGTTCATAAGTGAATCCCCTCCCATTGTTCCCAGTCGATTTAATCAGTCAAAAGAACATAAGTTATCCCGGAGTCTGCTGACAAGATCGGTTCATTGTCTACTATGGGGTCGTATCTTGAATTTTGGCATTACTGTTATTATACTTCACCTATGACTAGATCACTCCGAATAGAATATCCAGGTGCTGTATATCACGTGACTGCTCGTGGTACCGGTCGCCAGAACATTTTCTTGAACGACTCCGATAGAACCGCATTTCTGGCTCGATTACTTATGACGGTAAACCGACACAACTGGCTTTGCCATGCGTATTGCCTGATGTCAAATCACTACCATTTACTACTTGAGACATCCGATGGAAATTTGTCAGCGGGAATGAAACTGCTGAACAGCGCATACGCTCAATACTTCAATCATTCGCATGATCGTACAGGACATTTATTCCAGGGACGCTTCAAAGCAATCGTGGTAGAAAAGGATAGCTATCTTCTGGAGTTGTGCAGATATATCGTACTTAATCCTGTTCGCTCCGGTATTGTTAAGTCTCCGGGCGACTATACCTGGAGCAGTTACAGACAGACCGCTGGTCTCTACCAGCTTGAAGACAGTCCTCTTAGTACAGAGTGGATTCTTTCTCAATTCGGGTTTGATAAGTTTGCAGCTGAGCGGGAGTATGCTTTGTTTGTAAACGATTTTGATGATGCTGTATCCCCTTTTGAAAAGACCAGGGGTCATTTGATTCTAGGAGGAGAGCAGTTCGTGGAATCTCTTGTCGGAAGTGATCAATACCGGGATCTTCCGGAAGTTCCCCGTAACCAAAGATTCTTAAGCCGTCCTTCACTTGAGGATCTTTTTGCCAGCGCTTCCGATAAAGTCGGTCGTAATAAAGCTATCTATATCGCTCATATAGAACATGGTTATAGCCAACAGGAGATTGCCAAGCATTCCAGAATGCACTACAGTACTATCAGCAAAATTATTAAGAATCTTGAGAATAATCAATAGAGAGAAAAACACCAAAATTCAAGATACGACCCCATAACGTTCCCAGTCGATTGAATCAGCAGGAAATACGGGTCCGTCGGTGCAGCATTTGAGGTATCCGCCACCCGCTTTCGGTATTGAACAACCCTCACATGCTCCCCAGCCGCAGCCCATCCTGGCTTCAGCTGAAATTTGCGTACTGGAAGTGAATTCGCCGGGAATTCTCTGAATGAAAGCTTTCATCATGGCTACCGGTCCGCATACGGCGATATTGCTGACAGAGTCCCACGGAACGGATTCAAGTAAATCGGTTACGAGTCCTTTTCTGCCACTCGATCCATCTTCAGTGATGCTCAGGAAAGATACACCGGGTACCGGCAGCAGTTTATCCTTTGTAGAGGCTCCAAGCAGCAGAAGTCTGCAATCAACGAATGAAACAAGGCCGGGAAATCCGGCAGCGCCCAGTCCGCCGCCGACAAGAAGCCAGCCGCCACTATTCAGTTCGTAACCGGAGCCGAGAGGTCCGAGAACTCTTACCGTTGAGCCTGTTTCAACCTCTGAAAGAAGTACGGTTCCCCGGCCTACGGTTTCAAAAACGATTTCAATTGAAGAACTGTAAGTCCTGCTGATCGTGAACGGTCTTCTGGTCACCGGAAATGGACCTGGAGAAACCTCAACCTGAATAAACTGTCCTGGTTCTGACTGCTCGGAAAAATCCTTTCCGGTTTCAAGACACATTCTGAATATACCCGGAAGGAACTCTTCCTTTGAGGTAACAATAACTTCTCTGTCCATCTTGCTACTCTTCTTCCCCACCTTCTTCGACACCTCCAAGCCTGTTCAGAGCGGAAATGCCCATTTCCGTGTTTCGATATTCAGTGGAAAGTTCCGTAAGGTATTCCTCAAGAATACTATCATCCATCCTAGCCCCTTCAGCAGCAAGATACGCAGCCCAGAGAATTTCAGGTCTCTTCATTCTGCTCCATCCGGATGAGAGAGCTGTATTCAATTCTTCCCATGCCTCATTGAATTTCTCTTCTTCCAGAAGACTCCAGGCATGCTCAAGGACAACAGAGGGTCGAAAACGGTATCCGTCACCCCGATCAAAGTCAAATCTGTTTTCAATTGTGGTTGCAAGATCTCCCATATCGCACAGGGCGTAAGCTTTCAGCAGCAAAATCCTCGAAGAATCCACAGAAGCTGTAATAATATCCGAAAGAGCCGCAAGAGCAATTGCTCTTTCCATATCAGGCGCATTTTCAGAAAGAGCTATCAGTTCATTTAATGCTTCTGAATCGTCCTTCCCATACAGATCTATTCTTTTCTCAGCAATCATTACCCGGTACAGCCAGCGTTCACTTTCACTGCATCTGTCAAGCTCATCCAAATATTCCAGAAGCAGTTCGAGATCGTTATGCCTGTCTTCTGCGAGACGAAGCCACAGGTAATCACCACTTCTGCCGGAAAGCTCCTCCAGATCATCAAGCGCGTCTTCAATTCTGCCATCCTTCTCCAGAAGTATCGTTCGAAGGTACAGAGCTTCAGCACCATATTCACGATAACTGTCAAGATCGGCAGCGCTTCTGAAAGAGGCCATTGCACCTGCGTGATCTCCCGCGAGTGCCCTGGCTTTTCCATCAAGAAGAGCAATAGTCGCTGTTTCCAGATCAGATCTGTAACCTGAGAGAAGTCTTGTCAGTACTTCCACCGCTTTCTCGGGTTTGTCAGCCTGCAAATAAGCCTCTGCTGCAATGGTAAGCGCCCGATAATAGCCTTTTCCTCTTCTGAACATATCTCCTGCTGTCAGAGCCATTACAGCTCCGCTGTCGGGAAGTCCGGTTTCCATCAGGGCGCGGCCTATCAGTAATGTCAGTTCCGCTGAAAGGCTGTCGTCACTTGGTGATCCAAGACTGTCAGCAACAATAAGAGCCAGTTCAGGCTGACTATTCATCAGCTGTGCGTCCATCAGATACAATCGTGAGGAAATGTATCTATCATTATTTTCATGGGAAACATTCTCGAACGAAGCAACCGCATCATTCAATCTGCCAAGTTCCATAGCTGCGAGACCCATGCCTGTAAACGCTTTATCGCGAATTGTCTGATCATCCGTCAATATCGCTGTCGAGGAGAATGCCATCATTGCTTCGGTTAAATCTGACGTACCGCTTCCGGTGAGCGTTCGTCTGCCCAGCTGAAGAAGCGCGTTGCCGAGAAGAAGCTGAGCATCGTCAACCCATTTGCTTTCAGGATAGATAGCCAGAATCTTGGCTGCGCCTGCAATAGCTTCGTCAAGCAGTACTTCCTCTGAAGATATCGGATTGTCAGGATATTGTTTCGCAAGCTCAAGAGCTTCTCTGTAGCTTTTCCTGGCGTTGTAATACGTGTTATAATAAGCACATGAAGCCACAAGTAACAATGTAAACACCATTACTGTCGCAACTGAATAACCTGACTTATGCAAACTGACCATCCCGGTAGACAAGCCTCCCCATCCAGACAGCTTCGACTTTACCTTTTAATCTTCTATGGAAAAAGGGTGTATTCCTCGATTTCGAAAATGTTCCTGTTTCGTAAAGACTGTATTCAATATCGGGATCGTAAAGGACAATATCCGCCTTTTCCCCAGCTGCAAGGCCGGGTTCCGGAATTCTCAGAATTTGAGCCGGTCCTTTCGTCAGAAGACTGAGTATCTGAAGGAGAGGCATGCCGGATTCCGTATAAAGAACCTCAATTGTCAGAGGCAGTATGGTTTCAAGTCCGACAATACCAAAAGCTGCATCCTCCAGTGATTGCCGCTTCCTTATCATAGCGTGTGGGGCATGGTCTGAAGCAACAGCGTCCACCATGCCTTTCTTTACCATGGCAAGCAGTTCGGAGCGGCTGTTAAAGCTTCTAAGCGGAGGATTCATCTTTGCCATTGATTCATGCTCAAGAACAGCGGTTTCATCGAGAATCAGGTGGTGCGGCGTTACATCAACTGTGACTCCTGCTGACCTGAAACAATCAGATCTGACAAGTTCAATACTCCTTGGTGATGACAGATGGGTCAAATGAAGATGCCCCGGACAATTGTTTGCGATTTCAAGACATCTGACAACATCTACTGTCTCGGCACACTCGGGGATTCCCCTTACACCAAGCTCCCCGGCAATTACTCCCTGATTAACTGAACCCCCTGACAGCTCCATAACCTCAGGATGCTCGATAATCACGCCGTTGAACGGAGAGACAGCTTCCATTGCCTGAAGCAGCAATCCGGAATCATGAACCGGGTCGCCATCATCGGAAAATGCGGTGGCTCCGGCTTCATGCAGCTTTTGAAAATCGACGAGACTTTCTCCAGCTCTACCTCTGGTAACGCATGGAACAGGCATGCAGCGGGCAAGGCCCAGATTCGAAGCCGCAGAGATCATATCCGAAACCATTTGAGGGGTATCGATTGGAGGAGTTGTATTCGGCATAGTACCAACGGTGGTTATACCTCCTGCAATCGCTGCTTTCAAACCTGTTTCCATTGTTTCCGAATCCTCACCGCCGGGAACACGGAGATGTACATGCATATCCACCAGTCCTGGAAATACCCATTTTCCAGCAGCATCTATCGGTATAGCATCGAGTTCAACGGGTAAGCCAGGTTCAACAGCTTCAATTCTGCCGCTTTTGATAAGAATATCCCCGTGAAAGTCAGTATTCGCTGAAGGATCTATTATCCTTGCGTTTCTGATTACATATCGTTCCAGAAATCCATCACCCTTTCAGTCGGAGAAGTCCTCCCCGGTTGTACTATGCTCTTTCCCGGCGCTGGCATCAGGCGCGAAGGATGCGAAGTAATTTTTTCTGACTGCCGTTATAAAACGTTCGGGAGCAGAATTCCAGTCATCTCTCTGCAGGATTCTATCAATAACCGCAGTTCCGGTTCCAGTGGAGTTGAATGCTTCAAAGAACCTGAGCGCCCATTTCTCTGTTTCATCCAGAATACGATCTCTGTACTGGTACGGCAGACTCATTATCCTGTAGTGGAAAGGCAGGTTCGCTTTTTTGTAATCTCCGGAATTGCGGGAATATCCCCATCCATCAGCCCACGACACTATTTCATCCCATAAATCGTTCGGAATTCCTTTATCGGGACGTTTTACAAACGATCCTTTCTCAATCACGGCGTTGCCGCTGTCAGGATCCATTTCCAGACCAAACAGGATATTCTGCCAGAGAGTTCCTACATTACCCTTGTTGATACCGTACTCTTTGAAATGCCCGACTTTGTCGAGCGGAGTGCCACTGATACCATGCTGAGCAATCCTGCAATCGTACTGTGATATTGCATTCGCTATTTCTCTGGTTCTTATCAGGTCAATTCCCTCACCTTCACCCTTGGAAGAATCGTAAGTGCCGTGTTTGGATCCATTTGAGATCGCGAGAAAATCCGGGAATATCCCCCAGCTGTTAAGACCTCCCACGAAATACTCTGCTTCCTCTACGGTTGTGAGAACCCCGGCACCCTTTATTTCACCGACTTCAACTTCAAGACCGATATATGGTGGAATGTGCATCGCGAGATCACGGGTGAAGATCAGATTCTCGTAATCCGGGTTATGCGATGCGTCAACAGCCACTGAAGTCCAGCCCCTTGAAATGGCATCAGGAACAGTTATGACAGCTTCATCTCTGTCACTGTTTGATTTTATCGCGTAATGGTCCATATGCAGACCGAAAACGGTTTTATCTTCAATTGAACTTGAGAACTGCATCGCGAACCAGGGGAGATTCCTGAAATTCACCCCCGTATAACCAGCTTCTGATTTCGCCAGTTCAAGCAAAACAAAAGAATCAACCTTTTTCGCTGCCCGAAGAATTCCCAGGGCACTCAGGGGATTGCGAATATTGGCAGCCATGACAATGGCATTCTTTTCAACAGCAACCGCTGCTATATCCTTCATACTTACAAGAGCAAACCTGCTCGCAGGAAATGCTCTTGTTACATTCAAAGGTCTTAAATTAAGGAACTTGTTGTACTCCACCGCATTAATCATTTAGATTCCTTTCGTATTTGACCGGACGTGCATTGAGTGTTAATATGCTTGAAACCGTGGCAGGGAGGTATGGTCGCATTGGATAACAGATTTGTAGGAAGTGATTCAGTTCGACTGTTTCTTTCTCTATGTGTATTTGCTGTCCTTATTGCACTATTCGGGCTGTCTCTTCGGTCACCGGATATTCTTCTCGCAGCCGACATTCTGATTGTCATTATATCCATGATATTCCTGGCGGGTATAGTCCTGCCGGATGGAGTCTCTTCATTCAAGGACAGATTCACTGACGAAAAATGGCTGCTTCTCTTCTCTTTCCTTTACATCCTGGGTATCCTGATCGTCGTAATCCAAACATTAAATCACGGAGTGTTACCGGCAGGGTTAACTCTTTTCATAAAAATTTCCCTTATATACAGTACTCTCTGCTCCGTGAGAGTACTCCTTGCGAATATGGGATCCTGGACTCTGGATCACCTCTCTCCCGCTGCAATTCTTCCGGTTTCATTCGCTATTGTTATCGCTTTTGGAACAGCAATGCTGCTTCTCCCTAACGCGACTCCTTCCGGTAACAGTATCGGTGTGATTGATGCGGTTTTCACATCTACATCGGCAACATGTGTAACAGGGCTTATAGTGAGGGATACAGCAACGGATTTCACTGTTTTCGGACAGACTATAATCCTGATGCTGATTCAGGTTGGCGGCCTGGGAATAATGACATTTGTGGCTTTTTTCGCGCTGTTTCTCGGGCACAATGCCGGTCTCAGGGAATCAGCCTCGCTTATTCAGGTAATGGATAGTGATTTTATAAATGATCTTAAAAAGATAATGGGTTCCATTATTGGCTGGACACTGACAATAGAAAGTGCTGGAGCTTTCATACTCTACCTGGTATGGGATGGTCAGCCTGTAGGATGGACGATGAACTTCAAGATATGGCAATCGATCTTCCATAGTGTTTCCGCATTCTGCAACGCGGGTTTCAGTCTGAATCCCACTCTTGCAGATGCTACATCCGGTTATTTCAATAATCCAACCAATCTGGAAGCTTTCGCACACGTTCCTGGAATCGCTATTACTATCGGCAGCTTAATCGTGCTTGGGGGAATCGGTTTTCTGATTCTAACTTCTCTTGGAGCGCATATTCTTCACAGAATGAAAACGGGAATTAGTTTGCGCATGTCTGTACAGGTAAAACTCGTTCTCTGTATAACGGCAATACTAATAGTAGTTGGTTTTGTATTATTCCTTGGGTTCGAGTGGAACAATTCTCTTGCTGGAATGAGTCTTTCTCAGAAGATCTCAAACGCTTTTCTCGGTTCCATAACGCCGCGAACAGCAGGGTTCAATACCGTTCCAACATCCACTCTGATGCCCGCATTGCAATGGTTTATCATAGCGTTAATGTTCATAGGTGCGTCTCCGGGCGGAACAGGTGGTGGTGTAAAAACCAGCACAATCGGCGTGATATTTATGAGTTTCATGTCTCTTATTCGAAGAAAACCATCCACGGAGATATGGAACCGCAACATTTCTCCTCATGATATCAACCGTGTGTCTGCCGTACTCCTTCTCGGAGGGATTGTTTTCACCGTTTCAGCAGGACTTCTGCTGATATCTGAACAGAATTCTTCACAGGAATTTGGACCATTTGACTACATTTTTGAAGCAATGAGCGCTTTTGGCACTGTAGGTCTATCCACAGGAGCTACTCCGGGTTTGACCTGGTTAGGAAAGGT
The DNA here is from genome assembly GCA_030594645.1 of Candidatus Aegiribacteria sp. Taxonomy (GTDB): domain Bacteria; phylum Fermentibacterota; class Fermentibacteria; order Fermentibacterales; family JCC-6; genus Aegiribacteria. The sequence continues at coordinate 24,450 of JAUVEU010000036.1, forward strand.
AATAATCATACTTACAATGTTTGTGGGAAGAATTGGACCTGCTACACTGGCTGCGGCAACTGGCAGAAAGCATGTTATGCTGTATAAGTATCCCGAAACACGGATTACAATTGGATAGAATCGGAGAAAGATAATTTTGAAATCACAAAAATTCGCTGTAATCGGTTTAGGTTCATTTGGATACAGTATGGCTACAAAACTTGAAGATCTTGGTGCAGAAGTACTTGCAATCGATATTAGCGAGCGTCTTGTTCAGGAGATCAGTAATTCAGTCTCTGCAGCCGTAGCTTTTGACTGCACCGATGAGAATATTCTTGAAGCACATGGCCTGGCGAATATGGATCTTGTCATTGTTGCGATAGGAGAAGATTTCGGCTCTAATGTTCTTGTAACGAAAATACTCAAGGATATGGGTTTGAAGGTTCACAGCAGAGCCACAAGTAAACGCGAGGCACGCATTCTGCAGGCGGTCGGAGCTGATCATATCTACACTCCGGAACAGACTCAGGGTGTCACCGAAGCAAGACGACTTACGTTGCAGGGTGTAGAATCCTATATACCTCTCTCGGGCGGAATTGTCTTCGCACATGTGGAAGTCAAGGAAGCAATGGTTGGCAGAATGCTCAGAGATCTGGACATTCGCCGCGTCTTCGGTCTGAATATCGCATATATCGGGAGAATGACGGATGATGGCAGGAAGTACAGAATTCCCAGACCGGACGATGTCTTCAGAGAAGATGATCACATATTCATCATGGGTACACAGGAGGATATCAAGCGCTACCTTCAGAGCTGATCGGGTTAATCCGAATATTTCGATTTCTTTGTTTCCATCAAATCACCAAGACCTACTGAAGTCAACGCATGTCTCTGGTCGGAATTAATGTCTTTGAACAGCTGAAGACATTTATCCGGATTGTCATTCTCATGTGAAATAGCATTCACAAGATATAGAACAATCTCTGGAAGCCTCTGAGGATCATCAAAAGCTACTTTCTGCTGCAAGCCCTCATCTGGGATTAGAACAAGCTTTGCAAGCAAAGGTATCTCTTTTCTCATGGTTCCGAATATATGGACTGACTGCATGAAACAGTCCGCCCACCTTTCCAGAAGCACTGTGTACCAGCTGTTAAAAGCATTGAGAAGAAGAGATATCTCATCAAGACCAACACCGGATAAAGAATGAGTTTTCCCTGGATAAAAGTATCCTGAACTTCCGCTCGAAGCTTCGTACTCGAGATATTCCCAGACTTCCGGGCCATCAAGAGTTCTGCCCGGCAACCAGCCAATATCAGCTGCTCCATCAATGATCGGGAACAGACCTGTAATATCGTCCTTGACAGTCCTGATAAGACCGGATTCCCCTTTCCCTATCAGCTTCTCATAAAGATCCATTATCTGTCCTTTGGATCCATTCAGTTTCCTCAGAACAGGTTGATCGGTCCAGCATCTCAGCAGGTATTTCAACACATCATCTTCAACAAAGTAATAGGACAGGTACATTTCCTTAATATCATTCTCAAGCCATTGCAGAAAATCTTCAAGTCCTTTTACATCCCGCCCTATAAATCGATAGGGTGTTCCGTTCTTAATAGCGTGGTAGGCTACCGGACCTGTTCTGCTGTCTATTTTCCAGAATCCGTCTCTGTGAAGGTCTCTGCTGTCAAGAGCTCCCCGGGAAAGCTCTTTGAGGTTCAGAAATCTAATTGGTACCTTTTCAAAATATGCTACTGAGTAAGGCATAGTTTCATTCAGCAGAATATCGTTCACCTGATCAACCTTGCCACTCTGTCAAACTTGGGTAGACCATCGCCAGGTGTCCATGACCAGTATGTTAGAAGAGCTTCACCTTTAATCAGATCAACCGGTAATGCCCCCCAGACCCTGCTGTCGCTACTGTGATCCCGGTTATCCCCCATCATGAATACATGATCTTCGGGAACGACATAAGCCAGAAGACCGTCTTCGGTGATAATACAGTTGTTTCTTATCTCCCAGTAAGCAAGATCACGTACCCTTCCATACAGTTCATCTATGCAGTCAGGCCATGCCTGATCAAGAGAACATTGTTCAAATTCATCCTGATAGCATAACGCCCAGTTCGGGGATGGCTGGCCGTTTACGTATAAGGTATCTCCGCTCACCCTGACGGTATCACCTGCCACAGCTACAGTCCGCTTAATGAAATCCTTTCCCGTCGCCGGGCATTTGAACACAAGTATCTCTCCGGCTTCAGGGTTACCTGTCGCAGGCATGAGCAACCCGTGAGAATTTCCCCTGTAATTATGAAAAAGTGGTTCCATCTTATCTGTCCAAGGGATTCGCTGTCCCTCTTCTACTTTCATAACAAGAAGATGATCTCCCACAAGCATGGTTCCTTCCATACTGGGAGTGGGAATTCTGAATGCCTCTATAACAAATGGTCTCAGGAATCCAAAAAATATTATCAGTGCCAATGACAACTGCAGTATCCAGTCTCTGATCTTTTCGAATTTCAAGATACCTCCAGAATATTTATTGAAATGGACAATCCAATGAAATGTGTGTTGCTCCTGTCATTGTCAACAGGCCAGTATGAAGAGAGAAACATTCCTTAATACAAAAGAACAGTCATACCGTTCGATATGTTTCACTACCAGCAGTACGTCGAAATATATCACATAGTGACAAACAAGGTTCCCAAAAAAATGTTCAGAATCAATGTGAAATATGTGGAGTAGTTGACACGATTCATAACCTTCTTCATTTTGTCCGGGTATGAAGACTTGAATCAGCCCCGTAATGGAGGTAAAGGAATGAGTAAAGCGCTGGCAGATATTTATAACTACAGTACAGGTGGATTACCTCTGGGCAAGATCGCTGCATCAATCATCATAGTACTGCTGGCTATTGCATTGAAATGCGTCCTGAGATCCATATTGAAAAAAACGGGAAAGAAAAAACTTGGTTTCATAGCAGCCCTCGCGAGGGATCTGATTAAACCAGCGTCTTTCCTGATTGTTATTGTGGGTATCTATTTTTCTCTGCTCATCCACTCATTACCACTCTCTACAGTTGACTTGATAAAAAAAGCATTCCTATTCCTTCTTACTATTAACATCCTATGGCTCATCATGAGAACAATTGACGCCGTTTCTGAACAGATGGCTGATATCGCATCTGATACCGAATCAAGAATGGATGATCAGCTCATCCCGATACTCCGTAAACTCGCTAAATTCATCGTTGTCGCTATCGGTATCATCTTTTACATGCAGTCCAACGGATATCCTGTAAGCGGAATTATCGCCGGAATGGGTATTGGCGGTATTGCTCTGGCTCTGGCTGCCCAGGATTCCATATCGGGGATATTCGCTTCGGTAGTTATTTTCCTGGACAGGCCTTTCATGATTGGGGATTTTGTCGAAATCAAAGGTACTACTGGAACAGTTGAGGAGATCGGGATACGTTCGACCAGAATACGTACCCTGGAAAAAACCCTCGTGACAATACCCAACAAGGAGATAATGGACTCCAAC
>JAUVEU010000058.1 GCA_030594645.1 Candidatus Aegiribacteria sp.
ATAGCTCCAGCGGGATCATCCGCTTTTGTAATGAAAGAACCGGAAACCAGTATATCAACTCCCAGAGACGCCAATCTTCCCGCATTGGAGTCAGTTACTCCTCCGTCTATGGAAATAAGAGCTTTCTCTCCCCCGGAATCATCAAGTATTCGGCGGATTGCTGGAATCTTGGAGTGAACATATTCCAGATGTCTCTGTCCACCGTATCCGGGATTCACAGTCATAATCAGCACGAGATCAACCGCAGGCGCAACCCACTGCAGGAAGTCAATCGGAGTCGCCGGATTGATGGCGACTCCAGCACCGGCTCCAGATTCCCTTATTCTCTGTAAAAGTCTGTCCAGATGATTTGTAACTTCAACGTGTACCGTAATGTATCTGCAACCGGCAGCTGCAAATGAATCAATCAGCGCTGCTGGCTTCTCCACCATGAGATGCGCATCAACCGGAATATCAACCTTTTTAGCGATGCATGCCGCGACACCGGCCCCAACAGTAAGCACAGGTACAAATACTCCATCCATAACATCCAGATGAATCATGTCCGCACCTGCGCTCTGCAGTTTCAGCGCCTCCGTGACGATTTGTCCCTGGTCACAGCCAAGGACAGAGGGAGCAACAATTATTCCTTTTCTCATCTACCAGTTTCCCCAGTTATCATCTGATTTTCCCACTATCAATTCCACTGAATCACCAGGTGAAAACTGATGACCCGGAGCCTGAAGCTGCTCAAGAACAATGTTATATTGCAGAATATCATCTGTCAGCCTCTCTTCTATGACAACGGGGATAAGATTGCTGATTTCCGCGAGATCAACAGCATCATTTATTGAAAGCCCGACGAAACGGGGCATACCCTGCCAGCCCGTGGATACCAGAAGCCTTACAGGTGTTGTTACCGGAAGGCTGTCGTACTGTCTCGGACTTACAGCGATAACCAGACCCTCAGGAATCATGGGATCGGATACCCAGCTTCTTCCAATGGAGTAAAGCTGCCAGTCAGCGATTTTCTCTTCAGCCTCAACAGCGGAAAGCCCAAGGAGGGAATCCGGCCAGTAGGATCTGTAAAGGGGGCCAATATTCCAGAATATGCTCACAGGAGCTCCTCTGGGTGTCATGGCGCCTGGCGGGGGATCCTGTCTGACAACGCTGCCCATAGTCTCAAAAGGTCCATATACTGACCACTGACCGGCAAGCACAAGAGTTGCTGATTCAATTTCTCTCTGAGCATCCTGTCTGGTTAATCCAATAACATCGGGAACCGTTACCGGAACTGAGGCAGCCCCAATAGAGGAAATAAACCGTGGAGTCTCAAAAATGGATGGTGCGAGAACAGTACCGGCGACGAATGCTATTACCGCAGTCGGAATCGCAATAACTGCATATCTTACAGCCGATTTCACCGGTTCATCCTCCATACTTCAGTACTCTGGCAATATTCCAGGGTGTTTGTCAGGATATACTGCTACTGTACGTTTTCTACCTTTTCAAGTTCAGGGAATACAGCCTTAAGATTCCTTTCCACCGTCCACTGTAAAGTAACGGTGGCCATTGCGCATCCTGAACAGGCTCCTTGAAGCCTTACCTTAACAACTTTATCTTCAATCCCGACAAACTCGATGTCACCGCCATCTCGCTGCAGAACAGGTCGAACCTTCTCAATCTCGGCGATAACATTCTCATCATTGAATTCGAGTGTGTTCTCACTCATATTCTCCTCCAATTACTTTATCTGTGATATAACAAGAGCGACCATTGTCATCAGTTTTATCAGAATATTAAGAGATGGTCCGCTGGTATCTTTAAATGGATCGCCAACGGTATCTCCAATAACTGCGGCAGCGTGTTCCGGAGAACCTTTTCCTCCCAGATTTCCCTCTTCTATGTACTTCTTTGCATTGTCCCATGCACCTCCGGCATTTGACATGTAAATCGCCAGGAGAACACCGGATACAATTGCTCCTGCAAGCACACCTCCAAGAGTCTCAGCTCCCGCATCCCCAAAAGCGAAATAGACTGCTACAGGGATTACTACTGCAAGAATACCTGGAAGAATCATTTCGCTGAGTGCACCCCTGGTCGCAATATTAATACATTTTTCAGTGTCAGGTTCTGCCTCATTTTCCATCAGACCCTTTATGTCCCGGAACTGCCTGCGAACTTCCTCTACCATTTTCATGGCAGTCCGTCCAACCGCTCGCAACGTAATAGAGGCGAAAACAAACGGGAGAAGTCCGCCAAACAGAAGTCCGGCAACAACATTAGGTTTGAGAAGGTCAATTGCCTGAAGGCCGCTGGAAGCAGCATATGCACTGAATAGAGCAAGAGCGGTCAGAGCGGCTGAACCTATAGCAAACCCTTTACCCATTGCGGCAGTGGTATTCCCCAGTGAATCCAGTTTATCCGTTCTTGTCCTTACATCTCCTGGAAGCGCTGCCATTTCCGCAATCCCACCGGCATTATCCGCCACCGGGCCGTAGGCATCAACTGACATGGTCATGCCAACATTCATGAGCATCCCGAGAGCCGCGAGCGCGATACCATACAGGCCGGCGAAATGATAGCTGATCATTGTAGCGGCAGCGATGAAAAGAATCGGGAATATTGTAGATTCCATTCCAACAGCTATTCCCTCAATAATGCATGTTGCCGGTCCTGTTGTCGTACTTTTCGCGATTCTCCTGACTGGCCCCCCGCTTGTGTAATATTCAGTAATCAGGCCAATTGCAGTTCCCGAAACTACCCCGCAGACAAGCGCCCAGAAGACACCTGCGCCCACATCAAGAAAACGTATTGCCATGTAAGCAAAAACAATGGACAGAATCGTGCTTATGAAAGTCGAGTTTCTAAGGACAGTAGCAGGGCTTCCCTTCCTGCTGAGTACTCCGACAGAAACAACCCCTGCTATACTGGCAAGAGTCCCGAGTGCTGCGAGAATAATCGGAAGAGCGATCAGGGTTCCTGATCCGGATGCACCGGAACCGGAGGAAAGCAGTCCGTCTGGAATGATACCGGTAACGCCGAAACCGAAAGCGAGAACTACTGCCGCTATTATGCTGCCGACATACGATTCGAACAGATCAGCTCCCATACCGGCAACATCACCAACATTGTCACCAACATTATCCGCAATAACAGCAGGATTTCTGGGATCATCCTCAGGTATGCCCGCTTCAATCTTCCCTACTAGGTCTGCTCCCACATCTGCGCTCTTTGTGAATATTCCCCCGCCAACTCTTGCGAAAAGAGCAATTGAGCTTGCGCCCATACCGAACCCGGCTATGTTCTTGAGAGAAACAGTCCCGAATATGGATTCAATAAAAGTTTTTGCGGGACCAATATTACTGTAAAGAAGGTAGAATACTGAAATACCCAGAAGTCCAAGAGCTGCTACTGACAGTCCCATTATGCTTCCACTGCGGAAAGCAACGGAAAGAGCCTTTGAAAGACTGCTTCTTGCAGCATTTGTAGTTCTCACGTTTCCTATTGTCGCCGCGTTCATTCCGATGTATCCGGCGATCATACTGAATCCCGCGCCGCACATGAAAGCTAAAGCTGTTCCAGAATCAACACCTGCAAATAAAGCAGCGGAAATTAGAACCACAAATACCAGAAGGATGCGGTACTGCGTTGAAAGATAGGTCATCGCGCCAGAATGAATCATGTCTGACAGGTGGATCATTCTTTCTGTACCACGAGGTTCCTTTTTTAAACTGCGATACCGACTGACGGCCACCAGTCCGGTTAGAACAGCGACAACAGGACCGAAGAATCGGAATAGTATCTGGGTGCTACTCATCAATACTCCTTGATTGAATACTGCTTAACTCCATTTGGATTCTCCAGAGAATGTGCCTTTTCTACTCCAGTATACCTTTACAGTCAAGACTCATTCTTTATTCTGATGATTAAGAGCTGTGATGATTGCGGTTGATGAAAAACCCTTCATCAGAGGAATTATCTCGACCCGGCCACCATGGGATTCAACGAAATCAGCACCGACTACTGAATCAATCGTATAATCTCCGCCTTTTACTATAACATCAGGAACTATTTTCTTGATGAGTTTAAGCGGAGTATCTTCGTCAAACGGCACAACAAAACTTACTGATCTCAATTCAAGAAGGAGCTGTACACGAGCTTCAAGCGTAATAAACGGTCTGGTCGGTCCTTTGAGTCTGGATATTGAATCATCCGTATTCACTCCCAGAAAAAGAACATCTCCCAATGCGCGTGCCTTCCGAAGAATATGTACATGCCCGGGGTGAATGATGTCAAAACATCCATTGGTAAATATGATCCTGCTGCCGTTCGCTCTTAGTTCAGCGCTCATAACAGCAGCTTCATCCTCTGTTAATGCTCTTCTATTGAGAATAGCGATCAACCTCCCTCAAAATGTCGTTCGGCTTCACCGCGTATACACCCGGTTCAGCGCATGTTGCCGCAGCTGCGAAAACTGAAATCCGTACTCCATCATCCAGGGGCAATCCGGATGCCAGCGAAAGAGCCATAACAGCAATAACAGTATCTCCAGCTCCTGATACATCGAATACATGTCTTGCTGCAACAGGTCTATAAAACGGATCACGGTCTTTTTGGCACAGGATGCTTCCCTCCTCACCCAGAGTTACAAGCACAGCGTCAGCGGACAGTCTTTTCAGTATTTCATTACCGGCATTACAGGCCTCTTCAATTGTATTAATAACTCTACTAAGAGCACGCGAAATCTCCAACCTATTTGGTTTGAATAGAGTGCATCCGGTGAATTCAAAGAAATTGATGAATTTAGGATCTACCGCCACGGGGATTCCGTTGGATCTCGAAACAGAGATTATTCGTGAGATAATCTCAGGAACAAGAACTCCCTTGTTATAATCCTCAAGTACTACTGCATCCAGCTGCGAAGTAGTCCCCTCAATTCTGGAGAGTATATCATGCATGATAGATTCAGAAATCGGATCAGTGACCTCACTATCAAGTCTTATAATCTGATGCCCACCGGAGATTATCCTTGTTTTCAATGTTGTAGGACGTGTCGGATCTGAAACTACAGCGGATATATCCACTCCTTCATCGAGCAGTAATCCTTTTAGTATCTCACCCTCTCTATCCTCTCCTGTTACTCCTGCCATTACAGGGATACCACCCAGAGAGCGGATGTTACGAGCTACATTCGCCGCACCGCCCAATACCCATCGCTCACACTTTTTCTCCAGTGATACTATCGGTATGGGTGCTTCCGGAGAAATTCGATCAACTTTACCGTCAAGATAATGGTCAAGAATCAGATCACCGGCGACAAGCACCCTTTTCCCCTGCATACTTTCAAGTATGTTTTCTATATTGTTATCTGGTATCAAGAATTCCTCCATCCGGATATGGTGCTCTGTCGCCTGTTCTCCGGCAAAACGACATAAGGAGTAACTGTGAACCCAAAGATGATGAATCAGCCACCCAGAATCAACGTCAGCGCAGCTGACGCTGATGGAATATACAGCAATGTTTTCTTTGTCGCAGCTTCAAGAGCAGAATTTATACTGGATTTTGCCCGAATTGTTCCCGGAGTGAACAACGCGAAACTCATGTCAAGAATCATTGTATCACCCCACAGAATGAAAGCTCTTGTAAAAACACTTGAATCTCAGATTAACTCATATGAAAGTAAATTCGGAAAACTGGATTCTGGAAGTCAGTCTTCATTCGGTTTCCAGAATCCGGCAATTGAAGAGGTCGAATCCGGAAGTAAATGAAAATTGCTCTTTCTGAATGAAGTTGGTGAAATGAACAGAAATCAGTTGAATTATGTGGGTTAAGGGAAAGACCTATATTTGGCAATGGGTACTTGCAATGTTTATTTCTGTCACTTTATGGATAATATCCATGAATGATATACAATTTGAAATAATCGAGAAGATTCCTGTCCCCGCTCCGGTACTGTCCGATGACTTCATCGTAATTGATTATGAAAGACAGGACTCAGTTTCAGTCGTTTTTGCCGGTAAGGGTCTAGGTGTTCTTCGCGATCAAATTCTAAGAAAACCGGAAATACTGCACATTAATGTAACACTTCCCAATCAGGAGCAGACTTATCCTTACAGTAGATCTCACGAACTCACTGAGAGTAATGTTCGATTCAGTGGCAATCGCTATTCAAGCCTTTCAGCGATTTCATTCAATCCGCAGGCAATCATTGTCACAATAGATCACAGAATTTCGCGGATTCTACCCGTTAGAATAAACGCAGACGGATCTCTTCCCGAAAGATATCTATGGCCGGTTCTGTCAAATACTGTCGTACAGGTAACTGGAGCCAGATCAATCGTGAATCAACTTGACAGCTGTTATACCGGTAACGTCGTATCAGGTGGTGACCGCGTAGAGACTGTAATTGAAAAACCGGATGGAATCAATAATATTAATCCTCCGTCCGTAATTGCCGGATTAATATATCCGGTACCTGTAATTGAACAGATGCAATAGCTTTTCATGTATTGACAGGTGTGAAACAAGATGGGTAGATTCAACATCACGTGTTTACATATTCAGTCTTCTGAAGCAATTTGACTGTAGCCGGAGGGATAGTCTATGAGATCAAAGATTCTTGTGAGAATTCTGATAGTGCTGTTGGCAGTGTTTCTGGTTTTCAGAATTCATCAGAGAGTCGAAACGTACAGGATCCCAAGGGAATTCTGTCGTTCACAAATGAGTGTTCTTTCAAACGCCAACATCCATCATATGTATGTCACCGAAGGGATTCCCGCCCCTGATCTTGACAGCCTTCTGAGCTTTGCGGAAGCTAATAACTTCTTTGACGCTTCGCTGAATAATGACAGTATATTCGTTTCGTTTGGCGACAACAGAATCATAAAGGTTCAAATTCCGCAGCAATGGAAAAACCTGTGGAACGAGAACGCCTTGCTGGATATGGAAAATCTTCTTGACTCATTAAACTTTGAGCAGGCGAACCTGGAACTTGTTATCAAAGGACATGAAGAATCTCTCGGGTTTTCACTGGATTCTCTTATCGCATTAAGAGATGTTTACATTATTGACTACACACTTGAAGAAGATAGCGAACTATCTCCAGGTGAATTCTTCAATGATTCTATTGGTTTTGACGCTGAACTGCTTATTTTAGCCGAAACTGATCTTGCATCCTCTATTGCTTCAGTGGAATCAATGATGCTGAACTTCAACAATATCATTGCTCCCGCCAGGATGGACTCAGTTGCTGCTCTGGTTATCGCAGTATGTCCGACACTCTGGGAATCGGGTTTTTACGATTCAGTCTATTCTTACGACCCAAAACTCGCTCTTGGTACACAGTTCTCCTTTTCCTGTCCCAATATTGAAAGGCATGGCGGTGTAGTTGCCGGTCTTGTTGAGAAAGATTTCCCCGATTCATTGTTCCTGGAGGAAGACTGGTCTGAAATACTGACGGTTTTCAACTTCCCGGAATATGCCGAAATGAGAAGACTGCTGGTTTCAAGAGCAAATCTTATCCGCGCAGCAGAAGAACAAGCCGCATATCTTGCTCAGAGATATCCATATGTTATCTATCCAAAACTTCCGGAAAATCTCGATGTAGATATCGATAATCTTATCGATCCACTCGGTGGTGAATATGTGTTTGAAATTATTCCCGACACAACGTACATCTTCTACGAAAATCCTCGTGGAACTTCAAGAAGAGCAAGGGGCGACTCTGTCCTGGTTGAAACCATGAAATTCGTGGCTTACACCACAATTGACCCCGAACTCTCCAGAGTTGAGGTTTTCTTCACTCATCCTCTCCGATTCCCCAGCCGTACGGATGGCGCAATTCCAGGAACTAATGACAAGTTGACTGTTATTATGTACTGGAACCGCTCTGAACTGGGAACACTGCAGATTGATGAACGTGAAGTTGATCTCGTTGAAGAGTCATCATGGGACTTTATCATTTCGGAATTCGGAACCGCCGATAGCCTGGATTCCGTTCAGTAACAGAACACGGCTGCAATTCTGGAACTTTTTTCTTTAAGCAGGATAAAGTGTGCGTCTATCCTGCAAATATAAAAGAATACATTATGGAGGTACCGTATGTCGGATAGGTTCAGCGATATAGAAACGATGGGAGAAAAGTCGGACAATCAGTATGTCCTGGCTCTTGCAATTGCGAAAAGGGTTAGAAAGCTCAGATCCGGAGCCCCTCCTCTTATCGACAGCAAAGATTCCAGGAGAAAGCCATTTGACACAGCAATGAAAGAGATTTACCAGGAGAAAATCACTTACACACTTGATGATGATGCATAGTAGCAAAACGGACAGATATCTTGAAAGGATGATTGTTATGCGGGCAACCCTGTTCTTGACAATTTCAGCAATACTTATTCTGGGAGCTTGTGGAACTCAGGGCACTTCAGAGAATGACACAACGGATTCATCAAGAATCCTTGCAACAGTTGATGACACTCATATAACTGAACAGATGCTCAAAGATGAGCTGGAAATGATCCCCCCTTATCAGAGGACTTCATTTGAAACGCCTGAGGGCAGAAGGCTCCTCCTGAACCATATTGTGGAGAGAGAACTGCTGCTTACTGCGGCAATAGACCTTGAACTTGAAGAAGATTCGTTTGTTATCGCTCAGGTGGAACTGGCGATGCAGCAGGTGAAAATCGCAAAGGAAAGAGCTCTCATTCAAACCTTCTACCAACAGGAAGTTGTTGATGCTGTTGTAATTCCTGACGAGAGAATACTTGAATACTACAACGAACACTCAGGTGACATATACCGCCAGGAAGCACAGGTCAAAGTTTCACAGATCCTTCTAACCCTGGATGAAGATACTGCAGCTGTTACAGCAGCTCTTGAAGCCGGTGATTCATTTGAGACTATCGTTCTGGAAATGAGCGAGCATGAACCTACAGTCAATACCGGCGGGGATATGGGCTGGATAACCATTAACTCTCCCCTGCCTTACCTTGGCGAACAGTCAGAGATATCAGAAGCACTGTTTGCTGCTGAGATAGGAGAAGTTGCAGGACCCTACTCAACCATCATGGGTTACCATTTCTTCCTTGTAACAGACAAGAAGGAAGAAGGTACGCGCCCGCTTGAGGAAGTCAGAGAATCCATTGAAAACGTCCTTAAGCCTGCGATGGTCAACTCCTTCTTCCAGGATGACCTTCTGCCCCGGCTCAGAGAACGGTACGAAGTTGAAATAAACGAAGATGCATTCCTTCCGGATGAGCATATGCCCGCGGATTCACTTCTGCAGTCAGCTCAAAACCTCATGGAAACGAATCCTGAGACCGCTGTTGAGTATTTCAAGCTCTTCATCGAACGTTTCCCTGATCATGAACGCGCGCACCAGGCTCAGTTCCTGATCGGATTCACCTACTCCGAACAGATAACGGATTACGATTCAGCAATAGAAGCTTTTCAGGCTGTAATAGATAATTATCCTGAATCGGATTTCGTTGATGATGCGGAATGGATGATTCAGAATATGGGAGTCCCGCCAGAAGAACTTTTACTGGAGCAGAACTCAGAACTGAATGAAGAGAATACAGAAGACTCTACTTTGTAGAATAGATACATCAGTTGCGAAAGAACCCCGGGGGGAAACTCCCGGGGTTTATTATTCCCGCCCTTTCCCGTTAAGCCCTGGTGGCTCATATTCGCTCTATACATTCCATAAAGCAGGAGGTTTTGCTTGAGAATCAGTTTTTATCAGGCTCTGATTGTAATTTCCATACTGATACTTGCAGTTTTGACTGGATGCGGTCCTGTTGCTGATGAGCATTCCCCTGAGGGTATAACTGTCCTCGCTGGAAATGCGCTTCAATCGGGAGATGCGTCAGAAGCGGTTCGATTGTACACATCAGCCCTGGAACAATTTCCTGATGATATACAGATATCTTCATGGTTGCTTGGAAAAGGGAGAGCACTCCTCATCCTGGGGCGCACGGAGGAAGCTATCGCAAATGCTTCGCAAGCGGTCTCAAATGCTGTAGACTCACATACAGCATCAAGCGCAACATTCCTTATAGCGGAATCGGAAATCGCACAGGGTTCAATTCAAAAGGGAATAGAAACTCTTATAATCCTTGATCAGGATAATCTTGACAGGACTGAATCCAAGAATGCAATCGATGTGCTCCGGTCGGCGCTGGGAAAAGTGGATATGGATTTTCTGACTCAGGAACCAGCCACAGGATGGACAGAGGTTTTCATACTCCTTGAACTGGAGGATAGGTACGCCGCGCAGGGTGAAATAGACAAAGCAATCCTTACCGGAATGGAAATCGATCGACTCTTTCCAGACGCACATGATCGATATGGGCAACCTTCTGTGGAAGTTCAGGAGGACGGATTTGTAGCTCTTGTACTGCCGGCTACAGGAGATGGATCAATATATGCCGAACGCGTTTCCTCTGGTGTATGTCTTGCCTTTATGAGAACCTCAGACCTTTTCAGATCAGTGCCAAGGCTGATAACACTCGATTTTTCCGGTGACAGTACTGACCTTGTCAACATCATTAACTCACTTGGCAGTAACCCGGCATGTCTGGCTCTTATTGGCCCTCTAACAAGCAGGAACGCCGAGATAGCAGCTCCCAATGCGCAGAGGTGGAACCTGCCGATGATTACTCCCACAGCAACATCTTCTGTCCTTGATGATTATGGCAATTATGTACACAGGCTCGTTGTTTCTCAGGGCAACGACGCAGCGGCCGTAGCTGAATATGCTGTCCGGAACGCCGGATGCTCAAGATTTGCTATTATTCATGTCTATACATCAGAATCAGTAGCTAATGCAGAACAATTCAAGTCCGTTGTGGAAGAACTTGGTGAAGAGGTTGTAGCGATGGAGGGATATGAAACCGGCGCTACAGATTATAGAGATCAGATAAATGCAATAAAATATCTGAATCCGGACGGTGTATTCCTTCCGGTGGAAGCCTGGGACGCTATTCAACTTGCGCCACAACTCAGATTTTATCGGGTTAACGCCCGACTTTTCGGAACATCCGGCTGGGATGATGAGATACTGGTAGAGCAGGGTGGTGAATACGTTGAGGGAGCTGTATTCCCTATTTCATTCGGATCGGGATCCATGAATCCCGCAACAGCACGGTTCTCCTATTTCTTTGAGCGGGAATATGATTCTCTTCCGACCATGCTGTCAGCTCAGGGTTATGATACTGCCATGATCATACTGGGTGCATGGGAAAGCGGGGTTCCCTCCAGATCCTCCCTGGAGAATCATCTGGAAAATCTCAATGTTTATTTTGGAGCTACGGGTATGTGTACACTGGGAAGCGTATCAATTCCCCGTTCCGCGTTTCCACTCGTTAAAGTAATTGACGGAGAAATCGTAAGCATTGAATAATCCGTCATGCAAACACTGGGGTATAGATATCGGCGGTACTACGACCATTCTTGGATACCTTGCCAATGATAGCTTCAAGACTGTTTCCACTATTCAGACTATTCCATCTGAAGGACCTGAAAAACTGCTCACACGAATTTGCCGGATAATCTCGAACATCGATAACTCTCCACGATCAATCGGTGCAGGAATCGCTGGACTGGTCGATAGAAAGAACGGCATTCTCATTTACTCACCCAATCTTCTGAACTGGGTTCATTTCCCCCTTCAGGAAAAGCTTTCTGACACATTCAGATGTCCCGCAGTCATAGATAATGACTCTAACACATTCGCAATTCAAGCCATTGACTCCGGAGAAATCACATCCGATGGACTCGTACTGCTTATAACGCTTGGTACCGGAATAGGTGGAACAATCGTTCACAATGGTACTATCCTTTACGGTACAGGTTATGCCGGTGAATTCGGTCACATGACAGTTAATGCTTCCGGGGAGGCATGCCCGTGCGGATCACATGGATGCTGGGAAAGATATGCCTCTGCTGAAGCTCTCGTTCGGTATTTCAAGCGAACTGGAAGTGATTCGGAAAATGCGGATGCAAAGAAAATTGCCAGGCTTGCTGAAGCCGGTAATGAAACTGCCCTGAAAGCATTCGAGGAATTTGGTGAATGGGTAGGGGTCGGTCTCGCAAACCTTTCCCACTGCCTAAGTCCTTCGAAGATTTTTCTTGCGGGAGGTCTTGTGAAAACATTCAATCTCTTTATTGAACATGCCAGAAATGAGTTCAACAGGAGATGTCCATACGAATGGAACGTTTCCGCGCTGTCTTCCTGCTCCGATGCCGGAGCAGAAGGCGCCGCGATTATGGGAAGAGTTTCATTTCAATGATCAGTTTTCTCGTTCTGATACTTCTTGCTGCTCCTGATTCAAGGGGCACTGAGAACAGCAGTGGTGACTCTACAGTTTCACTGACCACGCTTGAAACGATCGTATATTCAGCTGATTCCCTTGTATTCCATCCGGATACTGGAGACCTTGTCCTGATAGGTTCCACAACGCTTGACTACAGAGATATGACACTTAAATCAGATACGGTAATGTACTTCGCTGAAGAGGAACTCATAGAAGCAAACGGTGCTACAGAACTTTTCGACAGGGGCGAATCTATTACAGGCGATGGTCTGATCTACAGCCTTACATCCAGAAAAGGGCGAATTACAGACGCTTCTTCACAGTACGAGTTCGGTTTCTATAACGGTGAATCAATCACCAGAGTAGGTCCTAACGAATTCAACATTACAGATGCAAGGTTCACAACCTGTGAAAATGATTCGAGTCACTATTATTTCTACTGCCCTGTTATGAAAGTTTTCCCGGATGACAAGGCCGTTGCCAGACCGGTTTATCTTTATGTGGAGGATACTCCCATTCTCTATTTCCCTTACTGGGTCTTCCCTATCCGGCGTGGAAGACATTCCGGTTTCACAACCCCGAAATTCGGTCAGACAACCAGAGACGGAAGATTTCTGAGAGAACTGGGATACTATTTCGCTTTTTCGGATTACGCTGATCTGTGGATCCACGGAGATATCATGGAGAAGACACGGTTCGTGATAGCTGCTGATGAACGACACAGAATCAGATATCTGTGTTACGGAAATCTAAGGACGGAATGGAGGAGGGAATTCGAAGCCAGAAGGGATAGATGGATGGTTTTTGGACAGCACCTTCATGATTTTCCGGACGGAACTTCGGTTCGTATCCAGGGGGAATTTCTCAGCGACAAATCCTATCTGGAGGAGACTCAGCAATCTCCGGAAGATAGAATGACCGGAGAGTTACGCTCCTGGATAAGCGTAAACAGATACTTCGGCAGATTGAGCTTCCAGGGAGTTTTAGACAGAACAAGTTATCTTCATCTTGATCCAGATTCGATCCCAGATGAAGTAGAGTCATTGCAGGAACTACCTGACATTCGCTTTTCCCTTCCCTCCGCTCCCCTTTTCAGAACTCCATCTGATCCGCTCCTCATCCGGCCATGGCATTCAATTTACTGGAATCTGAGCGGTCATTATCTCTCCCGCGATAAAAGACTGGAGGATTCGAGAGCTACAAATTCAGCTATGAAAATCACTTCCGGACTCACAGGCTCAAGCAGATTGTGGGGATGGCTTTCTTTTGCTCCTTCTTTGAACGCAACCGGGACAGTATATGATAGAGACAGACAGGACAATAACCTGCCATGGTGGCTGCATGCATCAACCACTTTATCTCTCTCAACTGATATCTACGGTATTTTCAGCACAGGTATCTTCGGCATGGAAGCCATCAGACATACAATTACTCCGGGTGTTTCCCTGCAGTGGGCACCTGACAGATTCATCAATAATGACGGGATCGTTGAAGCTGATTCTGCCGGAGAAGAATACTACATATTCTCCGATTTCGGGCTTCCTTCCGGAAGGCGGACAATCTCCTTCAACCTCCAGAACAGGCTTGAAGGAAAGCGGCGGGAGAATAACAGAGTATCCCGATTTGAGATCGCGTCACTCACATTCTCCACTTCTGCGAATCTTGATGACAAAGAGACTCCCTTCTCTCCTTTGATGGCATCACTTGAACTTTCTCCATTCTATAATCTGAGTTTAAGGGGAAACGGAAGCTGGGATCTCTATGAGAACGAGCTTTCGAACATGTCGCTGTCCACAAATCTGCGACTTTCGGGATACGACCGCACTCTTCTTCCTGATTCCGGGAGTACTGAAAGAGGTCTCCCCTTGAGGCTGACTCTATCACATTATTACCGATATGGATTGCATGGAGAAGATGATATAAGCAAACTTCGTGTTTCCGCATCACTTGATCTGACTCCCGGCTGGTCACTGGAATACAGAGCGTATTACGATATGTCAGGAGAGAGCTTCATAAATCAGAGTTACACATTAAGGAGAAACCTTCATTGCTGGGAGGCTGTCTTTGTCAGACATATATCAGATGTAGACAGTGGATTCTATTTCAGAATCAACATAATCGACGTACCTGACATCAAAATTGAACAACATGTAAGCAATTTCTAATATATTCACATATTCGTATATAATTCATTGCATTGTGTGCATTATAAATATCATATACTTGTCGTAGCGTTCAGTGATCGGCGATATAGCTTCATATTTGCTCCAATTTAAATATTTTTCAGGGGTTGACATTAAGTTTTCCGCCTTCTAGCTTTATGTAACAGCAACAGGGAGGGGGTGAACAAGTGACTAAAAAAGATCTCGTTGCACAGGTTGCCGACAACGCGTGCATAACCAAGAAACAGGCAGGTTTTGCCGTAGACGCAATTCTTGATGGAATCAAGGATGCGCTCGGTGGAGGCCAGAAGGTTAGCCTTGTCGGTTTCGGAACTTTTTCCGTAAAACATCGTGAACAAAGGACGGGTGTAAACCCGGCAAACGGTCAGAAGATGACTTATCCTGCGAAAGACGTACCGCATTTCAAAGCAGGAAAAGGTTTGAAAGACGCTGTCTATTAAAGAATTCAGCATTCTATCGGGGGGCGGACATATTCCGTCCCCCATTTCCCAACTTTTGAAAATATTATGCCACTTGATCTTTCAGTAATTATCACATCGTACAATAGTTCCTCTACTCTGAGTGATACAATCAAATCACTTCTTCGCCTGAATTCTGATGAAACTCCAAAAGAAATTATCGTAGTGGATAACGCATCCTCCGACGGATCTGCCGACATCGCGGAAAACTTTCAGGAACTTCGAGTTCTCCGTTCTGATGTAAACATGGGGCTTGCCAAGGCAAACAACAGAGGAGCAGATATTGCAACAGGAAGAAGCCTTCTCTTCCTTAATCCTGATACGGAGATACTGCCGGGAGCATTGAGCACTCTTATGAAGTTTGAAGAAACACATCCTGATGCAGGCCTGCTCGGTCCTGCCATGCTTGATTCCACAGATACTGTTCTGTCTACCGCAAGAACTTTTCCGACATTGCTTGATATCATCCTCAGGAGAACATTTCTTGGAAGATTTCCGGGAGCTCAAGCTCGACAGAGGAAACATCTCTTCTCAGCAGAAATGGACAACCCTTCCGAAGTCGACTGGCTTGTTGGAGCAGCGATGTGGCTGACCGGATCAGGCAGAAAAGAATTCGGACTGATGTCTCCTGCGTATTTTCTGTATTTCGAAGATGTGGAATGGTGCTTCAGGGCACATGAAGCGGGAATGGAAGTCTGGTTTGTACCGGACGCATTCATCAAACATTTATACAAACGCGAGAGCGCCGGAAAACCGGGGAAAGCTCTCTGGTTCCACCTCTGGAGTATGGTTAGATTTTTTATTGAACATCCTTCAGTTGCTATAGGAAAGTATGAAACACCCCATAACAAGAAGAACAGGTGAACGGTGTATTATGAAACCGGTAGATGAGAACTCGATAGATGAATGCCTTGCAAAATGGCAGCCGCTTCTCAGCCTGAGCGACTGGGATATCCGTTCAATCGTCGTTCAAAAAATGGATTGGCGCAAATCCGGTGATGTAAAGATCGATGAGAGTAACAGAATGGCTGCTGTTATGATAAAATCAGATCTTGACCCTGCCTATCTTGAACAGGTTGTGATTCACGAGCTTCTTCACATAAAGCTGTGGGGTCTTGACCAGATGATAGAGGAACCCCTTAATGCCCTCTTCGGAGAAGAAGACAGCGAAGGCAAGCGGTATTTTGCCCAGGGACAGTTCATGCGGGAGCTGGAAGCCACCACTCAGGATCTGACCAGAGCACTTCTTGACGCTTCCGGATTCGAAGGGGATTACCTCTTCAACAGAGTCCAGAAACAGATAGACGAAGAGATAGGAACGGAATAAATCGGGGCAAATCATATAGAGGATTTGTCTCAACATTCGAATTATTATGAGATTGACAAACTGTACATTAATTATTGAATTTGTTATTATGCTAATGGATCGTAACATAGTATCAGGGAGGATTGTTTGATTCAGAAACTTGAGATCTCAAAACTTCTGGATATCTGTCTTAAGCACGGAGCTGTTAGAATATCTCTCTTTGGCTCTTTTGCGAGAGGGGATGCTGACGACACAAGTGACATTGATCTTCTCGTTTCATTTTCATCTCCGAGGGGACTTCTTGAAATAGTTCAAATGGAAAGGGAACTTTCTGAATCAATGGAACGAAAAGTTGATCTATTAACTGAAGGAGCCCTCAGTCCTTATCTCAGAGACATAATTCTAAGTGAGGAACTGGTCATCTATGAAAAAGTGGGATGACAGCGTTCTTCTTAGACACATTCTTGACTCAATTGCTGTCATAGAAAAATATCTTTCTGAAATCACTGAAAACACGTTCAAAGAGACTTCTCTTCTTCAGGATGGTGTTATCAGACAATTACAAATCATAGGTGAAGCAACAAAAAAGATATCACCTGATATTAGAAGTAAATATCCGGATATCCCCTGGCAGGATATCGCAGGGATGAGGGATAAGCTTGTTCATGACTATTTCGGTGTTGATGTTGATGCTGTATGGATAACAGTAAAGAACGATTTGCCTCCTCTTTCTTCCAAAATTTCTAAAATACTAGACAAAATTCAGTAGCAGATGCTTCCCGGTGAATCCTTAAGATTTTTACAGGTTAATTGGCTGTGCGCTTCGAAGGCGCCAGGGGAAGTGAATCCAATAGTATCTCTGTAAACGATGTATCGGATGTTATGTAGCTTCCGGTAGCCAGAACAAGGCTGTCCCTGCCGATGGTGAAACAGGAAGGTCCGTGATACAGACCATTGATATGGACTATATCCGCAGGATCATCAGCGGTATAAATGACAACATGCTCCTGGAGATTCTCCGGATGATTCCATGATGCTATTAAACGCAGGTCAGTTCCAGTGAACCTCTCCCCTGCTGTAATCACACCGGGCTTGATCAGAAATGGCAGTTCAGAGAAGTACTTACGAAGCCATAAGTTACCCGCTGGTGTTCCGTATATGAAAAGTGTCTTCTCGCAAATACCTGCTGAGAGGACCTCCCTGTCCGTCAGAACCAATGCATCCGGATTGAACCTGTCCCTCATTTCTTCTACGTACTCCCATATCTGCTTCTGCATCGCTGTATCCGCTTCGACAGTAGGGATAACATAAATGGGCTCTGTTCCCACCCAGCTCACCATGTTCACGTTGCAATGAAACGGCTCTCTCTCACCGGATGAATCCGACCTGAGAACAAAGCGTTCGGGATCCAGAATAATCGAATCGGGAATGAAGGTCAGGTGAAGTGTATCCGCAAAGATCCTGCTGTCGTTCATGATAGTCACCAGTGTATCGCTGGTGCTGTCAGAAGCCAGC